>DAIOVD010000011.1:0-39297 GCA_036759185.1 Catalimonadaceae bacterium | reverse complement strand
GCCTCTCACATTCCCAAATTAAGGGAAATTCTCAGGCCTATATTCCGGCAAAGTCTGGTGGTACTGTTGGTTGGAATGGCGATGCTTTACTGGCTCTATCCGGTTCTTCTCCCTGTTCTATTCTCGAAAGAATTTGTGGCCGATCCAAACTGGACCAAAATGCAGCTGTTTGGTGATTTTTTCAAAAGCAGCACCTATGTGATCGCCATTGTGATGCTGGCCATGGGGCACACCCGTTTCTATTTCTGGCTTGAAACAGGTTCCGTCGCCATTCAGATTGGCCTCACATACGGACTGTTTCAGATCTTTGGTTTTGAAGGAATGTTTCTGGCGCATGCCATCCGGTATTGTCTGTACTGGCTGGCCATCGTGTTAAACTATCGGAAAATACTGCTGTGAATCACCCGGTTGTAAGTATTCTGGCCCTGTGTTTCAACCATGAAAAATTCCTGGACGAGGCATTGCTGTCGATCGAAAACCTGACGTATCCTCATGCCGATGTGTGGGTTGTGGACGACGCCAGTTCCGATTCTTCACCTGAGATTCTGCGTCGCTGGAAACAAAAACGACCAGACTGGCACTTCGTTCTTCAGGAAAAAAATCTGGGAAATTGCCGCACCTTTAACCAACTTCTCCATCAATGTTCCGGAAAATGGGTGATCGATTTTGCTACAGATGATCTCCTTGAAAAAGACGCTTTGCAGCAATGGGTGGCCCGGGCAGAATCGGCTCCGGACATTGGCTTCTGTTATGCAGACGGTATCGTTCTGGATCAGGAAACGGGGAAACGAAAGCTGTTTTCCGAAACCATCCCACGGGACACCTTCCCGGAAGGAAAAATTCTACCGGAGCTTTTGAGCCAACCCTTTATCTGCCCACCGGCGGTTCTTTTCAACAAAGAAGCCTTGCTGAATCTGGGTGGCTACGATGAAAATTTACACTACGAAGACTGGGACGCCTGGCTCCGGATTTCACACCATCATCCTGTGTTGTTTCATCCTGAACCAGTCATTACCTACCGCAAACATTCGGCGTCTATGTCGGCTTCCCTCCTACTCAAACGAAACCGGAAAATTCTCCAGTCCACCATACAGATTCTCGAGCGAATTGAACAATGGCCCGAATTCCGAACGAATCCCGGATCAATGGCTGGTTTCACCCGATACCATCTGCGGATGTGTTTTGGTTTGCAGTTACCGGAAGAAGCCCGGTTGTTTTACCAGGTTCTAGAAAGGACGGGAAATCAGAAATGGAGCGATACCGTCCTTTATAAATTGGCCGGATCTCTTCCTTTTATGTACCCGGTTTACAAGGCCTTTCGCCAGTTCCGGACATGGATGCAAATGAGGGAGAAGAAGGACTGAATATTACCGACGATTGTCGTCGTTTTCCACCATACTCAGGTAACTGTCGTACCGGGTCAGTGGAAGTTTTCCTTCATCCAGAGCCTGAAGGACAGCACATCCGGGTTCATGGCGATGGGTGCAGTTGTAAAATTTGCAGTGCTGTGAATACGAACGCATTTCGGGGAAATAATGGCTCAATTGATCTTCTTCCATTTCCATCAACCCCAGTTCCTTAATGCCTGGAGTGTCGATGATGAGGGTATTTTCATCCAGACGGAACATTTCGGCATAGGTGGTGGTGTGCTTTCCTTTGTTGGCGAAAAGTGAAATTTCCTGTGTACTAAGGCGAAGATCGGGTGCGATGGTGTTTACCAATGTAGATTTTCCAACGCCTGAATGTCCGGACAAAAGGCTGGTTTTCCCGGAAAGCAACTGGTTGAATTCCCCGATGTTCAGATCATCCACCACCGACGTCACCAAAGCCGGATAGCCGATTGAAGTGTACATATCGGCCAGAATACCGACGTATTCTTTTTCTTCTTCTGAAAGAAGGTCGACTTTGTTGAACACCACTCTGGCTGGAATGCCATAGGATTCGGCTGAAACGAGAAGTCTGTCAATAAAACCAAGAGATGTTCTGGGCAATGTGAGAGAGGCAATGACGACAAGCTGATCGATGTTGGAAGCCAGAATATGTGCCTGACCGGTTTTGTGCACCGACTTCCTGATGATGTAGTTGTCCCGATCCCGGATTTCGGAAATGACGCCCTGCCCTGCCTGGCCATCTTCCAGTTCCAGCACGACTCTGTCGCCAACGGCAACCGGATTGGTGGCACCGGTTTTGGATAGTTTGAGTTTTCCTTTGAGACGGCAATCGTAGAAGATGCCGTCCTCTGCCTGAACTTTGTACCAACTCCCGGTCGATTTAAATACCAAACCCTCCATGCTTCAGGACGTTACTTTCTGTTTCAAAAACTTGTCAATCAATTCTTTACCGCAAAGAAAGGAATAAAAAACGGCCTATGATTCAGCTTTCTGTTAAAATTGCCGTCAGAATGCGTATCTCCCTCATCCGGAACCGCTTTCTCCAACATAGAATTTCATTGGCAGGACGAAACCATTCATCTTTTTTTTACCATCTGATTTCCGGATACTCCCGGAATGTCTGGTTTCTGTTTGTCGTTGCATTTCTCTCCATATCTCTGCCTTCAATTGCCAGAATTCCTCCTTCCCCTGATTCATCAAAATTTGAAAATTCCTTTCTAACCTACCTCCGGATACGATCCATATCAGGCGACGAATATGCAGCCGGACGGTATCTGAAAGAATTGGGAGATTCGTTTGGACTGGTGAGCGAATGCCTCAATTGCACTGATACGTCCATCAATATTGCTCTGTCGATTTACCCTCTTTCCACCAAAAAACCCAACCTCATTCTCTTAAGTCATCTGGATGTGGTGGGCGCAAGTGATTCTGTGGAATGGCGGTTTCATCCGTTTGCCGGTACCCGGACAGACTCTGACTTTGTAGGCCGTGGAGCATTGGATGCCAAAGGTTTAACCTTTATGCAACTGGGTGGTCTGGTCCGATTTAAGGAATCTGTGCAAGGGCAGGAATTGCCGTTTAATGTGACCATCCTGGCCGTTTGCGGCGAAGAAACCGGAGGGTTTCGTGGGGCCAGAGCACTGGTTGATTATTATATGGATAAACTCCAGCCATGGGCCGTATATGGAGAAGGAGGATCCGGCATTAAAGGGATTGTTCCCTCCTACCCGGAAATGCCGGTTTTCGGAATAGCCGTGGCTGAAAAAGTGAATTTATGGTTGAGACTGGATCTGAAATTCAGCTCATTTGGACATGGGGCTGCACCGCCCAGTAGTTATGTAAACAAGGATATGATGAAGGCCCTGCACAAACTCGGACAGGTGGAAGGTCGAATCGAATTTCACACCACCACCAAGCGAATGTTCCGGGAACTGGGAAACCTGGAAGGAGGATTTACGGGCTGGGTGATCCGGCACATTCACTGGAAAATATTCAGGCCGGTTGTCAGAAAAGTAATGGAAAGGGAACCCGTTTTCTCAGCAATGCTGCAGAACACGGCAGTATTGACCAATATGTTCAACCCGCCTGGGCCGCCCAATCAGATTTCCACAAGGGCAACTGCCTTTCTTGATTGCCGCTTGTTGCCGCAGACCAAAATCAAAAAGTTTATCCGGGAAATAAAATACGGACTGATTGAACCACGGTTTAAAGTCAGCATTCTGAATCAGTGCCCCGAAGCAGAGGAATCAAGCCCTGATTTATTTGAATACCAATGTTTCGCAAGGGCTATTCAGGAAACATTTCCCGGCGCCAAAACGGCACCGATTCTGTTTCCGGCATCCAGTGACAACAACTATTTTCGTCAGTTCAGAATTCCGACATACGGAATAACACCGGTTCTGATGAGCCGCACGGATGTGGAATCGATTCACGGAACCAACGAACGAATCAAGATCACTGATTTCTGGAAGGGTGTCGAAGTGTTCCGGAAGTTTCTGGAGCTTGCATCTAAACTTCCACCGAAAGTTTACTTCACTCCGATCAGCAACCGGTAACTTACTTTTTTCCGGCAATCAGAACTACCGGCTCGTATACTGGTTTTCGTAATACTGCTGGTATGCACCGGAAGTGATTTCGTCCATCCATTCAGCATTGGCAAGATACCAGTCGATGGTTTTCTCCAAACCTTCTTCAAACTGAAGGCTCGGTTCCCAGCCCAGTTCTTTCATAATTTTATTGGCATCAATTGCGTATCGAAGATCGTGACCCGCCCTGTCCTTCACATAGGTAATCAACGAAGCGGCAGTGCCTTCGGGCTTGTTCATTTTCCGGTCCATCACCCGGCAAAGAAGATGCACGATGTCGATGTTCTTCCATTCGTTGAACCCCCCGATGTTGTAGGTTTCGCCGGTAATTCCATTGTGAAATACCATATCGATGGCCCGGGCATGATCTACGACAAACAACCAATCCCGAACGTTTTCACCTTTTCCGTACACCGGAAGCGGCTTTCCTTTCAGAATGTTGTTGATCATCAGTGGAAGGAGCTTTTCCGGAAACTGATTGGGACCGTAGTTGTTGCTGCAGTTGGTGATCACCACCGGCATTTTGTATGTGTTGTGGTAAGCCCGAACTAAATGATCACTGCCAGCTTTGGAAGCCGAATATGGCGATTGCGGATCGTATGGTGTGGATTCAAGAAAGAAATCTTCGGGGTTGTGCAATGAACCGTAGACTTCATCGGTCGAAACATGATAGAAGAGTTTTCCTTCGAAATTACCGTTCCAGCTGGCTTTGGCAGCATTAAGTAGGTTGGCTGTTCCGACCACGTTGGTCATGATAAACGACAGCGGATCTGAAATCGACCGGTCCACATGGCTCTCTGCCGCGAGGTGAATGACCCCGTCAAACGAATACTGACGGAAGAGATCCAACATTAGCGCACCGTCCGTAATATCGCCTTTGATGAACGTATAGTTTGGTTTGGATTCTATGTCCCGGATGTTGGCCAAATTACCGGCATAAGTGAGAGCATCCAGGTTAAAGATATGATATTGAGGATATTGATTAACAAAAAGACGAACCACATGGGATCCGATAAATCCGGCACCACCGGTTATGAGAATGTTCTTTTTCATTGTTTTATATCTGGGTGCAAATTAAATGATTCTTGCAGCATTTCTGTGTGAAAAACGACCGTTATCCATTCCAATAAACAAAAGAACAGTCACCTGGATTATCTCACAAATCCTCCAATTGCTGCAATCTTTTTTATCAGGAATCGAAAAAATTACCGGGCTATTGTTACCTACGTTCAAATATGATGAGGGGTGGGTAACCAAGATGTTCAACCCTAACTCCTTTTTGCACATCTTCCCTCATCAATGCTTTCAGCCTCTCGTAATCTGCATCTATTGGCCACCTTCCAGGAGCAGCGTCACACAACACAACATAATTGGCTTCTGCATCCATTATTGTTTGATTGGCATCAAGAATACATTTGATTTTATTCTCAGAGCTCAAATAAAATGCCAGGCAAGTCTGTGCCCAGATCCGGCTTGTGCCATTGTAATCCTTGCGAAACTTGTCAATAGCATCAATGGCGGCAATAGTTTGATCAGTTGGAGTATGAGCCTGAACAAAATAATTCGCTGAATATTGATTCTGATAAAATGCAACTCCAAAAAGGATAGCCGCTAGCACCCTAAAATCTGCACTTGAAATAACAGTAGATGGCCAGATTTCTCTGTCTCTGGACAACAGAAATCCTAATAATGAATAACTTACCGCAAGAGGTATATCCTGATAGTGAAACGTAAGTGTATGTGCACCAGGTCTACCGATCAATAAACTTCCAGCCATCGCCGGAATCAGAACCAATAATGCCCTCGGATGAAAAAGAAGAGCAAATCCGGAACACATTAGCACAAGAAAAAGAAAATTTAGCTTGTCAGGAATACAACAAAATGGGTCGAAGGCAGAATCATTTGCTCCAGGAACTCCTGATAATAAAGGCATTACAATTCTAGGCAACGACCATAATAAAATTGTTCCGGCAACGATCAAAACAAGTCCAGGTTTCAACCGATCCAAATACACCATGGAGAATACTCCAATTGAAATGATCACAAGTGCCCCATTCTCTTTGAGACTAATTACCAATATTGAAACAAGTGCAAACCAGAGGTATTTCTTTGACTCAAATAGTTGAAATAACAAAAAAACAAACGGGACAATCAAATTCGATGACTGAAACTCAAAGCCCATAAAATTCACGAAGCCTATGTTGATCACCCAGAACAAAAGAAGGAAACTCCTTCTTCCTGCGTCAAGTCCATAAAAAATGAGAAGACGATAAAACAGAAAAAAAGAAAGAACAATGAATCCAATCCTGGCAATTGGGAGCAATACCGCATCGGGAATTGCAGAATATAATGGGGCAAAAAAAAGCAGAAGTGCAGGGCAAAAATGATCGGCAAATTCACTTAACTGAAGCTGTGAATTATAAAAGCCATGACCCTGGGAAAAATTCGCTATCGGGTTCCAGAAAAACCCAGTGTCAAAGAAATTGAAGTTTAAGGAATAGTATTCAAGATAAATATTGAGAGAGAATAAGAAAACTTGGATCGCCAGGACCGAAAGAACAATCCCTGTTTTAAAGGTGTTAAAAAACAAATCCCATCTGTTTGCACCCATCGTTATCACAAAAGGTACGATAAAAAAAGGCGATGCAATTCCCACGAGCTTCATCGATCCGGATGAAAAAAAGTAAAGCCCAAGGAATATGAGCAAAGAGCCCTTCAGAAGAACTGCCCATGTAGATTCAGTGAAATATGAAATGATTCTTTCAAACCAGCAGACCAATGTGTTTTTATCTGACATATTTTAATAATGAAATGGTCACAAAGAAACTTAATTTTCAGAATGGCTGTCTTTGCAGAATATCAAATTGTCCCAATTCTTTGGTTAATTTTGAAGGACCAAATTATCAGAGAGATTCTCAATAAATCATTTTAAGGAAGTTCGGGAAGTAAAATGCTAAAGGACAACTACTCATCTCTTACCAACCTTCCAGAGCATCCCGGCGTTTATAAATATTTCAGTGAGGAAGGCATTCTGATCTATGTCGGAAAGGCAAAGAATCTGAAAAAACGGGTCTCCAGCTATTTCACTAAAACTTACACCGACCGGAAAACTGCCCGGCTCGTATCCCAGATTCACCACATTGAGTTCACTCTTGTAGACAATGAATACGATGCCCTTCTGCTGGAAAACAGCCTGATCAAACAGCATCAGCCCAGGTACAACATCAATTTAAAGGACGACAAAAGTTATCCTTACCTCATCATTACATCTGAACGCTACCCTAAAATTTATCCCACCCGGCGCCGGATTGCTGACAAAGGCAATTACTATGGTCCTTTTGCTTCAGTGCGTATGATGAAGGCCTTGCTGGAACTCTTCAAAAAGGTATTCACGTTCCGGTCCTGTAACCTGGTATTGAGCGAAGACAACGTCCGGAAAAAGAAATTCAAAGTCTGCCTTGAATTCCATCTGGGCAATTGCAAAGGGCCTTGTGTGGGTCTTCAGGACGAAAAAGAGTACCTTGAAGAAATCGAACAGGCCAGACAGATCATCAAAGGAAAAACCGGACTGGCAAAACAGTATTTCAGGGAGAAAATGCAGGAATATGCCGCCGAACTGGAATTTGAAAAAGCTCAGAAAGCAAAGGTAAAACTGGAACTGATTGAAAACTGGCAAAGTCATTCTGTGGTGGTGAATCCGGATATGGACGACCTGGATGTATTTGCCATGAGCAGCCAGGATGACAATGTTTACATTAACTTCCTCGCGATTTCCGAAGGTTCCATTTCACAAACTCATACGTTTGAGTTCAAAAAGAAACTGGATGAAACCGATCCTGAACTGGTGGGTCATGCCATTGTCCTGGCAAAAGAAATATTCGATTCCAGGGCCAAAGAACTCATCAGTAATGTAGTGCTGGATTTCGACATTCCTGGCGTGCAAACCCACGTTCCGCAAAGGGGTGAAAAGAAGAAACTTCTCGATCTGGCACTGAAAAATGTGCTCTATTACAAAAAGGAAAAAATCACCCGAGCCATTGAGGCACAGTCAGATAACCGGACAGACCGAATCCTCAACAAAATGAAAAGCGACCTCCGTCTGGATCGGTTGCCTAAGCGAATTGAGTGTTTTGATAACTCCAATATTCAGGGCACCAACCCGGTTTCGGCCATGGTCTGTTTTATTGATGCTGCTCCTGCAAAAAAGGAATACCGTCATTTTAATGTTAAGACTGTTGTGGGTCCTGATGATTTCGCCACCATGTTCGAAGTGGTGTCCCGTCGCTACAAAAGACAGCTTGAAGAAAACCAGCCGTTGCCCGATCTCATACTCATTGACGGCGGTAAGGGGCAGTTGTCGTCAGCCTGCGAGGCTCTCAAATCGCTGGGATTGTATGGCTCCATTCCAATTGTGGGCATCGCCAAACGACTGGAAGAACTGTACTACCCGGAAGATCCATATCCGCTGTATCTGGATAAAAAATCGGAAACACTGAAGGTTTTGCAAAGGGCAAGGGACGAAGCCCATCGTTTCGGCATTACATTTCACCGGAGCAAACGGAGCAAAGCATCTCTTAAAACAGCACTGGAATCAGTTAAAGGCCTGGGCAATAAATCTGTTGAGTTCATCTACAAACGGTTTCAATCGATCGGACAAATCCGGGAAACTGAACATCGGGAAGAAATTGAAAAAGAACTGGGAAAAGCCCGGACCGATGCACTTTTCGCATTTCTAGCCCAGGGTTATCAACCAAAAGAACCACAGACAGAATCAGAAGAATCATGAAAAAAGAAGAACTATCCATCTCACTGGTGCAGGCAAATGTGGCATTCGACAGTGTTGAAGGCAATTTGTCGCATCTGGAAGAATTACTGGAACGAGACTCATCTGAATCAGATATCTATCTGTTGCCGGAACTGTTCAACACCGGTTACCGCAATGCGTTCCATATGAAGGCGGAAAAAATGGGATTGTACACGACCCGTTGGATGAAGCAAATGGCTGCTCGAAAAAAGGGAGCCATCTGCGGCTCGGTAGCCATTGATGAAAATGGACAGGTATTCAACCGGATGTTGTTTGTAGAACCTTCCGGTACCATTCAGTACTACGACAAAGTCAATGTATTTGCCTTTTCTGGTGAAGATAAAATGTTCAGTGCAGGACAAAAAGACGCGATCTTCGAATACCTGGGCTGGCGGATAAAAGCCATCATTTGCTTTGACCTGCGTTTCCCGGAATCCGTACGAAACAAGGCTCCTTACTTTGATCTCATCGTTTGCAGTGCACACTGGCCTTCTCCCAGGATTCAGGCCTGGGATACATTGATTCCGGCCAGAGCCATCGAAAACCAATCCTATTTCGCTGCCACAAACCGCTATGGGGCCGAAGGTGAGGCAATGTATCCGGGCCATTCGGTTGTTATCGATTTTAAAGGCACCCCAATGATACCGGCACTCAAAGAAGAATGCATCGTGACCTGTAAACTAAAAAGCTCCGAACTGGATCAGTTCAGAGCTTCATTTCCATTTCTTAAACCGGCTTTGTAACCCGGAATTGCAGGAAAAAATATCCTTATCAGGACCTACTCGCTGCCGTCAAACGTGATATCCACACGCCGGTTCAGAGCAGCACCATCCATGCTTTCTTCGTTGGCTGTGAGTGGATCAGATTTGCCCAATGTTTTAATTGACATACGGTTGGCGGCGATTCCTTTTTTGATGAGGTAAGCCTGTACCGCTTCTGCCCGATCTGAGGCTAGTTTTATATTGTACTCATCAGAACCTTTGGAGTCGGTGTGGCCACCAATGGCAATTTTCATCTTTGGATTCTGTTTCATCATGTCAACGAGTCGATTCAGTTCTCCAAAAGATTCCTTGTTCAGGTCAGTTTTATTGTAGTCAAAGAAGATATTGTTCAGGGCAATCTGGGTTCCCTTTTTAATTGGCATCAGATACAAATCCTGAGTAATGGTCTGAGGATCTTCGAGATTCGTGGCATCCAGACTTTGGGTAACTGACATGTATCCATCCGCCTGTGCCAGATATCCATAATTCGAACCAACCGGTACTGCTATCTTATAAGTCCCATTCGATGGATTGGATTCATTGATACCCAGTTCTTTGTTTTCCGTCAGGTTCTCATACAAAATTTTAGCACGAACCGGCTTTTTTGAAAACTTATCCAGAACCCGCCCTGAAATTTCAATGACTGGTGCAGGCTTAAACAAATCCGGTATTCTCAAACGGTAAAGGTCTAGCTGACCATTGGACTGGTTACCTCCTGATGAAAAATAAGCGTAATCTCCATTGGCTGGCAGCGTGAAAAAGATATCCGACTGACCTGTGTTGATATTTTTTCCAAGGTTGGCAGGCTTGCTCCATTTGGTCCAGGTATCATCCAGACGACGGCTCATATAGATGTCATCGCTTCCATAACCGGAGAATCCATCAGAACTAAAGAAGAGTGTTTTGTCATCTGCAGCCAGAAAAGGTGCCGACTCATTTCCAACACTGTTGAGTACTTTACCTGTATGCAAGGGTTTGGTCCAGGAACTATCCGGCTCAAGGAAGCTCACATACAAATCCATCCCTTCACCACCCAATGCATTATCTGCACGGATGGCCATTAACATCACCTTACGGTTTTGACATAGATAGTAATTGGCTCTCTTATATTCGTTTACATAACCTTTAATCCGCAATGCTTTTGGTTTGCTCCAACCTTCGGGAGTGATGGTCACCATCGAAACCCCTTCTTCCATCGTCACTTTTTTCGGACCAAAATTATAAATGTTTCCAACCAGTACATTTTTGCCATCCGGGGTGATGGAACACATAAAGTTTGGTTTGTCATTGTTAATCGGACTACCCAGGTTTTTGGCAAGTCCCCATTCTCCTTTAGCATCGTCCCAGTCTGAATACCAGATATCTTCGTCATCTTTTTTACCTCCCATATTGCCAGGATCGTTTTTCCGTCCGAAATACAACCTCTTTCCATCCGGCGAGATGATGGGATTTACCTCATCATAAGGGCTGTTGATTTTCTCGGTCAAACGCTCGGTCGAAATATTCGGATTCACACGCTGACTGTCGTTTACCTTTACTTCGATGGGTTTTTGTCCATCGGAAATAGCCACAAAGTCAATACTGTTAAATCCGGGAACCCGGTCGCAATCCATTTCGATTTTGATTGATTTCACAGGCCATGGCGATTTTTCTTCCAGAAAAATGTGAAGCAGCCTGGAATCCTGGCGGATGGGTTTTGGTGTAAACTGATTGATAAGGTGCTCCTTTCCATTCGGCTCTATCGCAACGACACGAAGGATTGACCCTGGGTTGTAACACTCACCGATGGCCACTTGTTCAATTTCCATTACCTCCTCAAAACCTACTGTGATAAACTGAAGGCCTGTCTGTCGTTTTGGACTCCATGCAAACGGATTGTCACCTCCGACCGGAAGTGCATTCGGCTCACCAAGAATTTGCTGGGCACTATACAATTCAAAACTGTATTCGGATGAAAATGCAACCACTTTGTCGGCATACAGCACTTTTTGCTGTTTTGAATTCTGGGCTGAAGCAGAAACGGACACAACCAGCAGTGCACCCAAAAAAACATTTCTCATTGTCATGTATTGAATTTCTATGTTTAGAAAAAGGCGGTTAAAACTACATTTTATTTTATATCAAATCCGAAACCAGACGCCAATCTCCTGAAATCAGTTGCAAGGATCTGATTAATTCTGGTCCCATCAAATTTTACAGTTCAATTATCCGGATCTCGACACGGCGGTTTACCCTTCTGGCATCCGGAATATCCCCGGCTGTCACAAGATGTTGTCCCATAATTGCTTTTAATTTGATTCGTTTGCTTGATATTCCATTGGAAACCAGAAACTCCCGGATCGACCGTATACGGTTCATGGCAAGCTTTTTTGCTTTTCGGCTTTTACCCTGACTATCAGTATGGCCTTCCAGCTGGATTTTAATGGATGGATTCTCAACCAGAATCTCCACCAACCGTTTTAGTTCAGGAACAGATGAGTCTGTGATTTTAAAACTTTTTACATCAAAAAGGAGATCCCGGAAAGGCAACACCTCTCCAATGTGAATAGGGACCAACGAAAACCGGAATGAAAATGAAGATTTGTCTTTGAGAGAATCGGAATTCAAATCAATATCCTGAAAATCACTCACAAAGCCCGGAGAAGAGATTTTAACTGTGTAAGGAGCTCTGTAATAAATCCGGGCATGATAACCATCCGAATCAGATTCCGAAATAATGGTCACCGACGCATCCGGTTGCTTTTCAAAAATGACGGTAGCAGGAATTACTTTTTTTGACTTGTAACTGGTTACTATCCCGGTTACCTGAAGTGGCTGAGACCAAACACAGGAACCAAATCCTGAAGACAACAGGGCAACAATCCAAAACAACCTTGAGTTTCTTCCGGCAACCATTCTGAAAATTAGTGAAGTTTCATCTCAATTCTCATTGCCTTTAATGGGTTTACACAAACTGCGACAAATCTCCCAGCCCTTGCCTGACGACTTCAAATTCATCGTTTTCACATAACACAATCGTGGATGCCACGTTGTGCCCGTAGCCCCCATCAATAATGATGTCGACCTGATTTTCAAACTTCTCGAAAATCAGTTCCGGATCAGTGCTGTATTCCAGTACATCGTCCTCATCCACGATGGAGGAAGTAAGAATTGGATGACCGAGTTCACGCACCAGCATCCTGGGAATATTATTATCCGGGATCCGTATACCGATTGTTTTCCGCTTGTTGTTCAGAATTCTGGGAACCTCTGCTGTAGCCGGTAACACAAAGGTGAAGGGGCCTGGTAATGCTTTTTTCATTACCTTATATACGGGTGTAGATACACGTGCAAAATCAGCCAGATGGCTCATATCATGGCAGATAAATGCAAAATTTGCTTTCTCTGGCTTCAGATTCTTGAGCTTGGCAATCTTCTCAATCGCCCTTGGATGGAAAATATCACAGCCGATTCCATACACTGTATCGGTTGGATAAATCACCAGACCTCCGTCACGCAAGACCTGTACAACCTGCTCAATCTTCCGCAGATCAGGATTTTCCGGATGAATCTTAATGAGTTTTGCCGCCACGTTTTGTACCGTTGGGAATCTGCACAAAAATAAAATAATTGATACCCGGACTGAAGGCATTTTTATACAATCCATAACCAGGTATAAAATAGGGCGTTATTCCCTTTGTTTTTGAGGTCAGTTTCAATTTCATTCTCAATTCAAATCCCATCATAATCCAACCAGCCAGACGTGTCCGAACTGTGGCGTTGACTTCACTCCACAAAGCAAAACAGGATACGGCCTTCTGGTCTACCAGGTCATAGCCAGTTGGAAAAACCGGCACCTGAGCATTTTGAGACTGATACTGAAAGGAAGAGCCTGCCAGCCTCAATCCAAAACAAAGGACATTTGCCTCTTCTTTAAACAGTGACTTTGAAATACCGATTCCATAATAAATCCCGCTGCTTTTGGCCTTATATCGTTCCAGAGACCTGGAATGCTGACCGAACCCAAAATGGAAATCTCCCATTAATCCTTTCCTTCTGACATCCAATGAAACTTCCCCTCCTTTGTATGAAGTGGACAAAACATTAAACAGGAGGCGGGAAACATCCACACCTGCTGAGATAAACACCGGATGGGAAACCGTATCGGAGGCTATCGTTGGGACAGGCGCTGATTCCTGGTCCTGACAAAAGCCAGAAATAGAGAATAGGATGATCAATATCAGACTACCAGAAAATCCGGACGTGTACTTTATTGGAAGAATCACCTTGATTTATTAGAATTTGTGCACGGTCAAAATTGGCACCTGAGATGGAATCTACCTTCAGGTTTTGAAAGCCATAATAATAGCCACATGACTCGCTGGCAAATTCCATGGTTCTGGAGTATGAAAAACGGATGGAATCTTTTGAAGTAGTATCCCGGAACGAGAGCCAGAAAGAATCGGAGTTGGAAGGAAAGCGAATTCTGATTGCCGCCGTTGATACCGAAACTGTATCAAGAAAAACCCGCGAATTTCGTATCAGGACCTGGTTGATGAGGTATTTCTTCGGAGCAAGACCGGCTGAAGAACGATCATAGAATTCTATTCCAATAAGGGTTTCCGGATCCGTTGTACATGGCACTTCTTCACAGGCAACTGACCATCCCGCACAGATGAAAAGAAACAAGAACTGCCTGGTCTTTTTGAAAAGTTGGTAAATATCAAACGAAAGCCAACCCGGCGAATTGTTGATGGATGGGGAGCTCTGGTTTAGTTCTTTGCGTTTCATGGATCGGGACTTCAAAAAAAAACCCGCTGTGAGGCGGGTTTCCCGGAATATTTATCCCAGATATGGCTTAAGTGCTTTGCTTCGGCTGGTGTGGCGAAGCCGGCGAATGGCTTTTTCTTTGATCTGACGAACCCGCTCCCTGGTTAGGTTGAACTTCTCACCGATTTCTTCAAGCGTCATCACATGCGCTCCGTTGAGACCGAAATAATACGTCACCACATCAGCTTCCCTTTGGGTAAGTGTTGAAAGAGCCCGCTGAACCTCTTTGCGGAGGGAATCCACCATCAGATCAGAATCCGGTGTTTCCTCTGAATCATTCTCCAGAACATCCAGAAGACTGTTTTCCTCTCCCTGAACAAATGGAGCATCCATAGACACGTGCCGTCCTGAAATTTTCATGGTATCGACAATTTCATTGGTACTCACTTCCAATACTTCTGCCAACTCTTCAGGTGAAGGCTCCCGCTCAAACTTTTGCTCGAGTTCGGAAAAAGTTTTGGAAATTTTATTGAGTGAACCTACACGATTAAGAGGCAAACGAACAATTCTTGACTGCTCGGCCAATGCCTGCAGAATAGACTGACGAATCCACCATACAGCATAAGAGATAAATTTAAAACCACGGGTTTCATCAAATCGCTGTGCGGCTTTGATCAGACCCAGATTGCCTTCATTGATCAGATCGCCCAGACTCAAACCCTGGTTCTGGTATTGCTTTGCAACCGAAACCACAAACCTGAGGTTTGCCTTCGTCAGTTTTTCAAGAGCAGCCTGGTCTCCTTCCCTGATTCGTTTCGCGAGATCGACTTCTTCATCGGGAGTGAGCAAATCAACTTTTCCAATTTCCTGCAGGTATTTGTCCAGTGACTGACTTTCCCTGTTCGTGATTTGCTTACTGATTTTTAGCTGCCTCATTTTTTATGAATCTCTCCTACGGTTACAATTGTTCTAAACTGCAAAATAATACAATCGGTTTCCCAAAATCAAGCTTTATATTTCGAAACTCTGGAAAATATTGAAAATCAGCGAATTAATTGCCGACTTCTGACATGAACTTGACTCGCATCAGCCGAAGTTCTTCTTCAGTGTATTCCCCGTCAAATTCACTGATGGCCTGAGCGAGATCATCACTTTCGGCATTCATGAAGTATTCCATGATTTCTTCCTGGCGGTCATCGTCCAGAATATCGTCAATGTAGTACCCAAGATTCAGTCTTGTTCCGGAGAAACAAATCATCTCAATTTCCTGGAGTAACTCTGACATTGTGATTTTCCGGCTGACGCTGATTTCCGCCAGATCCAGTTTCCTGTCGATCTGCTGGATGATCTGAATTTTGTTCCGGGACTTATCACCTGTGGTTTTGATCACCACATCAAACTCGGCTTCAATGTCATTTTCCTTAACATATTTGGCGATCAGTTCAATAAATGGCTTACCAAATTTAACTGCCTTTCCCTGGCCAACACCTGTAATTTGAGTCAGGTCGTTTTCAGTGGTTGGGTATACAGTGGCCATTTCCTCCAAAGCGACATCGGAGAAAATAACGTAGGGAGGGAGTTTCTTTTCTTTCCCGATTTTCTTCCGGAGCCCTTTCAGTAACTCAAACAGTTCACCATCATAGGCATTGCCTTTAATGGGTTCTTTCTCATCGGTATCGTTTTCGATGTCCATTTGCTCCGATGAAAAATCATGGTCTGTGGACATTGAAACCGGATAAGGACCGGCCAGAAATTTATGACCCGATTCTGATACTTTCAGAGCACCAAAATTCTCCAGGTCTTTCACAATCAGACCATTGATGGAAAGCTGGCGGATCACGGAATACCACCATTTCACCGGATGTTCTTTTCCTTTTCCGAAAATCTCCAGCTTGGTATGTCCGTAACTGACGGCGTAATCATTCTCAACACCGGCACAGAATTCAGCAATATGCTGAATGGCAAAACGCTCATCTGTCTGGATAATGGCCTGAAGGACCAGGATTGCCTCCTGCTCTACTTTGTATTTTGGTGTAGGTTTGGTGCAGTTGTCACAATTGCCACAATCTTTTTCCATGTACTCACCAAAATAATGGAGGACCTGACGAACCCGACATACGGCGAAATCGGCGAAATCGGTCATCTCCTGAAGCAGAAGGCGGGCATTGTCCCTTTCTGTTACACTTTTGTCTTTATTGAATTTCTCCAGCTTGTCTATATCGGCATAGCTGAAAAACATAAGGCATTCTGAAGGCAATCCATCGCGACCGGCACGACCCGTCTCCTGATAATATCCTTCCAGCGATTTAGGAGCGTCATAGTGAATGACAAACCGTACATCAGGCTTATCAATTCCCATCCCAAAAGCGATGGTGGCCACCATTACATCACAGTCTTCCCGAAGGAACTGTTCCTGATTCCGCATACGGGTGTTGGGATCCAGACCAGCATGGTAAGGCAAGGCTTTAATTCCGTTTACACGCAGGAATTCAGCAATCTCTTCGGTTTTCTTTCTCGACAAGCAATAGATGATTCCGGCCTTTCCTTTGTTATTGAGAATGTACCGCATCAACTGCTTTTTGGCATTCACTTTCGGGCGAATCTCGTAAAAGAGATTGTGGCGACGGAACGAAGATTTAAAGATGGAAGCATCTTCCATAGTTAAGTTCTTCTGAATATCCTGCTGAACTTTCGGAGTTGCTGTTGCCGTCAGAGCTATGATAGGTAGATTTCCCAGCATGTCAATGATGGTGCGTATCCGCCGGTATTCCGGACGAAAATCGTGCCCCCATTCCGAAATACAATGGGCTTCGTCAATAGCGACAAACGAAATATTAGCTGTTTTGAGGAAATTGATATTTTCCTCTTTGGTTAGAGATTCGGGTGCTACGTAGAGAAGTTTTACTTCACCGGCCAGAACCTCTTTCTTCACTCTCGCCATTTCTGTTTTGGTGAGGGTTGAGTTAAGAAACTGAGCATTCACGCCTACCCCATTCAGAAGGTCCACCTGATTTTTCATCAAAGCGATCAGAGGAGAAATAACGATCGCCGTTCCTTCCTGAACAATGGCAGGCAGCTGATAGGTCAGCGACTTGCCAGCCCCGGTGGGCATGATGACAAATGTATTTTTTCCCGACATCAGGTTATTGATGATTTCTTCCTGATTTCCCCGGAATTTATCAAAGCCAAAAACCTGTTTTAAAGCTGTTTTATTATCTAGTCCAACACTAAGGTCTACTTCCATCATTCGTTAACGCTTGATAATCTGCGTATTATGTTTTTCTAATCAGTTAAAAATTCAAGAGTTTAAATATATAAGCCTTTTCACCTTTGTCGCAAATTTTATCCGGAACAAATACAAATATTCTGCTTTCTCAGGACGAGCGACTAGTTTTTCAGGACCAAATGCAGAATTCAGGTTTAAATGCCCCGCAGTCTTGTATCAAAAGCCATTCAGTCGACGGAAATTCAAAACAAAGTCTGGGAACAAAGCCATCCGGTTCCCATACCAGCTGAACATAGCTCCGTCTGCCAGCAAGATATTTGATTTCGGAAAATACTTTCGAAAACGGGACAAATGCTTTTCCTGAAACGGGTACGGCTCGGAAGAAAGGATGATGATTTTGGGTTCCT
Organism: Catalimonadaceae bacterium; assembly: GCA_036759185.1. Classification (GTDB taxonomy): domain Bacteria; phylum Bacteroidota; class Bacteroidia; order Cytophagales; family Flexibacteraceae; genus CAMDMI01. The sequence continues at coordinate 21,374 of DAIOVD010000011.1, read as the reverse complement.
CCGGCAGGTCCTTTTCCAGATCGACCAAAGGATACCGGTTTTGGCCCTCAAATACATTCTGAAAACCTGCGATGGAAAGCATATGATGTATAAATGTATCACCGCCAATGGTCATTGCGGGATTATCCCAAATTAAGTACAGCACCGGAATCTTACGTTTGAAGTCAAGTTTTGCGAAACCTGTCTGGATATCCCGAACAAGTCCTGAAGCCAGCTCTTCTCTGTTCATGATTTTCCCAATTGCGGAAATCATTTGAAGGGCGTCCAAAACTGTCTTTACTTCGAAAACAATAACCCTGAATTCTTCCATCAACTCTTTGATCTGATCCTTCTGATTTTCTTCCTTCACGGCGAGAATGATATCTGGATGCAGGGAACGAATGGCAACAGGATTCAGGTTTCTTGTTCCACCAACGATCGTTACTTTGCTGATCAGACCTGGATCTGTACAAAACTTTGTTCTGCCTACCAGTTGGCTGGCATCAAAAAATGCTACAAGTTCTGAAATTGAGGGCACACAGGAAACAATCCGCACGACATAAAAAAAGCCCCGTTTAAGCGGGGCCTTCTGTTATCCGACCAGGATTCGAACCTAGACAAACAGTACCAAAAACTGTTGTGCTACCTTTACACCATCGGACAATTCGGGTGCAAAAATACGAGAGAGATCGTTTTTGAAAAACATCTGTTGAAATTTTTTTTTGAAATTTATTTCAACAGGGGTTTAAGTGCCTATTTATCAGTCTGAAAAAATAAAATAGCAGGATAAAATTTGGTGGCTTGTGGGAATAGATATTACGCTTTGAAGCATTTTCAGAAAATTCAAGATAAAATTTTGCATTAATGACGTTAATATTGCGTTTTGGATAGTCCTGCTTTAATTAAGGTAAGAATGTCCTTTCGAGAAATATCAATGAAGTTTCTATCTGTGGAGATTAAAAAACTCAGAGCAATTTGCTCCTACTTAACCATCGCGGCCCTATTTCTGTATCAAATTCCAGGAAACCTGAAAGCTCAGGGTCTGGTGCAGACATTGTATCAGGATGACTTTTCCGGTGCTGCCAACACCCGTTGGGAATTAACCGGAGATGGCAACCTGCTCATTTCCGGAAGTCTGCCCCAAAACGGAACCGGAGCGAATGTTTGGGCCATTACCAATACAATAAACCCGACCATTGACAATACAACAAATCTACATGTGAGTTGTATAGCCGGTAATTGCGGAAATGCTCCCGGACAAAATGATCTGGTAAAATTTGATGCCACATTGCCTGATAATTCAACCAACAGGGCTGCCTACATGAAGCAGGATTTTCCTGCTTCAGCCTTCCTCGGAGGAAATCTGCAATTACAATTTGACTGGATTTTCAGAAAAACCGACCCTACATCATTGGATGCGGGTATGCGGTTGATCTATTCATTGCAAAGTGGCAATCCGGGAACCTGGAAAGAAATCAATCAAACATTTTTCGGAAGTAGCGCTGCCGGTGTTCAATCGTCTGCTTTTACAATAAACACAACCAACTTCCCCGGATTCGATATCAACAATCCGAAACTCCGGGTTGGTTTCAGATGGTTTAACAAAGCACCTGCTGTTTCACCAAACCCGGCAATTGACAATGCCATCATCATTGACAATGTTCGCATTCGTAATTATCCGACCCTGGTTTTCAACTCAGTAAGTCCAACCTCTGTTTGTACCGGTTCAAACGTCACCCTTATTTATCAGGTGAGTGGCTTCACAACAGGAACCTCGTTTGCTGCCCAACTTAGTGATCTGAACGGAAGTTTTGCCAGCCCGACATTCTTAGGAAATCTTCCACAAACGACCTTTCAGGTAACCATTCCGGTTGGCTTGCCTTCCAGTGCCAATTATAAAATCAGAATTGAGTCTTCGAATGGCTTCCTGTCCAATGAACTTCCTTTGAACATTATTGAAGTTCCGGATAAACCTTTTGCCGGAGGCGATGCTGCAGAGTGTTCCGGCAAAACCCTCAGCATCGGAGGAGGTGCAGCTCAGCCTGGAGTTACATATTCCTGGAATGTACCAGCTTTAGGAGCCAATCTGGCACCAACCATCAATATTACAAATACAGGTAATGCCCCGACTAAACTCACCTTTATTCTGTTTGCGACCAGAGGGATTTGTATCAATCGCGATACGGTCATTCTAACAGCAAATCCTAACCCAATTGTGGATGCCGGAATTCCTTTTTCCATGTGCGACAATGAAGATCCTACCTTACTGGTTGGACTTCCAGCCACTACTCTACCTACCGCCACACCGTCCGGAACCGGAGTATGGACAGGGGCCGGTTTAACAGGAGCCGGAAATTCTACTTTTTTTAATCCCAGTGGATTATTAGGTGCTCAGACTCTTGTCTATACGTATTCTCAAAACTGGAAAAACGGAGGCCCTGCCTGTGAAGCCAAAGCAAACCGGGTGATTACAGTGAAACAGGCTCCTGTTGTGCAGGCAGGAGATCCTGAAACATATTGCAATCAGGCCCCGGTCCAGAATTTTGCCGGCACATTTACTCCACCTAATGGTACCTGGTCCGGACCTGGTATCACCAACGCAGCAGGTCTTTTCAATCCAAATTCACTGACTCAAGGAATTCATGTATGTACGCTTTCTGTCACCACAAATGGTTGTACCCAAACGGATACAAAAACCATCACCATAACGCCAACGGTTGTTGCGAATGCAGGGCTTGATACACTTGCATTGTGCAGTTACAAAAAAACTCACACAATGGTTGGGTTTACACCTCCTCTTGAAACATTTGGTAAATGGACAAGCAAACCGCTGGCTTCTCTTATACAACCAGGTGGCACCCTTAATTTCGACACGATTAACGAAGGCAGTCACACATTGTATTACACGTACGAGAAAGACAAATGCAAAACGGTAGATTCGGTCAAACTCACCATCATTAAAGCTAGAGTTGCAAGGTCAGGCCCAAGTCTGGAAGTTTGTTCGAATGATTCCTGCTTTGTATTAACTGGTCAATATCCTCCTGGCGGAGAATGGTCGGGTTTAGGTGTTGATACTTCGGGAACTGTTTTCTGCCCTACAAAAGCCACGGTTGGACCAAAACTGATCAAATACAGGGTGAACTATTCGAATGGTTGTTTTTCGGAAGCCATACGCACGGTTCTGGTCAATCCGTCACCTGTGATAAGTATTGGACCAAACGATACGATATGTGCCAGTCAGAAGGTCAAAACAATCACAAATTTCCAGCCTACCGGAGGAATCTGGACAGGGCCTGGGATGACACCTGCCGGCGTTTTCAATACAGGTGACTCCCTGCTTGGCAATATTACCATTCGGTATACTGTAACCAATGCCACAGGCTGTAGTGCGTTCAAACAAAAGCAAATTACAGTTCAGCGACTTCCAAGGGCAATCGGAGGACTTGACACAGCTACCTGTACCGGTTTCCCTCTTACAATTGGTGCTGATACTATTCCAAACCTTCTGTACAAATGGTTTGAACCAATTCCAGGTTCCATTGGGGTGGATACGGCTTCATTTGCTACCGTTTTGCTGACAAATCCAAAACAGGTGGTTGATTCATTTTTTGTTAAACTATTTGTAAAAGACACCATCACCAATTGTGAAAACAGAGATACCGTCCGGATTTACGTATATCCAAAACCAGATGCCATTGCCATATTCCCTGGTGTAAAAACCATTTGTTTTGGGGATACATTCGAAATTAAGGCGAAAACCCGGCCTGGTTTAACCTACGAATGGTTACGAAACGGTTTAAGTCTGAACATTCCGGATGAAAAAGATTCGATTTTGCTTGCACCTACATCCGGAAAATATCAATTGGTGGTTCGGAATAAAGGGGCGAGTTGCACTGATACTTCACTGACAGATTCACTTTCGGTGTTTCCACGATTCATACCTCAAATCAAGGGGCACCTGAGATTTTGCAAAGACAGTACAACACAATTGAATGTTGTTCCTGTACTTCCAGGATTTACATATGAATGGCAATACAACCGGAAAAATGTCCCGGATTCGACAGCCACTACTTTTACAATTGGTAAGACAGGAACGGTAAGGGTCATATTACGAACAGATAAAGGCTGCAGGGATTCATCCATCATTGCCAATATAGACAGTCTCCCTGTTCCAATGACCGGAATTCTGAACGATACCGTTGTTTGTGAAAATCAGAAAGCAGTTTTCAAAGCCCCGGTGGATAGTCTTTATCAATATCGCTGGATTGATAGTGCTACCAGGGCTGTTATTTCAACCAACGATACACTCTTCACAGGCAAAGCAGGCAAGTATTACCTGCAAGTGTACAATTTCTGTAAAGTGGCAACCGATTCTGTAATTCTGCTTAGGGTAAATCCTTTGCCTCGTTTCGGTATTCTTAACAATGGCAGAAAGGATACGACGGTCTGTGTGGGGCTTCCGGTAAAATTATTCGGGCCAAATGGATACGAATCGTATACATGGACGACCGATACCTCCGCAGCTGGAGGAAGTACAGGCAAACTTTATGCAATGCCAACTGACAATCTCCTTGATTTCAAACTCGCACTGGAAGTCACCGACCAGTTTGGCTGCAGCAACTCTGACACCGTTGCGGTCAAGATCGATGAATGTCCGCCGGTGATTTACATTCCCAATGCGTTCTCTCCTCAGGGAGATAAAATCAATGATTTGTGGAGAGTGACTGGCTATTCGATTTCCGAGGTAAAAATCTACGTGTTCAACCGATGGGGTCAAATGGTATTCTATTCAGAAGACATAGACAAACCATGGGATGGAAACTTCAATGGCACCCCTTGCCTTTCAGGTGTTTATAAATACTTAATTGAATATAAAGGTGCTTTTGACGGCGAAGATGTCGGTAAAAAAGAAACTGGAACTATTACCATCCTCCGCTAATCTACCAACCAGATGAAACTACGTATTTTATCATTTTCAATTGTCATTCTGTCTTTGTTGACAATGAGCAACCGAGGCTATGCGCAAGACCCGCAATACACTCAGATCTACGCTTCACCTTTGTATTTGAATCCTGCATTTGCAGGTAACCTTGATTACGACTGCCGCAAGCTTTCTGCATCACGTTTCAAAACGATGGTGAACTACCGTGCCCAGTATAATGGGGATTACAGTTCATTGTATGGAACCATTGATTACCGTGAAAAATCCGGACGACTGGGAATCGGAGCAATGGTGATTCAGGACCGAATCGGTGCCGCCAATCTGAGTAATACCCAGATTGCACTGGTCGGGTCTTATAAGGTTCCCATCATCAATGACTGGCAGGTACATCTTGGACTTCAGGGTTCATTCAATTTCCGGAATGCCAATTTCAACAATCTCACCTTCCCCGACCAGTTCTCACAATCGGGGCAGACATCCACTACCAATGAGCCACTGTTGAACGCAGCAGAAGTAGCATATGCTGACTTTGCTACCGGTGTCCTTTTGTTTAATGACAAAATGTATATTGGAGGTGCCGCTCACCACCTCAATCAGCCAAACCAGAGTCTTTATGGCCAAACTGAAAGGATCCCAATGAAAGTGGCTATCCACGGTGGATACAAATTCACGTTTAAAAAATCAAGAGGATTCAGTCGTTCAAGAGGGCCAGAAAAAAGTATTACCCCTACGTTGCACTATAAAACACAGGGAAATTTCCAACAACTTGAACTTGGTTCGTTTTTCAATTATGACCCGATCATTCTGGGACTTTGGTATCGTGGTTTGCCGATTCTTAAATCACCTGCAGGCGGGCTGAATCAGGAATCAATTTGCCTTCTTGCTGGCACAAAAGTTCCGTCTGATTATGGTCTGATCAAAGTTGGAGTGAGTTACGATGTACCAGTTGGCAACAAGGTGAATAGCATGGGTAGTACCTTTGAAATTTCGCTTAGTTATCAGCTGATCAACGAAAAGTGCCGTAAGCGAATTGTTTACAGGAAGATCCCTTGTCCGGGTCTTTGATTTAAAGTGCAGATAACTCTTTCAGCAAAATAGCAAAATCCTGCTTCCATTTGTCATAGTAGAAACCAGTCGCAGGGCCCGCAAACCCGGAGTGAATTTTCAGAACGGTACCATCCTTTTTAACGAAAACAGTAGTTGGAAAAGAGGTTACCGGAAACTGGGAATGAAATACTTTGGTAGCAGAATCTTTGTTTGAGATTCCAGCCCAATGGATTGGATACGGAATTCTAAGCTTGTTTTTAACAACTTTTATTCTGTTTGATGCGTATTCCAGATTGTTCTTCCTTTCAAAAGCCAAACCGACGAATGCAACATTATCCGGCTTGCCAGAATATGATTCTACTAAAAACCGGGATTCATCCAAACAATTGGGACACCAGGTTCCCATGATCTGAACAACCAAAGCCTTCCCTTTTAAGTCAGGATCCATTTCTGTCTTCCTCATTCCGTTCGAATCCAAAGCTGTAAAATGAAAATTGCCAGAAGGTGGTTTGTCTGAAAAACCGGTTGCCAGAAAATTCTCTGATACGACCCTTCCTGTAAAGTTTTGCTTACCAGACCGGCCGTAGTAAAAGAAACCCTCCCAACTTTTGAAGTCAGAATCAAACATCATTTCAAAATAATAGGTATGGCCTCCGTCAAACGTCTGGAGAAAGGCCTTTTCTCCAATTATCTCCCCGTTCAGAAACCGGTAGTCTCCTGTATTGGTCAAAATCGTGGAATGAAGGATGTTCCCATTTTGCTCCAGAATCATATATCCGGAATCCTGCTCCATACCGTCTTCCGAAAAAAGACATTTCCATGTTTTAGGTAATACTGGGCTAGGCTTTACAGATTCATGGCCTCCCTTCTTATTTTGAACGATCGTTTGGAATGGAAGGAAGTATCCAGGCACTCTGGAATCCAGTTTGCAGTACCGACCAGCAATGGGATCCGGAATCGGAAATGGTATTCGCAATACAGCATCGAAAACAGATAACGGATAATTGATTGAATCATCCTTCAGAAACGATTGATCAAGATCAATCGTTTCTTTCCCGTTGATGAGCTGCAATGTTTTTGAGTCTGATTTCTTCTTGAGCGAGAAGGTTATCTCTCTGTCCTGAATCGCCAACGCACAGTTCCATGACCGGTGTTGGGACCTCAATTCTGTCAAGGGTAAAACAAGAAGGACAATGCTCCAGAACTTCATTTACTTCTTGTATTTCGCGTTGAGGCCTTCCAGAACCGCATCGGTAATATCCAGACTATCAACAGCATACAAGATCCCCCCTCCCCTTGTGTAACCCAAAACATATTTTAATCCATGTGCGGGTGCGTATTGCTGCATGTAGTCAAAGATCTGATCATTCAACCTTTTTGTCAGGTTCTTTTCCTCTTCCATCAACTGTCCTGTTTTTTGCTCCCGCAACATGGCAAGTTCCTGTTGTTTTCTCATCAGGGTCTGCTCTGCATCTTTGATCAGGGTTTCAGTCATCGTTCCGGCCTGAATTTTTTTCTGAACCTCCATATACTCAGTTTCCAGAGCTCTCATTCGACCACCCAGTTCATTTTCTGCCTGACTGTTCTTCCGCTCAAATCCAGCCCTCATGCTTTTAAAACTTTCAAATTTTTCCAGAAGTGTATCCGTATTCACAAATGCCACAGCTCCAAACGAATTGGCTGAATCCGGAACAAGGGTAATTTTCTTAATAGGTTCAGAGTTCGTGGATGAAGTGACATTTGGTTCGGAAACCGTCCCGGTGAATTGTTTAAACAGCAAAAAGGCAACAGCGATGGTCAGAATTCCAAGTACGATATTTGGCAGGTTTTTCATTTTTCAAAAATATCGCCAAATATACGCCACCGATTGTCATTGACTTCACTTTGAGCTCCTACATTTGCTTCATAATTCAGATAACCTTTCCATATGTGGAAAAAAACCAGGTCAGCATATGATTTTGTAACAGAGGTTCTGGAAGCCTGGAATGACGACAATTGTTTCCGGCTTTCTGCCGCTCTTAGTTACTATACCTTGTTTTCCATTGCCCCACTCGTTGTGGTGGTGATCGCCACTGCCGGATATTTTCTAGGAGAACAAGCCATTTCCGGGGCAATATTCAACAAAGTGTACACCATTATTGGCGATCAGGCAGCATCCGGACTTCAGACACTCGTCCGGAATGCATACGTCAGTAAGCCTACCTCATTATCTGGATTTGTGAGCGTTGCCGTCCTTCTGTTTTCTGCAACCGTGGTGATGACGGCCCTTCAGTCTTCACTCAATACTATATTAAATGTCCGGATCCGGGCAGATAAAGGCATCCTGTATTTTGTCATCTCCCGACTTCTGGCTTTGGTCATGCTTCTGGTGATCGGTGTCCTCCTGGTTGCAACGATTGTGTTAAATGCCGTCTGGATTGCCATTTCCGATTATATGGGGAAGTTTCTGCCTGACTCATCCTATTATGTGATTGAAGCTGGCCAGTTGGTTATCAGTTTGGGAATGACAACGTTGTTATTTGCCTTGATGTACAAATACCTGCCGGATGCCAAAATCCGCTGGCGGAATATCTGGATAGGCTCACTCACAACTTCGATCCTGTTTCTGGTCGGACGATATCTGATCAGCTTTTATCTGGGAAACACCAACATCACGTCTTTGTATGGTGCAGCTGGTTCCGTTATTTTGCTCATCGTCTGGATCAATTATTCGTCCTGGATTTTCTTTCTGGGAGCCGAAGTAATCCATGTCGTGAGTAACCGGAAAGGCGACCGCATCATTCCGAGCCGGATTGCCGAATCGTATAGGGAAGTTGTCGAGATGCAGGACTCATGGAACTAATTTCAACAACAGAAAACATGGAACCTGTCTTTGGAATTGACCTGGGTGGAACAAAAACGGAAGGAGTTGTACTGCCTTTCCGGGGATCTACTGAACCCATTTGCCGTTTGAGAGTGCCAACAGAAGCCACGAAAGGATATGACCATATCATTCACCAGATCCGTACATTAACCAATCTTCTGGAAACCGGATCGGGGGTAAAACCCAGCAAGATCGGAATATGCACTCCCGGAACATCTGACCCCGGATCGGGCCTACATAAAAACAGTAATACAACTTGTCTCAATGACAGACCCTTTCGCAAAGATCTCGAAAAAGCGTTGGGAATGAGGGTTTCAATGGCCAATGATGCCAATTGTTTTGCACTGGCGGAAGCAACTCTTGGAATTGTGAAAGAAAAAATGCCCGATGCAAAGGTCGTTTTCGGCATCATAATGGGAACAGGAGTCGGTGGAGGACTGGTGTTTGACGGCAAAGTGTGGAATGGTGCCCATGGGATCGGAGGAGAATGGGGGCATAATTTCCTGGATGAGTCGGGAGGACCCTGTTACTGTGGAAGAAGTGGGTGCGTAGAAACCATACTATCAGGACCTTCACTCGAGAGGTTTTATGCTATCCAGTCAGGTTCTACAAAAAGTCTTCAGGAAATTGTTCTGGGAGCACACAACCAGGCAGACCCTGTGGCCATTCTTACAATGGAAAGGATGATTCATTTTTTTGGAAAGGCAGTGGGTACATTGATCAATATTCTGGATCCGGACGCCATTGTCATCGGGGGTGGAGTCGGTAATATTGATATGTTGTACACGAAAGGCGTGACAGAAGTGGAAAAATATCTGTTCAATCCAAAACTGGAAACGATGTTTTTCAAACCAAAACTTGGAGACAGCGCCGGAGTTTTTGGTGCTGCAATGCTTTGATTCTTCAGGAACGAAACCCAGGGATCATCGACTTCCATGTACCCTTAATCCAGTTATATTTCAAAGCGCTTGGTGCTGCCAGAAACCAGTATCGGTTCAGGTTTGTTGTAAATGACGGCTGCATGTAACAGTTTACTGTGCAAGACTGGCAACCTGGTAAACGGCCTTCCAACTCTTTCATTTTCTTTACCCGGTCGGATTGATACAGTTCAAAAAGAGAATTGCCAACTGGAATGGATTCGATGCCTAAATGGTAGCAAGGAAGAACAAGTTCATTTTGGGGACTGATTACAATGGTGGTGGACAAAGCCTTACAGACAGGATCCTTGATCTGGTTTCCACCATCCAGCCTCAATTGAATGAAAGCATCATTGAGAAACACATTTTTTTTACGGCCCCACTTCCGGAGGATTTGAAGGTCAGCGACATCGGGTTTTAGTCCGGTGTCAACCTGGTTATAGTCAAATGACAGGTTGAGAATGAGCACAAGATTCCGGCGAATGGCATATTCTTCCCACATCGCGGGCAATTGATACATGTTCTCTTTAAAAACCGTAAAAATGATATCCGGCCGTTCACCGAGCTTCTCTGCAATCTGAATTGATTCCTGAACAAAGCGGAAGCAATCCACGCCACGACTTTTGTTGTGCTCTTCTTCAACCGGCGAGTCGAGTGAGAAATGGAGCATATCGACCAGGCCTTTGATTCTTTCCGCCCATTTCGGATAAAGTAGTGCATTAGTGGTGACAGTAGTGAGAAATCCCAATTGTTTTGCCAGAACCAGAATCTTATCCAGATCCCGGTGAAGCAAAGGCTCTCCTCCGGTAAAATCAATGATGCGAACGCCCAGTTTTTTCAAATCCCTCAGGTTCCGCTCGATGGTATCAAGCGTGGCGTACGGCGAAGGGCGCTCCCAGATATCACAGAAACTACAGGTGGCATTGCAGCGATACGTGAGGTAGTAATTGCAAAGGACCGGATGGGAAACGAGCTGCATGTGTGATCCTGTTGGAAAGAATTAACCGTGCATCACTCCCCGGATCTGGAGTGTTGGGATAAAGCTCATATTCTCCTCAATGATCGAACCGGGCAGAAACAGGAACTTTTTATCAAAAATCCGGTTGCTCTCATCATCCATATAGTAACTGACCCAGAACTCGTTGCACAGATCAAATAAGGCAGGATCAATCAGTTCTATTGGCATCGCAGAATGGGGAGGAAGAGATGCCACGTGGTGCCGTAATATGCCGGTTGTTTTTTGCCGGCCGTCGATTTCACCATATCCTTTACTGGTTACCAGAACATTCCGAATCCCAAACTCATTGGAATTCATCACAAAAACCTTCCATTCGTGGCCACCGGTTGAAACCGGATCCAGCCCGATGACGACCGAAACACCAACGACCGATGGAAATGAAATATCAGACTTCATATGCCTGCAACATTATGGGAAATACTTTTTCGAAATTTTGCTTCAGAGAAGCTTTTACATCTTCGGGATGAAGCCTGTAACCAAGAATCTTCTCCATCGAAGTCACCGCTTTATCCTGAATTCCGCAGGGGACAATTAAATTAAAATAACTGAGATCCGTATTCACATTCAGTGCAAATCCATGCATTGTAACCCAACGGGATGTCCGGACTCCGATGGCACAGATTTTCTCCTCTCCTACCCAAACTCCTGTGAGACCTTCACTTCTTCCGGCATTTGAAATACCGAAATCCTGCAATGTGAGAATGACGACTTCCTCAATTTCCCTGAGATAGCGGTGAATATCGGTGTAAATCTGGTCCAGGTCCCAGATGGGATAACCCACAATCTGTCCGTGGCCATGAAATGTGATATCACCTCCCCGGTTTATTTTATGGTAATCGACTCCACGGGTTTTGAGTTCCGTCTGATCGACCAGCAGGTGATCTTCTTTGCCACTTTTGCCCAGGGTAAAAACAGGATCGTGTTCTACAAAAAACAAGAACAGATCGGGATGAATGTCCGGATCTGTTCGGGATGCTATTTTCTGACTGATGACTTTTTGCAGACAATCTTCCTGAAAATCCCAGATTTCCTGATAGGGTCTTCTTCCCAGATCAGCAAACTTGACAGGGACCACCGATTAACCGACTTTGGCCAGTTCGTCTTTCAGGAAGTTGATCACGTCTACCGGGAACGGATCAACATTATTGGCTTCTGCCAGGTGGAAAGAAGTCCAGTCCAGCACATTGATCAGGTAAATTGACTGCTCAATGAAAGAGTTTCCTTTCGCATGGAGTTCGTATACAGAACCCGCCACTTTGGTAAAAATATCTTTGCAGACATCCAAACGAACAGAAGTACGAGGATGATCGAATGATGTTCGAACCAAAACCGTGGAGGCATTGGAGAAAACCACATTCGGATATTTCCAGCCAACAAGTTCATTGTGGTTCATTTCCGGAAACACATTCACATGGCTCAGGTGCTTGGAGTTTTCGGCAATCTGCTGCTGAGAACGGATCAGGACGGCCTCCACTTTCGAATCACCATAAAGAATCGGCAACTTGTCTTTGAAGTAAGCAGTCAGTTCTTTCGAGATTTTCTGAATTTCGGCGCTGTTGTCGGTAAGATTTTTCGCTGAAGCTTCGATTTCTTCGAAATGGCGGGATGGAATCAGGCCATAATGATTCAGAATATGGAAAATCTGAACGAAGCTATAACCAATGCTGGCACGGGGACTATTGCTCCGGCCTGGGATGGTAATGGACGAATATCCATTTGCAGCAACGAAGGCTCCCATTTTTCCACCGGAAGTGATGGCTACAATCTGGGCTCCTTTTGCTTTAGCTTTATCGGCAGCGGCTAGTGTTTCTTCCGTATTTCCGGAGAAAGAACAAGCAATGAAAAGTGTATTCTGGTTGATGTAAGCGGGTACATCATAGGATTTCGAAACATCAATCGGCACTTTAACTTCATCATTGGTAAGTGCCTTTATTAAGGTTCCACCAATTCCGGATCCTCCCATTCCGGCGATTACCACATTCTGGATGGGTGCGGATGGTTGAGCCAGTGTGGCGGAATTTGCTATTTTAATGGATTCAAGTAACTGAGCACTAAATCCTTCTATCAATTCTTTCATCATAAGATTTCAATTCAAGATCAGGTAACGTATTGGAACGTGGCGCAAAGAAATAAAAAATTGCGATCTGGTTCGGTATCTCATTTCTGTTGAGATGCGGGTATTTACATTTCAGTTGGGCATTTGTCTCTTTTAGCTGAATATTTCTCTACCAATTTGAGAGGTTGTAAGGAAACAAGGGAAAAAGCTTAACCAGATACTCTTGCTGAACAGGTTGAAATAAAAAATTAGGTTTAAATATTATTATTCCTATATTTGCATGGTATTATACCAAGAAAGACGTAGGTATGGGCCCACATCTTCTTGTATCAAGTTCACTCAATCAACTGGTAATAAATTGATTAAAAATCAAGCAAGCAATAAAATCACCTCTGGCTTACTTGCCGGGATTCTTAATACTATGCCGAAATTTTATTTAATCGCCGAAAAAAGGAAGTTCAATTTCCTCTTTCTCCTGGTTTTTATCGTACCTTTTTTCACTGTATTTCAGGCCAAGGCCCAGCTGGATACGGAATTCTGGTTTGCACCACCGGAACTCACTGAGTCAACCACTCCGGGTACTGGAGGGCCAAGAGACAGACCGATTCAACTGGTTGTCAGTACTCTTGAAAAACCAGCACGAATTGAGATCCTCCAACCTGCGGACCTCACTTTTGTGCCGATCATTCTGGATATGCCAGCCAATGAAACGGAAATTGTCAACCTGACCCCTTTCATAAACCGACTGGAAAGTAAGCCCGAAAATTCAATCCTGAAAACCGGACTTTACATCAAGGCAACCAATTCCATTTCTGCGTATTATGAAATTAAGTCGGCCAACAACACCGACATTTTTGCATTGAAAGGGGCCAATGCAAACGGAAAGAAATTCTATGTTCCATTTCAGACACACTGGAATAACGCCACAAATCTGAATGGCAATTTATACACCCCAACAACCTTCTCCTCATTTGATATTGTTGCAACTGACGACAGTACATTCGTAACAGTTACACCAACCAAAGACCTGATTGGTCATCAGGCCAATGTTCCTTTTACCTTTATGCTGAATCGTGGTCAGGTATATTCATGCCGGGCCATCGACCGTTTCGGAGCCAATCACCCGGCCGGATCCAAAATTGAGTCAACAAAAGAAGTGGCCGTTACAATGAAAGACGACATGCTTCAGTTTGATATAACGGAACAGGTCGCAGGTGCTGACATTGCTGGTGACCAGTTGATTCCCCTTGAATTTCTCGGCACATCGTATGTATTGGTAAAAGGAGGACTAAATAACAATCAGGACAGGGCCTTTATCGTCGCTACCGAAGACAATACCATAATCCGGGTAGATGGAAATCCGATTCCTTTGGATACGCTGAATGAAGGAGAACAATATGAGTTCCAGATGATCAACAACTCCTATTTCCTTTCAGCAAATAAAAAAGTAGGAGTGTTGCATATTTCCGGTATCGCCGATCAGGTTGCCGGCGCTGTGATCCCGGCATTAACCTGTACCGGTACAAACAGAATCGGTTTCACCCGAACCAATGCGGCACAATTCATTATCAACGTCATTACAAAAAATTCAGCCAAGAACAATTTTACTCTTAACGGTGATCCGAATCTGGTTCCCGGTTCTGCCTTCCAGCCCATTCTGGGAAGTAATGGCTGGGTGTACGCACGTATCAACTTTTCAACTGCCCAGATTCCAGCCGGAACTACTTTGTTGCTACAAAATTCCGGTGATGAACTTTTCCACGTGGGCGTTACCAATTATGCAGCTGGTGTTGGTAGTAATTACGGTTACTTCTCCAACTTCAGCCGGTTGAATCTGGGAACCAACAAAAATCTCTGCGTGGGAGACACTGCGGTTTTAGATGCAGGTCCTGCGAAAACGTCTTATTTGTGGAGCACAGGTGCCACCACCCGGATTATTGAAACACTTGAACCCGGAAAATACTGGGTCAATACGTTGAGTGGATCACAGTGTCCGAAAACCGATACGGTAACCGTCCGTTTTTATGAGCCATTCTTCACTCTAGGACCGGATGATACCATATGTATTGGTTCTACCCGACTGATTACACCAAGTGGTGTATTTACCTACACTTGGCAGGATGGATCTACTCAACCGGTTTACACCGCAACACAGGCTGGTGTTTACTGGGCACAGGTTGCAGATTTCCAGGGATGTACCACCCGTGATTCCATTGTGATTTCAGAATTTCCAAGACCACAGACACCGGTTGCTTCGATCGGAGACACCGTCTGTAAAGGCGGTCTGGTTTCATTAACAATGGGCAACATCGCCGATGCCACGTATGCCTGGCTTGATCCGGACAGCACTGTCATTTCCGGAAAATCGATTCTGATTAACACCAACACACAACCGGAAGGTGCGTACAAAGCATTCATCAAAATCAACGGATGCGAAAGCTTCTTCGATACCTCTTTTGTTGGTATTGTGCAGCCTCCTGTCACTGACCTTGGAAAAGATACCGTCCTTTGTTCGCTGGGTGGAAGTTATCTTCTGGATCCAGGTTCTCATCAGAACGGATACCTGTACCAATGGAGCAACAATACCTCAGACAGTGTACTCACAGTAACGCAATCAGGAAAATATAAGGTTACGGTTTCAAGTCCGTTTGGATGTTCAGCCACCGATTCAGTAAATGTCACCTTCCAGGAAGGCCCGGGAAAGCCCAATATTCTTCCTGGCATTTTCTTCTGTTCCAACCAACCCGCCAGTTTTGGTGTCACACCTCAAACTGGTTTGATTTATAAATGGACCGGGCCAAACGGATTTACCTTCACCGGAGCTAGCGTAACCATTCCAAATGCACAGCAAAATCAAAGTGGTTCTTATTCTGTAACAGCATTCCAGAATGGTTGTCCCGGAATTCCAGCCGACACAACCATCACCATCAATGAATCACCTATGGTTAGCCTGGGGAATGATACTTCTTCCTGTGCGGCCTTCGGACTGGTTCTGGATCCCATAGCAAATGGTGCAGGTATGACCTATCTATGGAGCAACGGTTCCACAGACAGTACCTTAACTATTTCTGCTGCAGGCCAGTATTTTGTGAGCGTTTCGAACGGGATTTGTACTTCAAAAGACACCGTTCAGGTAACATTTGGTGCAGGCCCATCCGTGGTCACACCAACCGGAACCCGAAACTATTGTGCCGGACAGGCTGCCATTTTTGGAGTTGTGGATGTTGCGGGAGAAACCTATTCATGGACTGGCCCGAACGGATTTACATTCAGCGGAGCTAGTATCAGCCTTCCGAATGTTCAGCAGAATCAGACAGGAACGTATACCGTGACTCCTTCATTTCCAGGATGCCCTGGTACTCCGGTTCCATTCCAGTTAATTGTAAGACCTTCTCCGGTAATCAACCCGATGCTGGATTCGAGCATTTGTCCCGGATCTTCTATTGAACTTGATCCTGTTCTGAACGGAGGTGATGAAACGTTTTATGTGTGGAGCAATGGCCTTGCAGATAGTTCCATCACAGTCAGCACAGCCGGCACCTATAACGTAACCGCATTTCTAGGACTCTGTCAGGCTAAAGACACCGTTGAGATCAGCCTCAAGCAAGGACCTTCTGCCATTACAACAACCGGTACTACCCAGTATTGTCCGGGAGATACCGCCCGTTTTGGAGTCAATCCTCAGACAAGCGAAATATATAACTGGACGGGACCTAACGGATTTACATTTTCAGGAACCAATGTGGAAATCCCCGGATTAACTGCCAGTCAGTTTGGAACTTACACTGTGACAGCTGTTCTCGGAACCTGTTCCGGCACTCCGACTGATGTTTCCATCTCGCAAAATGCCACGCCATCACTTACATTGGTAGATGACACAACCATTTGTGGTACTAATTCCATTTCCATTGACCCCGTTCTTTTTGGAAACGGTTATACCTATTCATGGAGCAACGGCTCAACAGACAGTACTCTATCAGTTTCAACACCTGGAAAATACGTTGTCACCGTTTCCAACGGAACTTGTTCCACCACTGATTCTGTGACCGTTTCGGCCGGGCAAATTCCGGAAGCAGTGAGCATTGCCGGACAAAACAGTTATTGCCAGGGAGACAATGCCAGCCTGAACATCACACCACAATCCGGAGTATCATATACATGGACAGGACCAAATGGATTCTCTTCTGTTTCAACTTCGATTTCCATTTCCGGTATTCAAACAAATCAGGCCGGTTTCTACTCTGTAGTTTCTACATTAAATGGATGTAACGGACCATCCGATACAATTCAGGTGACCGTTGGAATAACGCCGGTTCTGGATCTTGGAACCAATCAGACTTTGTGTGATGTGCCTTCAATTGTTCTGGATCCATTGCCAAACAGTGCAGGACTAACATTCTCATGGAATACCGGCAGCACCGATACAAGCCTTACCGTTTCAACCAACGGTACGTACAAAGTTACCGTCTCTGATGGAACGTGCAGTTCACAAGACAGTGTACAACTGACATTTGGAACCACTCCGGCACCTCTATCAATTACAGGAACGTCTGCACTTTGTTCAGGTGAAAGCCTGAATCTTCAGGTTACTGCTCAGACGGGAGTATCCATCAGCTGGACTGGACCAAATGGATTCACTTCTTCCGGAAACACCGTCAACCTCAGCAATATCCAGGTTATTCAGGCCGGTGATTACATTGTGAATGCGAACAACAATGGATGTGCGGGAACTGGTGACACAATCAGTGTTTCAGTTGGGCAATCTCCAGTTATTGAACTTGGACCAACCCAATCAATATGCAATGGCTCATCTGTCATTCTGGATCCGGTTCCACACAGCACCGGTTTGACATATCTCTGGAATACAGGTTCAACCGACAGCAGCCTGACGGTGAGTACTGCAGGGCAATATTCTGTGATTGTTTCCGGTGGTGGAACTTGTACCGCAAATGACACCATCCAGGTAAATGCCGGTACTCCTCCTCCTGCCGTCACCGTTTTGGGCGATACGATCAACTGTACGGGAAGTTCTGCCGTTTTGTTTGCCCCAGCCCAGTCAAATGTGACCTACTCCTGGACAGGACCTAACGGATTTACAGCAAATACAGATACCATCCGTATCCTGAATCTGACTACGGCCAATGCAGGGCAATACATTGTTACACCAACACTTGGAAACTGCATTGGAACACCAACGGCTGTCAACCTTCAAGTGGGAATCGGACCAATTGTTTACCTGGGAGTCGATGATACTATTTGCGGAAGCACCCTGGTAACACTGGATCCAACAAACGGTCAGGATGGGTTTTCTTATGAGTGGAATGTCGGATCAACCGATTCATCTATTTTCATTAACCAATCCGGTCAATATTCCGTAACCGTCCGATATCTGGGTTGTGTAAGGTCAGATACGGTAAACCTCACCTTCAGTCCACTACCAATACCGGTGACAATTGAAGGAGATGCTGCGAAATGTGCAGGAGATTCCATCCTTCTCACCTTGCAGGGAACACAGGCCGGAACCAGCTACAACTGGACTGGTCCGGGAGGATTCACCTCTTCGGGGCTCAATGTGACCCTTGCAGATATCACACTGGCAAATGCCGGACAATACCAGGTAACACCAATTCTGGATGGATGTCCCGGGACACAGACCAGTATTGATATCGTTATTAATACAAGGCCATTCACCGAACTTGGTCTGGATTTACAAAGTTGTGAAGGAACTTCCTTTACCCTTGATCCGAATCCTGCCAGTGCAGGTTTGACATTCCTTTGGAATACGGGATCGACAGATACGAGCATTATCGTAAATCAAACCGGAACATATTCAGTAATTGTAAGTAATGGAACAAACTGTACATCAAAAGACACAATTGATGTCACTCTGAATCCGTATCCCCAGGCTCCAACTTTTACTGGTGATACTGTTTACTGTGCAGGAGAAACCGGCTCATTCGGTACAAATCCTGTTACCGGTGCGACTGTGAACTGGACAGGACCAAACGGATTTACTTCATCCGGTGAAACCATTAATATCATCAGTGCGGTAGCTTCTCAGACAGGATATTACGCTGCCACATTGAATGCCGGTGGCTGTCTGGGACAAACCGACAGTATTTATGTGCAGGTGGCGCCATATCCAACTGTGAACTTAGGTCCGGATACAACGTTCTGCGGAAACGAAAGCTATACTCTCGTTGCTGGAAACGGAACACAGGAAAATACTTATTTGTGGAATACAGGGGCTTTGACGTCCACTCTCCAGGTTGGTGTGACCGGAAATTATTATGTCACTGTCAGCAATGGAGCTCTTTGCAGTGCCTCTGACACTGTTTCTGTAACATTTAAAACCACTCCGGATTCCATCCAGGTTATTCGTGGTTCCATCACCGCATGTGAGAATTCAACCGTTACATTTGAAGTTGAGCCACAATCAGTTGCCCAGACTTACTGGACTGGTCCGAACGGATTTACTGCAATTGGAAGCTCCATCACAGTTCCTGCCAATGGATTATCTGCGGGAACATATACCGTTGTAAACCGGTTCGATGGCTGTTCCGGAATTTCAAAGAATCTGGAGTTGACAACCAAGCCAGTCCCTGCTATCCTTGTCACATATGATTCGCTTGTATGTACAGGAACCAAAAAACCGGCAACAGCAGTTGCAACTCCGGGCGCATCCATTTTCTGGTCAAACAATTTCTCTGGCATTTCCAGTGAATTTGGGGTTGGAACACATTGGGCAGAAGCAACACTCAATGGTTGTGTAAGCCGGGACACTTTTATGATCCGTAACTCCGGACCAATTGCCAATTTTGTGACCAATCCTGATTCGAATCTGGCGGTGTATGAAGCCATTCAGTTCATCGACAAATCAGTGGCAGGTGTCAATCCGATTTCGTTCTGGGAATGGCAACTGGGCAATTCTCAGATACGCAACGAACAGAATACGTCGTACACCTATGCGACCGATGGTGATTTTGATATCCAGTTGATTGTGAAAGACAATCTGGGTTGTGCAGACACGATTGTAAAAACCATTAGCCTGATTACTCCAAGAGGCTGGTTTATTCCGAACCTGTTCACACCAAATGGTGATGGTGACAATGACTTCTTTGAAGTAGGCGATATGGATAAGTATCCTGGAACCAAAGTGACTGTCTTCAACCGTTGGGGCCATGAAGAATTTTCTTCAAAAGACTACAAAAACGACTGGGATGGCGGTTCTCTCGTGAATGGTGTGTATTTCTATAACATCGAACGGGCCGATGGACAAAGCTTCACCGGGTATGTGAATCTGAGACGATAATCGCACTTCTTACCAGAAAAAGCCCTGCCCGAAAAGGCGGGGCTTTTTTGTTTTGGATATTGGATGAACCTTGCCTCTCTGGGTTGCAAAACCAAAGTTTTCCGACATTTTTGGAATTCGTCCTCCTTCTCACCAACCACATGAAAAGACTTTTCCTTTTTCTTAGTTTGCTGTTACCGTTCGTGGTTATTAAAGCAAATCCGGTAAAACCTTTGGCGTCTAAAATTCAATCGCTTAAAGAAAAAGGGGGCAACTTTCCTGAATATACCATTTTTTCACGGTCCCAAACTGGGGATAAACAATCGATCCCATCGGCTTTACACAAGGGTGAATTCCTGTACCAAAATCCTGAAATACTCTCCCGGCTTTTCAAACAACACCCGGAAGCCATCCGCATTTCCATACCTTACTTGTCCGGGTCCCTGGCTATTTCGCTCTTCCGGACGGAACTTTTCACTCCCGATGCCATCATTCATACGGACAAAGGCGAAGCAGTTACCTTTTCACCTGGCTGGCATTACAGAGGAATAATTGACGGAGATCCTACTTCCCTGGTTGCTTTCAGTGTGTATGAAAATGAAGTAACCGCTATTCTTTCGAGTACAAAACTCCAAAATGTGACGGTGTCCCGAATGCCATTTTCGAAAGACCCGAATCAATACCTGATCTTTTCGGATGCGGATCTGAAAGCAAAAAAAAGTCTGTCCTGCCAGCTCAAAGACCCGGCTGATCCAATTTCATTGTATTCAACCGAACCTTTTGTGCCCGGTACCTATACCACGACGGACAAATGCCTTCGCATTTACTATGAAATCAATTTTGACGTTTACCAAAGGAATGACTCAAGCCTGACCAACACCCTGAACTGGATTTCAACTCTGCACAATGCCGTGGCTGCTATTTTTCAAAACGACGGAATGACGATGGCCATTTCAGGCATTTTTGTCTGGACCACCCCTACCCCGTTTGAAACCCTGGAAACATTTTCCAAATACCGTTCCAGTTTCCATGGGGATCTGGCTGGATTTATAACAGGTCGTGGTGGAGGTGGATTTGCCGGAAGTATTGGCGCTTTTTGCTTCAATTACAACAGCAACTATGGAGGAAGCGGACAATATCAGATTTCAGACACCGAGTTTTTCCTCGATTCCATTCCACAATTCCCAAATTCTGTGTTCGTAGTGAGCCATGAATTCGGGCATTTGTGCGGATCTGAACATACCCATTCCTGCGTCTGGAA
>DAIOVD010000010.1:44347-46263 GCA_036759185.1 Catalimonadaceae bacterium | reverse complement strand
AAGATCGGAAGGCTATCATTGATTTGCCTAAAACCTTGGGCAACCAATGTACAGCACTGCAAACTGCTCATATTTCAGGTGTGCACTATGTCGGCTTCTTGTCTCCTGATCTTCTTTGTCGCTTGCGGACCTTGTTCAAATTTCTATTCTTTGAACCTTATTTTTACAATGATTTTTCGGAGAACCAGAAGAGTGCCAGTCGGCAACTTTGGACTCGATCAGATACTCATGCGTTTTGGTGATATGACTTATATGAAAACCTTTCTGAAGATCTTTTTTCTTGTGTGCGCTTTGTCGTGTCGCGTCACCAGAGATGCCGCAAAAACGAGTGACCAGACAAACCTGTAAGGTGCCTGGCTGGCGGAAACAGAAACCCAGAACGGCATCAAAAAGAATGTGTCTTTCCTGTATGTCTTCAAAGGAGATACAATTACCTTCACCGACGAGACAGGGAAGGAGATGTCGTATTCGTTCCGGTTGGACACGACCGGCAAACCAAAGTTCCTGGTTATTCGGTCGGTGGAGTCACCCGATTCGGCACCGGTGAGCGTTGGCTATGAGCTGGATGGCAATTCGCTGAAGATTGTCGTGGCGCCTGAGGGTTTGCGACCAACAGACATATCTGACAAAAACAATCAGGAGTTGATTGTCTGCAAGCGAAAGGGTTCGTGAAACAGACTAACCACAACGGTTGTCAAAAGCCCTTGTCGCAATTTCAAATTGATAATAGGGAATAAATGTGTCAGGAAGGCGGTTCACCGCAGAATTCAAAGCAGGATTACTCTTGCGGATCAAAATTCTCTATCTCAATCTGTTTCTTTACCCAAAGCACATACCGCATCTTTTTGAAATCAAACCATTGTTGCCGATACTCACCTGAATTGTCAATTTGAAACTTAAAATTCTGGAAAGGCTTTGGTCTGTTTAAGGCGTTTATCAAACGATCCTGAATTCTGGCATTCGCAACACCCTCAGCAAAATCAGCCATAATCCTAAATGAATCACGGGATCGAAATCCTTTGAATTCGAAATAATCTTCCAAATTCTCTTCAATCTCATTTATCTCTTGTTCCCAGGGTTCCTCATCACCACCCAGGAGATTATCAAAATCCGGAATAGACTTAATCTCACCTGTTTTGAGGTTATAATAACATCTCATACCGCAATCCAGATCTTCCGCTATTTCTTCAATTTGTTTTTCAGTCGGTTTCAATTGTGCAGGTTGTTCATTATAGCTTGAAAACATCACACCACTTCCCCTGAGGACATCAGCCTTCTGGCAACTTCTCTTTTTTGCGGATCATCTTCGGAATACGCATAAACCAGAATATTGGTATCAAGAAATTGAAGCTTACCGCTCATTGGCTTCTTCCCGGTTAAATTTGAAGCCTTTGGTGCTCACTTTCATTGTGTTAAAATTAAAAGCCGGATTTGTATCTTGATTTTCATTGCGTATTTCCTCTTGTGTATAGGCAAGAATCTCAACACGCTTGCCAACAAAACTTTTTGGCAGATGCAACAGAAATTGCTGATTGTGAGCGGTAAAGGAAGTTTTAACCATGAGCTATTTATGTTTGAACAAAATTAAAGAAATGGTTTGATACTTTTGTGATTGGAGGAAACAAGGGATTGAAGAAATCCCGCTAAGTGACTCAACCGTACTTTCTTTACTACGAATGTGCTAGATACTAATGAGTCGTTTTATTGTCATTAAGTCAACCTGCCTCATTGAATTGGGTACAAATTGACGGCGGCTTTTCTAACTTTATCAGACAACAAAGTGAACATGAAATTCGAAGAAAGCCGGAACCTGATTGCCTCGAAAGAGGATCTTGCCAATACCAAAGTCGACCTCATTAAATGGATGGTGGGTTTCTGGCTCTCACAAATGGCTGCCCTGGCTGGTTTGTATTTGG
>DAIOVD010000010.1:6858-44247 GCA_036759185.1 Catalimonadaceae bacterium | reverse complement strand
AATCTACTCGTCCTTCCCTCCTATCCTCCTCAGAACCAATGCCGATACCCTTCGTTGTTTTAGAAAAACACAATCCCCAGAAACCCGGACAAGCCAAGCGATTCTATGCCCAGGCCCGGAGTCGTGGCAGTCTGGAGCTCAAAGAAATCGCCCGGATGCTCAGTCAGCGGTCTTCCATCAGTCCGCCCGATGTGGTGGCGGTACTTGAAGGACTGATCGAACTTCTCCCCGAAAAACTGTCGGAAGGCTACCTGGTGAAACTGGGTGATTTCGGCACCTTCCGCGTTGGCTTTTCCAGTGTGGGCGAGGAAACGGCCGCACAAGTCAAAAGCAAGTCCATCTCCAAAACCCGGATCAACTTCCGGCCCGGGAAATCGATCCGGGATGAACTCCGCAAGGCCACCTTCGAGAAAAAGGCTTGAAGATTCCGTCCTTTCTTAATTCCAGCCACCACCGAGCGACCGGTACATATTCACGCTGGCATTCATCTGCTGTTTCCGGGTCTCGATCAGGTCGAAACGCGATTCCAGGGCATCCCGTTGTGTAAGCAGAACTTCCATGTAATCAGCCCTTGCGGAAAGAAACAGACTGTTCGAAATGGTGGCCGACTGCATCAGGGCCTGCACTTCCTGGTCTTTCAGCGTAAACCGACTGCCCAGATTGCGGATATTGGAAATCTGGTTGGATACTTCCAGAAAGGCATTCAAAACGGTTTGTTCATAATGAAACACCGCCTGAATCTGCCGGGCATTCGCATTGGCATACAGGGCTTTGAGCGCATTCCGGTTTACCAGCGGACCCGCCAGATTTCCGGCCAGTCCATACAAGACCGACTCCGGCATTTTCACCAGATAAGCCGGATTGAACGCCTGTAAACCAAGGGCAGCCGAAAGATTGACCGACGGATAAAACCGGGCCCGGGCCACCTTCACATCGAGTTGGGCAGCCAGCAATTCCTGTTCGGCTTTCCGTATATCCGGACGGTTTTGCAGCAATTGCGAAGGCAATCCGGTAAAAATGGAATCCGGTTTCAGACTGACAAAACCCGCAGAATTCCGGGCAATGGGCTGAGGATACCGTCCTGTCAGAAAGTTGATGCGGTTTTCCATCTCCACAATTTTCTGCTGAATATCAAACTGAAGACCACGTGTATGCAGCACCTGTGCTTCAAACCGCTTCACGGCCAGTTCCGTTACCCGGGTGGCTTCCTTCTCAAGCCGCACCATCTTATAGGCATTGTTCTGAATCTCAATATTCTGCTTTACAATTTCGAGCTGATTATCCAGAGCCAGCAATTCATAATACGAGTTGGCGATTTCGGCAATCAGCTGGGTGACCAGGAAATTCTTCCCATCGTTGCTTCCAACATATCGCTGGTAAGCCGCCTTCCGGGCATTCCGAAGTTTGTGCCACACATCCACTTCCCAGCTGGCATACAATCCTCCCCGAAAATCCCCAAGCGGATCGGGCGTTGCTTTTCCCGGCTTGATATCAGTTGTAGCTTCGGACGAACCCTGACTCGTGTATCGTCCCGGTTTTTCTACACCCAGACTGCCTTCGCCACTCACAAACGGCAGGTACTCTCCTTTCCGGGCACGTACTTCATTTCGGGCAATCTCCAGTTCCTGCAGGGTGATGTTCAACTCCTGGTTGTTGGTCAGCGCTTCCTCAATGAGGGCACGCAGATTCGGATCCGGGAAGTAATTCTTCCAGGAAATCCGGGCCGAGTTGGTCGAATCATTGGCCGCTGCAAAGCCGGACGGTATCGCTCTTTTATCCGGACTTTTCACCAGGGGCGGAATGCTGCAGGCCTGAACAAACAGAGACAGGACAGCCAGTTTCCATAGATTTCTGAAATTATGCATGATCCTCATTTTCGTCGTTTTCAGGTTGTGGGAATGAATCAATATGATGAACCAGATTCTCGGTCAGCGGATTTTCATCTTCATCTTTGATGAGTTTTTTACCCTGTGCCATAGAACCAAAAATGTAGTAGAGTCCGGGTACGAGGATCACTCCAAAGACAGTTCCGAAGAGCATCCCTCCCAGTGATGAAGCACCGATGGTTCTGTTGCCCAGCGCACCGGCACCATGGGCCAGAACGAGCGGAATCAAACCGGCAATGAATGCAAAAGACGTCATCAGAATGGGCCGGAACCGGACTTTGGCTCCTTCAATCGCCGCTTCGAGGACCGTAAATCCCTGCCGCTGTTTCTGGACGGCGAATTCAACAATCAACACCGCATTTTTACCCAATAAGCCTACCAGCATCACAAGTCCGACCTGTGCATAAATGTCGTTTGCAAGGCCCAATCCTTTGATAAACAGGAAGGAACCAAACACACCGGCCGGCAGCGATAGAACTACGGCAAGGGGAATAATAAAGCTTTCGTACTGAGCAGCCAGTACAAAATACACGAACACGAGCACGATGATGAAGATGTAGATCGCCTCATTACCACGCCGGGTTTCGTCGTAGGACAAGGCTGCCCAGTCGATATCAAACCCATGCGGCAAGG
Source organism: Catalimonadaceae bacterium (assembly GCA_036759185.1). Lineage (GTDB taxonomy): Bacteria > Bacteroidota > Bacteroidia > Cytophagales > Flexibacteraceae > CAMDMI01. Next base: position 41,728 of record DAIOVD010000010.1, on the reverse strand, counting down.
TTTTCGCCGCCACTTCCTGCACCGCTTTGATGGCCTCGCCGCTGCTGAATCCTTTGGCCGCCGAACCACGGATACCTGCCGTATTGTACATATTGTACCGGTTGATTTCGTTGGCTCCCTGCTTTTTCACGATCTTCATAAAGGCAGAAAACGGCACCATTTCATCCCGGTTGTTCTTCACGTACAGGTTCATAATATCGGAAGGAAGCCGTCTGTATTCCGGTGCGGCCTGCACAAAAACCTTGAAGAAACGCTGGTATTTGATGAAACCTTGTTCGTAGGTGCTGCCCACTAAAATGGAAAGCGTATTCATGGCATTACCGATGGTAACTCCCTTCTGCATGGCCAGTTCGTTGTCGATTTCGATTTCGTACTGCGGGTAATTGGCACTAAAAAATGTAAAAAGTCCCGTCAGTTCTTTGCGTTTTCCCAGCTCCCGCATGAAATCATTCTTCACCTTTTCGAGTTCGTTCAGGTCACCGTTGTTGGTTTTATCGAGAAGCTGAAGGGCAAAACCACCGGCTGCACCAAATCCCGGAACTGCAGGCGGATCGAAGAACTCGATGGTAGCACCCGGAATGGCCTTCGCTTTTTCCTCCAGTTCATAGATGATTTCGTTCACGGTGTGCTTTCGTTTCGACCAGGGTTTCAGATTGATGAGGCAGGTTCCGGCATTGGAGCCCCGTCCTTCGGTAAGCACTTCATAGCCCGCAATGGAGGAAACCGATTGCACGCCTTCCACTTTCTGAATAATGCCCACCAGTTTGTTCGACAAATCGTTGGTGCGTTCCAAAGTAGAACCCGGAGGTGTCTGTATGATGGCATAGAGCATACCCTGATCTTCACTAGGAATGAATCCGGTTGGAAGGTGGTTACTGATCAGGTAAATACCGATGGAGAAAACGGCAAAAAATCCAACTGTTACCAGTTTGCGGTGCGCAATGATGCGGAGAAGCCCTACATAGCGTCCGGTCAGTTTCTCAAATCCATTGTTGAATCCATCCAGAAAACGATTGAGCCATGTTTTCTTTCTTGGCTTGCCATGGTTGTTTTTGAGGATCATCGCACACAATACCGGCGTGACGGTTAGTGCCACCACACCCGACAGCACAATCGAAGACGCCATGGTGATGGAAAACTGACGATAAAACGTACCCACAGGACCCGTCATAAAGGAAACCGGCACAAATACGGACACCATCAACAGTGTAATGGCGATCACAGCCCCGCTGATTTCACCGATCACCTTCCGGACAGCGTTGTATGGCGACAGGTGTTCTTCCTCCATTTTCGAATGCACTGCTTCCACTACAACAATGGCATCGTCCACCACAATACCAATCGCCAGCACCAACGCAAAGAGGGTGATCATGTTGATGGTAAGCCCAAAGAGTTGAATGCAGACAAAGGCACCCACCAGGGAAATAGGCACAGCCAGGGTTGGAATTAATGTGGATCGCCAGTCTCCCAGAAAGAGAAATACCACGATGGCCACCAGTATAAAGGCGTCTCTCAGGGTATCAATTACGTTTTCAATGGAGGCATCCAGGAAGTTGGATACGTCGTAACTGATTTCATAATCCATGCCCGGAGGAAAGGACTTTTTCAGTTCTTCCATCTTGTCCTTCACTCTTTCGATCACCTGGCTGGCGTTGCTGCCATAGGTTTGTTTGATCACCAAAGCGGCGGAAGGGTGTCCGTTCATACTCGAATAGATGTCGTAATACTCGCTGCCCAGTACCACTTTGGCCACATCTTTCAGCCTGAGGATTTCGCCGTTGGGATTCGATTTGATGATCACATTCTCGTACTGTTTCGGCTCAGTGAACCGGTCGGAATACGCCAGAACATATTCCAGGGCTTCGGCCTGTTTGCTGTCACCCCGACCGATCCGACCCGGTTTTCCGATGATGCTTTGGTCGTTCAGTGCCTCCATCACTTCGTCGGGAGAAATCTTATAGGCCCGCATCCTGTCCGGATTGAGCCACACCCGCATAGCATACTGTCGGCTTCCCAGAATCCGAACCTGTCCGATTCCGTTGATTCGTTGAATTTCAGGAACCATGTTGACACCTGCATAATTGAACAGGAACTTCATGTTGGCGTTCTTGTCCTTGCTGTACAGGTTCACATACATGAGCATGCTGGGAATCACGGGCGTAATCACGACACCTTCCCGTTGAACCAGGATTGGAAGCCGGTTGGTTACCTGTTGAACACGGTTTGAAACCTGCACGAGGGCCTGGTTGATGTCGGTTCCCGGATTGAACACCACCTGAATGTTCGCTTCTCCGGCACTTGTGGCATCGGAGGTCATGTACCGCATTCCCCAGGCTCCGTTGATGGATTGTTCGAGTGGAATGATAACGGATTCGGCCAGCGATTTGGCACTGGCTCCTGGATAGGAAGCACTTACCATTACGACAGGAGGTGCCACTTCCGGAAACTGGGACGTTGGCAACGTCTTAATAGCCAGTCCCCCCAAAAAGAGGATCACAAGCGATATCACAATGGCCAGGACCGGCCTTTGAATGAATTTACTAAACATGTTGGGATTGGTTTAAGGGTTAATTTACTCGACGTACACGTGGAGGTTAGCCATTACTTTCTCCGGCTTTTCGAATGAGAACTCGATTTTGTCCTGGTCCTTCACTTTCCGGATTCCTTCGAGAATGATCTGATCGTTGGGTGACAATCCGTCCTGAATGATGTAGATATCCGGCATTTCTGACGCAACTGTAATCTCCTTCTGATGCACCACATGATCCGGTCCTACCACAAACACATAGCGCTTTTCAAGGATTTCGAAGGTTGCCTTCTGGGGAATCATCAGGGCTTTTTTCACCGGCACTTTCATCAGTACATTGCCGGTTTCACCGTGGCGAAGCAGTCCTTCCGGATTGGGAAACGTAGCACGGAAGGCAATGTTACCCGTTTCATTGTTGAAATCCGCTTCAATGGTTTCCACAATTCCATCGTGTTGAAACGGCCGGTTGTTGGCCATCTGCAACTGGACGATTACAGGCTTTCCAGAGGATGAATGCATTTTGTAGTCCAGGTATTCGGCTTCCGGTACATTGTAATACACCCACATTTTCCGGTTGTCAGACAAAGTCGTCAGCAGATCACCTTCGTTAATCAGACTTCCCAGCCGGACATAGAAATGGTCCATGATTCCATCGAACGGGGCTTTGATTTCGGTGAATCCAAGGTGGACTTTCGTCAAGGACAGTTCGGCATTGGCTTTATCCAGTTTCGCTTTGGCCAGGGCCAGTTCGTTTTTCGAAACCACATTGCTGTCGGCCAGCCTTCGGGTGTTCCGGTATTCAATTTCGGCAAAACTGGCTTCTGCCTGTGCTTTCTGCATTTCGGCTTCGTAGAGCATGGGCATGATCTGGAACATGACCTGGTCCTTTTTCACTAATTGGCCTTCATCGACAAAGATCTTTTGCAGATATCCCTTTTCGAGGGCCCGCATTTCAATGTGGCTGATGGCATGAATCTGGGCAACGTACTCCCGGGTAACGGAGGTGTCTTTAACAAATGGACTGGTAGCGAGGAACCGGGTTGCTTCGGCTTTTTCTTCGCTTTTGGGTTCACAGCTGAACTGGCTCAGTAAAGCACAGGCGCTTATGAACATGATTGTTCTTTTCATATTGGTAATGAAATAGTTGAAAATAAAAGTGGATGATGATGTGAGCCCGGAAATGAGTTCCGTCTGCCTGAAAGCAGTTATTTATGACAGATCTGTCAAATAAGAATCCGGACTGAAGTTGGGGAAAGAAGTTCCCTTTGAAATTGAAATCCTACAATCTGAACACCTGGAACCGGATATACCGGATGCAGGTCAGATTCTGATAAAACGCCGGATGGAAAGTGGAAGAATAGGTCCGGCTTGCAAAAGGTAAAAGTTGAAAAATGGTTTGCCCTGTTGAAAACAATGATGACGGAAAAACTCTCAACCGTTTACAGGTGGGTTCATGATCTTCTTCCTCCTCATCTTCTACGCAAAGGTTGATGTCTGCCAAATCCAGGTAAAACGTTTCCTGGTTCCTGGATGGTTTAAAAATCAAGTGGCCGGATTGTTGAATCGGGCTTGACCAGTTCAGGTTCAGTTTAGGACAATGATCCTGTCCTGAAGATTGGTCTCCTGTTGAAAGGATTTCCTGACTCATGAGAAGTCCGGCGATCACCAGGAGATATCGGTACAGTACGTTGATCATTTCAAATGCAAAGATAGATTCACCTGACCGATGGCTTCTTAATTAGAAATTAGAGAGATCTCATTCCCATTCAGTAATTAGCAAATATGGGTATCACAAAGCCAACTCCCTGATACAATCCTCTAATTCTCAAAGCCTTCAATTTCGCAAGCAGAGCAAATGGTTATTTTCAATAATCAAAGATCCGTGAAACTGCCCATCCAAGTCCTGGTATAGAATTATGACATTTAACTATTAAAAAAATACAATTTCATAGAGGTTAGTTGACGATTATCAGAAATTATATTATAAATTTGCGAAGTCGGCTTATGCCTGTACCCCATGCAAGCATAAACCAGATCGTATGGATAGAAATTGAATTTCTGGTTATCAGGTTTGATTTCATCCTATTTCAACTCAAACAACAACCTGAAACCGAATGGTTCGAATTTTACAATTGATCCTGGCTAGCTTCCTGATAAGCATTCCTGCTCTGAGTCAGAACCCAACCGTTGTCCTTCGGGGCAAAACCTTTAAATTATCTTGGTGGGATGAATTTTCAGGACCTGCTGTGGATTCTACCCGCTGGGATTTCAGAAGAGACAGCAAGAATTTAAGCACCCAGCTTGCCCGAAACAATTTCCAGGAGAATGGCATTCTCCGGCAGTTCCTCCGCAAAGAAACCTCTGGTGGAAAAAGTTACACAGCGGGTGGACTCATTTCGGAAGACACTCTCCACTACGGATATTACGAAGCAAAAATTAAAACTCCTCCAAAAAAAGGTTGGCACAGTGGCTTCTGGCTGATGAAACAGGACGGTACAGGAGGAACCGGAGTTGCCAAAGCATCATTGGAAATTGACATTCTGGAAAATGAATCTGAAAACATCAACAGCTTCACATGCCTTCACCGGAAGTACAACCCGGTAACAAATTTTGGCACCAAAACATTCAACACTTCTGCTCTCAGCTCCGGTTTTATCAAAGTAGGATGCCTCTATGAACAAGACAGCATTATCTATTATTATGACGGCAAGCAAGTTGACAAACGATATGTTGGCAACCTGACCACCGGAAAAATGAACATCTGGCTGACCAGCATTGGCTATACCTCCCCCATCAATGACGCCGTTCTGCCCAGCACCTTTGAGGTGGATTACATCCGGTTTTATGAACTGAATCCTCCTCTGAAAGCACCTGTTACACTGAACCCGGTTGCGGATTCTTATGTTCAAAACAATGGAGCCGAAAGCAGCAACTTTGGCAATTCCACCACATTGCTTTGCCAGAACTCTTCTTCGGGAACAAAGGCTGAAGCGATCTTCCGGTTTGATTTAAGCTCATTCAAATACTACATCGGTTCAGCAAAACTCCGGGTTTATGCCCGAAATCAGACCAACAATACCAATCCCGTCAGGATCAGGGCGACAGGACTCGCCAATACGTCCGTCTGGAACGAAAGTGTCGTAAACTGGAACAATAAACCCTCTGAATCAGGCTCCTGGAATGATGAAAAAACCATCACCGGAACAACCGGCCAATACTATGAATGGGATGTCACTTCCTATATCCAGGCTCAGAAAGAGGGCTCCCTCCGGAATTCTGTCGGGATAAAACTGAGTCAACTTCAAGGGTACGACGACATCGTGGAAATGATTTCAAAAGAAGGAGGAAGTAACCCTCCTGTATTGGTCATAAAACCAATAGAAACCGTACCGGTGATCATGACTCATCCGAAAGATACCGTCTGGATGAAAGACAGCATCCTGAATATGTCAGTTGCCGTAAACTCGGTGAAGCCAGCGTTTTATCAATGGAAGAAAAACGGTGTGAACATCGCCGGAGCCACCAGTCCGACCTTGTCGTTTCCTGTCCTTCAGCTAGCAGATTCAGGCTATTATTCGGTTCGGGTGAGCTATGGAATTGGGTTTGATACAGTCGAATCAAGGCCCGGAAAGGTGACAGTGAGAACATCCAACCAAAAACCCACCGCCAATTTTATTGCCCCACTGGCAGGCTCTGATTATGCCATGAGCCAGGTTATTGCTTTGTCAGGAAATGGAACCGATCCGGAAACCGGTGCCTTGAAAAGTCCGGACATACGCTGGTCCTACCGATACTATCGCAACGGAACATTGGTAAACGCACAGTTCATTGGTGCAGGTTTCAATGTAAACTTTACAATTCCGGTAACTGCGGAAACGGGCACGAATTCATTCTACCGGATTTTGATGGTTGCCAGAGATCCGCAAGGTGCCAGGGATTCCGTCTGGAGAGATATTTATCCCAGAGTGAAGAATGTAACGGTTCAGACCAACCCTGCCGGATACCAGATCACCGTTTACGGAGTGACTCAGACTTCTCCCTATAACATCATTGCCATTGTAGGCAGTCCACTGCCATTGGGTGTCATTGATCCGCAAGGAGCTTATGTGTTTCAATCCTGGTCTCAGGGCGGGGCACAAAACCAGAATTACATTGTTCCTGCCTCTGGGGCAACGCCGACAGCGAATCTTGTCAATGGGAACATCACCATCCGGAATACAATTGCAGATGCGTATGTGCTGGGGAACAGTTCCACAAATTTTGGCACTCAGACAATGATTGGTTCAAAGCTGAATGCCGCTACAAATCAGATCCGGGAATCGTACCTTCGGTTTGACCTCACCAATTTACCCGGAAGCCTTCTGAACGCTCGTCTGAGATTGTATGGCGGATTGAGCGACAACAACAATCCGAGTCTCAAAGTTGATGTCCGCCAGGTAAATACGACTGGAGTTTGGGAAGAAACCACCATCAACTGGAGCAATAAGCCGGCTACGATCTCTACGATTCTTGCCTCCACTGAATGCTTTGGAACCACCAAAGTTTATTATGAATGGGATCTGACATCTTTCCTCCAAAGCCAGCTTTCTCAGGGAAAATCCTCTGTAAACCTTCACCTTTCCAGTCCGGATGAAACAGCCAGCCGGATCGATTTCAATTCCAAAGAAGCCGGAATATTTTTGCCGGAACTCAGATTTGCTTTAACGGATGGCCCCCCGGTGGTAACCCAACAACCTGTTAGTATTACAGTTTGTGAAGGATTGAACACCTCATTTTCTTCCTCGGCGTCGGCTATGCCAGCAGCGACAGTGCAGTGGCAGGTCAGTACAAATTCAGGAGGAGTCTGGTCACCAATTTCCGGTGCAAATCTGCCTGGCTTCAGTATCACAACAGCCCTTTCTGATAATGGAAAATGGTACCGGGCAGCCTGGACAAATGGATATGGCACTGTTTATTCCAATGCGGCGGTATTGACGATCCGTCAGAAACCAGCAGCCAGCATACAGGCAAGTGGGCCTGTTTCATTTTGTGAAGGAGGATCCGTGACACTTTCTGCCCTACCTGTATATGCACCGCCTTCAGGCCCAGTCACCATAATTGCAGACCGTACTTCTCCTACGGATGTGATTTCCATGTTGCCTGCAGCGGGTTCCACCACACCAAACGGAGAAGAAGTATATCGGGCAATCGACAACAGTACCAGTACCAAATACCTGAATCTGCTTGCCTATTCGGGTGGTAACGGAAATTCAGGGGTAGAAATCGCGTTGAATTTTGGGGCCACCATCATTACAGGTATCTCAATCACCTCAGCAAACGATGCGCCTGACCGGGATCCTAAAACCTATTCCATCAGTGGTTCCAACGATGGAATTAACTGGTCTGCCATTTCCAGTGGCTCTGTTCCCGCATTTACCGCACGGTTTCAAAAGCAAACCATTACTTTTTCCAACAGCAAAGCGTTTTCAAAGTACCGGGTTGTGGTTCCAACCATTGCATCAACCGGTTCTGCATCCATGCAGTTTTCGGAACTTGAGTTACTGGAGACCAGTCTGAGTGTTCCTGACTATACCTACAGCTGGAATACGGGTGCTACCAATTCTTCCATTATATCCAACACCAATGGTTCTGTCTCAGTTACCGTAACTGACTCGTATGGTTGTTCTGCCGTGGCCACACAAAACATTACGGTACATCCCAATCCGCAAATTTTCAATGTGTCGGGTGGGGGTTCCTACTGTTCAAATTCTTCTTCCGGTGTTTCTGTTCAACTGAGTGGATCTGAAACCGGAGTCGATTACCGGTTTGAGTATACGAACGGTGATTCTGTCGATCACGTAACTGGCACTGGATTCCCTCTGATTTCAGACAGTATACCAGGAACAGGTTCGGTGATTGTGAAAGCAAAAAATTCCACGACGGGCTGTCTTTCAAACATGAATGGCAGTGCCTCTGTTTTGGTTGCACCCAATCAGCTGTGGTTTGAGGATTATGATGGAGATGGATTTGGAAACCCTGCTGTATCGAGGGATACCTGCTTTCAGCCGGTAGGATTTGTCAATGTGGCGGGCGACTGTTTCGATACGGTTTCTACAGTTGCCTGCTATTGTAAACCATTGGATATGAATTGCTCCGCAACACATTTTGAATCGCTTCAGATCCACAATCTCACTTTCACTGGAAACTGTGACAACAATTCCGGTTATGCCTTTTATCCGGCCATTAACAATCAGACAACGGTAATGCAAAGGGGACTGGAATATCCTTTTTCGATTCAGACCAGTGATGGTCAATCCGGAACCGGTATCTGGTGCGACTTCAATAATGACTTTGATTTTGATGATGCCAATGAATTCCTGTATGGCAGTTTGTCCACCGGCACAAATTTTTCCGGAAACATCGCGATTCCAGCCAATACAGCTACAGGAGAAAGACGACTTCGGATCCGGACAGTACGGGGTTCAACCCTTACTTCAGGCGATGCCTGCACTTATTTTGCTGCAGGTGGTGAAACAAAAGACTTCACCATTTCAATTAACCAGCCAACAATCGTAATCAATTCTCCTCTGGAAGACATTTGTGCAGGGACGAACATTACCGTTTCATTTGTCACAACCGGAACATTTCTGGCTGGCAACTATTTTCAGGTACAGCTGTCCAATTCGACCGGCGTTTTTGGTGCCGGCACTTCTGCTCTGGGCAATGGAAATTCTTCTCCGATTACGTGCCATGTCAACATTGGATCTGTCCCTGGCATATACCGGATCCGAGTGGTGTCGGCCACACCTGCTCCTGCTGTCTTTGGTACCAACTCAGCCTATTTCAATATAAAACCAAAACCCGCGACTCCTACTTCCAACGCGGTAAACCGATGTGGACCAGGTACCGTCACATTAACCGCCAGTGGCTGTTCTTCCATCGAATGGTATGATGCTTCCACAAAAGGAAATCAGATTGGATCCGGGTTTTCGTACACAACACCTGTTATTACATCAAGTAAAAATTACTACGCTGCATGTATTGATGAAAACGGATGCCAGAGTCTAAGAAAACTAACGAGTGCTGTGGTTGTTTCACCTCCCACAATTTCAGGTTTTTCTCCTTTGGTTGGTCAGGTTGGATATACGACCATCACCATTACCGGAACTTCCTTCAATCAGGTTGATTCAGTTGTGTTTGGGGGCAACGCCAAAGCCCAGATTCTCTCTTCTACAACCACCAGCATTACGGTTAAGACTCCCATCAATGCAGTGAACGGACAAATACGGGTGTATACACCCTGCGGGGTTGTCAACAGTGCCAGTTCTTTTACAGCTGTCATCCCGACCATTTCGGCTCCGGTATTCTCGCAGTCTGCGGGTACATATTCATCCGGCATAACGACGACACTTTCCTGTGCTACTGTGGGAGCAGACATTTACTACACCCTAAACGGCGTGACACCTGATCCAAACAGTGCAGTCACCAAGTTGTATGCAGGAGAGCTAATCCAGGTCGGTGTAAATCTGACCATCAAGGCAATTGGCTATCGCAAAGGCTGGATTTCGTCTCCGGTTTCCGTTGCCTCCTACCTCATAACGTCGCCAACAATTGTCGCAACTCCGACCATTTCACCGGCGAGTGGAGCATATACCGGAGGACAGGTGTTAACATTAACCTGCAGTACACCTCAATCCACGATCTGGTACACGACCAACGGACAGATTCCATCCATCGGAAAGAGCTCAACTTTCCGGTACTTGGGGCCTGTGACTTTAACAGCTCCCTCCGTCACAATCCGGGCCATAGCAGTACGGGATGGCTGGAGTCAATCGGCAGTAGCTGTTTCATACGTAACGATATCAGGTGCAACGACTCTATCAGCCTGCACATTTTCTCCGGCTCCTGGCACCTATGGATCGGCTCAAACTGTGGTCATTTCCAACCAGGATCCTTTGGCACAAATTTTCTACACAACCGATGGAACTGATCCCTACATGTATCTTCCTTTGGCAAAACCATATGCGGGTCCGGTTTCCATTCCAGCCAGCCGTACTTTAAAGGCTCAGGCATACCGTCCCGGGTTTGGTGACAGTCCGAGAACAATTGGCAACTACACGATTTCAGCTGGCCGCCAATCGCTCGATGTTTCTGAAAATACTGAAAATCCGGCACCTAACAACTATTCCGTATTACCGAATCCATTTGGCAACCGGTTTTCGCTTGTGCGAAATATGGTAAGTGGAAATAAAGTCACAATCCGGATATTCGATGGATCAGGAAGGATTGTACTGGAGGAAAAACCAGAGGATAACTGGGCCCGGAAAGACCTGGATTCCGGATTATGGCCGGCCGGATTGTATATCCTCCGAATCACAGACGAAAACGGTGAACAGCACTCCATGAGAATGGTAAAGGAATAACTTGTTTATTCTCATTTCTTCACTTCAAGGATAAGTACTTAGAGAATTTCAGTCAAAAGATTGACAGATAGGATCTTCGGATTCTGATTCACTCAATAGTTCTTGTTGAGCAGATGCTGGCTCAAGCATCAAAAAAAATCCCGGACAATATGCCCGGGATTTTCAGTGTGTTTTTTAACCAAAACGTCAAACACGTACGTGGTCGAGTAGAAAGTATTTTCTGGCGGTCTTCACCATTTCACTGGATCCAATGACCAATGGTGCCCGCTGATGGAGTCTTTCCGGTTGATAATCCAATATTCTCTTGTCACCATCCGTGGCCATTCCTCCGGCCTGTTCAACCAGAAATGCCAGAGGGAAGCACTCATACAATAAGCGGAGTTTACCCTGAGGAGCTTTGGTTGACTGTGGATACATAAAGATCCCGCCTTTCAGGAGATTCCGGTGGAAATCTGCGACAAATGATCCAATGTATCGGGCAGAATATCCTTCATCATGACAAAACTGGATGTAGTCTTTCACTGGTTTCGGAAAGGCAGAATAACTGCTTTCATTGATGGAGTAGATTTTACCGGTCTTAGGCATCCTCATATTGGGATGGCTCAGGTAATATTCTCCGAGTGATGGCTCGTACGTAAATCCATCAACTCCGGCACCGCTGGTAAGTACCATCATTGTGGAAGAACCATACAGAATGTAACCTGCGGCAACCTGTTGGGTTCCTTTCTGAAGAATATCTTCCGGTCCTGGAGGCGAGCCTACTGCTGAAACACGGCGGTAAATGGAGAAAATCGTTCCGACTGCCACATTCACATCAATATTGGAAGAACCATCAAGAGGATCAATGGCCACAACGTACTTTGCATTGTAGTTTCCAGTATCAATCAGATCCTCATCTTCTTCTGAAGCGATGGCGCAAACTTCACCTCCATTTTTCAATGCCCGGATAAACCGGACATTCGCCACCATATCCAGCTTTTGCTGGTCTTCGCCATGGTTATTCTGGGCACCATACGATCCGGAAATATTGGAAAGTCCGGCCCGGTTGATTTCCCGGTTTACAATTTTGGATGCGATGGCAATATCCCGCAGCAGTTGAGAAAACTCTCCTCTTGCAAACGGAAAATTATTTTGTTGCGTATTGATAAACCGATCAAGGGTTGTACCGATAGGCAGAATCAATTGTTCAAACTGACCTTGCGTTGATGACATAGTTGAAAAGTTTAGGATTACGCTAATTCCATTTGTTTCGGTGCGCCAGCCATGATCCGCTCATCTGCAAGTTCTTTGAATTTCTCAAAATTGCTGATAAACTGAGCCGCCAGATTATTGGCAGCTACATCGTAGGCATTTTTATCAGACCAGAGATCTCTCGGGTTTAACACAAATACCGGTACACCAGGAGCTGAAGTTGGCATTTGAACTCCAAACACAGGATGGGCCACATATTCTACCTGGCTCAACTGTCCATTGAGTGCAGCTGATATCAAAGAACGGGTATGAGAAAGACGCATGCGGGACCCCACTCCTACCGGACCGCCTATCCAGCCAGTATTCACCAACCAAACGCTTACGTTCGAGCCTTTCATTTTTTCACCCAACAACTGGGCATACTTTCCAGGATGCAATGGCAAAAACGGAGCGCCAAAACAGGAAGAGAAGACTGCTTTTGGTTCTTTCACACCAGCTTCTGTTCCCGCTACCTTTGCCGTATAACCCGACAGGAAGTGAAACATAGCCTGCTCCACTGTCAATTTAGAGATTGGAGGCAAAATACCCTGGGCATCAGAGGTTAGGAAGAAAATGTGGGATGGCGGAACACCCGTCGAAATTTCTTTTGCGTTTTTGATATAGTGGATCGGATACGAAACCCTTGTATTCTCTGTTACCTCTCCGTTTGAGTAATCAACAGTACGGGTACCTTCTGTAAACCGGGTGTTTTCAAGGACTGAGCCAAACCGGATTGCATTGAAAATATCAGGCTCTCCTTTCTCGCTCAGGTTTATAACTTTGGCATAACAACCGCCTTCAAAATTGAAGACTTCATTCCGGGCCCAACCATGTTCGTCGTCTCCAATCAGTTTGCGGTTAGGATCTGTTGACAATGTGGTTTTACCTGTTCCGGAAAGTCCGAAGAACAAAGCAGTTTGTCCATCTGCCCCTTCATTGGCAGAGCAGTGCATGGAAAGCACGCCATGCTGCGTTGGAAGCGTGAAATTAAGTACTGAGAAAATGCCTTTCTTTATCTCACCGGTGTATCCGGTTCCACCAATGATGATGCATTTCTCCGTGAAATTGATGATGGCGAAATTGGTGTTTTTCACTCCATCCACGACCGGATCTGCGAAAAACTCAGGGTCATTGATCACGGTCCAATCCGGAACAAATGAAGACTGGTCCTCCTGAGAAGGCCGTATAAACATATTGTTCACAAAGAGATTGTGATAAGCCTGGGTATTAACTACCCGCACCTTAATACGATATTGCTCAGACGCACAGGCAAAGACATCTCTCACATACAGATTTTTTGCCTTCAGATTGTCGATGAGCTTGGCTTTCAGGTTGGAAAAAACCTCTTGTGTTGTCGGATGATTGAACTCTTTCCACCAGACCTGGTTTTCTGTCAATGCATCCCGAACAATAAATTTATCATCAGGTGCACGTCCTGTGTACTTTCCGGTATCGCACATCAGTGCACCGGTTTCGGTCAGAAATCCTTCTCCAGCTGACAGACTTCTCTCGATCAGTTCTGCAGCAGGCAGATTCCAGTAAACATTGCCTGAGGTTGAAAGTTCTATCGCTTCCAGCCCGGACAGGGCGGATTTAATGCCAAACTCTTTCATTATGGTTAAAATTGGTGTATTAATAGGAGGAGAACTTCAAATATTTCAATTTCTCCCGATGCAAATTTCCGGAAAAAAAATCGAGTTAAACAAAATTATATTTGCCTTTTCCTAAATAATCACGCCAATAACCCGAAATTGTTTGTCAAATCAAACCCAATTCCGATTTCAACCAAATAATCTACTAGTTCAATGCCTTCTCCCGAATCAATTTAGCATATTGGTTAAATACAATTTTCCTGTGTATACAATGAAAACATCTCCATTCGGGTGCCAGAAAAGTTTTATGAAAATTTAAAATCCCCCCCCTATTTCCCGGGGGCTTTCCGAAAAAAAATAAAGTTTTATCCGAAATTGCCCTGAAAAAATAAGGAGATTCCAAAAACGGGATATTCCGTTAAAATCAGATGTTTCTAATTTTAACGCAATCTCAGAAGGCATCCTCAATATGAAAGATGTCAAATCTTGTCGGTGTGCCAGTTACAGACACGATATCGAACCGAATGAACCCATTGTAATTTTTTTCATACTGATACGATTCAGATGCTTTTTTCACCCGGTTCACTTTGGCTTTTGACACAAAGGATTCGGGATGACCAAAGTCTGCATTCTTACGAGCCTTCACTTCAATAAACACCAGGAGATTCCGGATCCTGGCAATCAGATCAATTTCATATTTCTGCCAACGCCAGTTTCGTTCCACAATTTCATATCCTTTTTCCTGAAGATACTCTTCCGCTCTTTTTTCTCCCCAGTTGCCGATGGTGGTGGTCTTTTCCAAAATATGAATGAGGGCTTTTTGAAAATCTTCTGAGGTGATTACCGGAATGAAATTCCCCAATCAACCTGATGGGAATTTCCTGATTCCAGAAACAAAATGCCATCCTTTTGTGTCTGAAGTGCATTTGCCATACAAGTCATTGGTTCAATGGCGATCGATTTCCGACCGGGATGAGTGTAAATCTGGACAAATCGGTATCCGTCTGTTCCTGCTTCCTGCCAGATGGAAAACTTTAGCTTTTGAGACGGATCCAGAATATATATCCGGTACACATCACATGGATTTAGCTCAAAACCTGTGTCCAGCACAACTTTCCCGAAACTTTGCGGCCTGTCAAAAACATGGAACGGCATTCTGGCACCCGTTGGGATCATTCTTTTATCTACTTCAAGTGCCGAAACGTCTGGGAAACTGAAGATGAGGTCATCCAGTTGCGAACCCGAACTAAAATAGGGATGCCACCCAAAGCCAATTGGGATGATAGATGTTCCCAGATTGGTGACCTGCGTTTTAATCACAAGTCCTTCGTTATCGGTCACTATAAATTCAATGTCAACCTGATATTGAAACGGGAATGCTGAATCAGAAGAATCAGAGGAAAAGGTAAGATGAATCAATGCCATTTCCGATGTAGCCATCGTTTCTACAACCTCAAACTTTTGGTTGTGCAATATTCCATGAAGGGCATTTTGCCTTGCTGGTTCGTTTAAGGGAAATGAACAGGTTTTTCCTTCCCAGTTCCAGATTCCGTCCTGAAGACGGTTGGGAAAAGGAAACAAAAACACACCTTTATAAGCAGAGGCAGATTCATCCAGTTCCGATTCAGTGTTGCATCCATCAATTACATTGAGGAAACGACCATCCCGGGTGGGAACATAAAATGCATTGAGAGCAGCACCATTATCAGGCAACACTTCCAGCCGAACCCCGGCAGAATTCCAGGCTACGATCCTGCGGACGGGTCCAAATTCCTGGATTTCAACAAAAAACATAGAAATGAAATTCTGTTTCAGTCAGAGATAAAACCAGTTGCATAATGCATCGGGCATGATTTTTCAAATGAATGGAAATTTCGGATCAATTCAAATCCGGTGTTTTATTTTAAATCGGAGGAATCCTGAACTGATCAGCGCATAAATCCAGGGATCTTACCCTGCATGCCGCTCATTTTCTTCATCATCTTTCGCATTTCCTCAAACTGCTTCATGAGGTTGTTCACTTCCTGAATTGACTTTCCGCTACCGTTGGCAATTCGCTTTCTACGGTTACCGACAATGAGATCGGGGTTCGATCGCTCAGCCGGTGTCATCGACTGAATCATCGCCACAATTGGTTTGAAGGCATTATCGTCGATCTCCACATCCTTCATCATTTTACTAACACCCGGAATCATGGAAATCACATCTTTGAAATTTCCCATTTTCTGGATTTGCTGGATCTGAGAAAGGAAGTCATCAAAATCAAACTTATTTTTTCTGATTTTCTGGTTGATCCGTCTCGCTTCTTCCTCATCAAATACCTGCTGGGCTCTTTCCACGAGTGAAATCACATCACCCATACCCAGAATTCGCTGGGCCATACGATCCGGATAGAAGACATCGACTCCGTCCAGTTTCTCTGAAGTACCAATAAATTTGATTGGCTTTTCTACGACTGCCCGGATGGAAAGGGCAGCACCACCGCGGGAATCACCATCCAGCTTGGTCAGGACAACGCCGTCAAAATCAATTCGTTCATTAAATGTTTTGGCCGTATTTACCGCGTCCTGTCCTGTCATGGCATCGACAACAAACAAGGTTTCAGAAGGATTGATGGCACGCTTAATGTTCTCAATTTCCTTCATCATCTCCTCGTCCACCGCAAGACGACCTGCCGTATCCACCACCACAATCTTCTTGTGATTGGCTTTGGCGTATTCGATTCCTTTCAGAGCAATTTCTACCGGATCTTTGCTTTCGGGCAATGTAAAAACATCTACTCCCGCCTGGGCTCCAACCACTTTGAGCTGCTCAATCGCTGCAGGACGGTACACATCACAGGCAACCAGCAATACCTGACGACCTTGCTTTTTGAGCATGGCACCCAGTTTTCCTGTAAAGGTTGTTTTACCCGAACCTTGCAGACCCGACATCAGGATAACCGCCGGATCGCCCCGAAGGTTCATGTCGGCTTTGTTGCTTCCCATTAACCGGGTAAGCTCGTCATACACGATTTTCGTTAAGAGTTCCCCTGGCTTGACGGCAATCAGAACTTCCTGACCCAGTGCTTCTTTCAGGATATTTTCCGTAACAGATTTGGCCACTTTAAAGTTCACGTCAGCATCGATGAGGACCTTGCGGATTTCCTTCACCGTGGAGGCGACGTTGATTTCGGTAATTCGGCCCTGGCCTTTCAGGGTTTTAAATGCACGGTCAAGCTTACTGCTTAAATTCTCAAACATAAATGGATCGTATTCTCAAAACGGGGGCGCAAGTTAGTGATTCAGTTGCTTGAAAAAACGATGCCGTCCGTGAGAAACGAAAATCTTTTGGTTCTTTCCCCAATAAAGGTGCGGCTTGTCTGTCTGCATTTTTTACTTTTGCCTCCATGTTGAAATACACCAAAGGCTACTTATCCAAACTTGAAGATCTGGTGACAGAGGGAGGGTATCTGGTGCGGTACGAAAGAGGGAATTTCAAATCCGGATACTGCATTCTGAAGGACCATAAGATGGTATTGATCAACAACTTTTTACCACTCGAAGGAAGGGTAAACTGTATGTTCGAACTGGCAAAACTTCTGCCTTTGGATGAGTCGGCGCTGGCCGATAAAAGCCTGAAACTGCTGCTGGAAATCCGTTCACCCAAACAGCCTGTCCCCGAAATTTCCTTTGAAAAAGTAGACTGACGTTAAATTGAAAATTACCTTTCTGGGAACCGGCACATCGCAGGGTATCCCGCTGATTGCCTGCTCCTGCTACGTTTGCCAGTCACTGGATTACCGGGATAAGCGTTTGCGAACTTCCGTCATGGTCGAAGACGGTCCTCATACGTTTGTGGTGGATGCGGGACCTGATTTCCGTCTGCAGATGCTTCGGAACAATGTCCGCAAGCTGGATGGACTTCTCATTACACATGAACACAAAGACCATGTTGCCGGGCTGGATGATGTGAGGGCTTTCAATTACATCCAGAATAAGTCGATGCCCGTCTTCGGACTGCCCCGTGTTCTGGATCATATCCGGATCGAATTTGCCTATGCATTTGCAGAGAAAAAATACCCTGGAGTGCCTCAGATCGAGTTGATTGACATTGGCCATGATCCTTTCAGTTCACAAGGATTTAACATTATTCCGATCCCGGTGATGCATGCCAAATTACCGATTCTGGGATTCCGGTTCGGTGATTTTGCGTATATCACCGATTGCAACTATCTCAGCCCGGAATCCATGGAATTGATCAGGGGAAGCAAAGTACTGGTTCTGAATGCCCTTCAGAAAACCCACCACATTTCGCATTACACCCTGGAAGAGGCAATTGCTGTTGCCAACGTTCTTGAAGTGCCACAGGTTTATTTTACACACATCAGTCACCGGATGGGGCTTCATAAGGAAGTAGAAAAAGAACTCCCTTCCCATATCCGCCTGGCTAACGATGGCCTGATTATTGAGATCTAAACAACCGACCACCGATTCTGTTAACACACTATGAATTTCTGGAAAAATCTCTCCTCGCTTCCTGATTGGAAGGCAGCCCTGGAATCGTCTTCTGAAAAACCGGTTCTCGTTCTGAAGCACAGTACCCGGTGTTCAATCAGCGTGATGGCCCTGGATCGCTTAAACCGCAACTGGAAACCGGAAGACGAACAACTGTTTACTCCGGTTTATCTGGACCTTCTCTCCTACCGGGAAATTTCAAATGCAATTGCCGAAGATACAGGTGTTGAACATCAGTCACCACAAGCCATTTTACTGAAGGACGGTATCGCTGTTTTATCAGAGACACACCAATCCATCCGGATCGAGGATTTCCGGGATAAAGCGATGGAACTGGCTAAAGGGTGATTATCAAAAATTGAAGGTAATTACCTGCTCAATATCGGGATGCAGGCTGCTGGCGACAGGACAGGTTAATGCTGCACGTCTTAACATTTCTTTCTGATGATCCGTTGCCTCAGGCTCTGGCCAAACAAAAACTATTTCAATTTTGGAAATCCGCCGGGGATTGGCCGCCATATGCTTGGTTATTGTTGAATGCATTCCTTTCAGATCAATATTTTCTCTTTCTGCGTAAATTCCCATCAGCGTCATCATGCAGGAAGACAAAGCCGCACAAACGGTATCCGTCGGAGAAAATGCTTCCCCCTTCCCATTGTTGTCTACCGGGGCATCGGTAATAAATGACTGACCCGAAGCCGAGTGACGAACTTCCGTACGAAGTCCTCCAAGGTATTTGCCTGTTGCTGTTGCCATGAGATTTGGAGATGGAAAATTGTTTTCTGAAATTTGAACGCAAGAATACAGGATGAAGCGACTTATTCCATTTCTCTTTTTAATTTCCTTATCTACTTTGACCCAAAACCTATTTGCGCAAAGTGACGAACTTTCTTATACAGAAGAGTTTAACTACGGAGTTAATTTCAACACAAATGGAGGAATGATCGGTGGTCTGAATTTCAAATGGGCAAGGGCAAAAGGTCCCAGACAATTTCAGAGTATTGGATTTGAACTGGTGAATGTGAAACATCCAAAAGAATACCGGTTACGAAGTCAGGAAACTGGCAATTCGTTCATCGGCTACAAAACGCATTATTTGTTTTCACTTCGTCCATTTTACGGAAGAGAATTCACCATTTTGAGGAAAGCAGCAGAAGAAGGTGTTTTTGTCAACCTTATCGTGGCAGGCGGACCCAGCCTCGGCATACGAAAGCCTTACTACATTCTTTACCGGGAATCACCTCAGCAGGACAGCCCATATGCCAGCATTCCTTACACAGTTGACGCAAATTTGAACCAGATCAATGGAGTGGGCAGCTTTTCAGATGGGCTAAATAATATGAACTATACCGTAGGTGTTCATGGGAAACTGGGGATTTCGTTTGAGTTTGGCCAGATCAAAAGTTCCATCGCCGGCCTTGAAGTTGGTATCCTGGCTGAAAAATTCAGTCAGACACAGAACATTGTTGGATTGGCACCCAATTCCAGTTTCTTTTCTTCTGCTTACATTTTACTGTATTTCGGAAAGAAATACTGATTCAAACTGATACTTCTTTCAACCTGCGAATAACCGCCAGTGGTTCAGGAATATACCCGTTGCCATAGCCGCATTGAGTGATTCTGCTTTTCCAAATGACGGTATCGACAAAACAGAATCCTTGTTCCGGAGCCATTTCTCACTCAAACCATTTGCTTCACTTCCAATCAATAGAGTTGACTTTCCGGGAAACCGAAAATCGTATAGGTTTTGTCCGTTCATATCCGCTGCAAACCAGGGACGGTCCGCGTTCTGAATCCAGGCTGCATCGGCAATCACCTGACGGATTCGTAAAAATGAACCCATTGTGCTGGCAATTACTTTCGGATTATACCATTCCACTCCGTTTCCTAAACAAATGACCTCGGTCAAACCAAACCAATCAGCTAGCCGTATGATCGTCCCCAGATTGCCCGGATCACTGATTTCATCCAGTGCCAGCCAAAGATTCTGGCCGGGATCCGGAAAATCTTCCGGTGCTTTCTGAAAGGCCACCAGCAAAGCTGCATTGTTGCTTTGAAAATTTCCGAGTGCAGAAAGCTGTTCTTCAGAACAAATCAGAAGATCCTGCCGAAACGATTCTGTAATCCTGCTGTTGGATTCAAAAAACCGTTCTGTACAAACCAGCACGTCACATGGCCAGCCAGCCTGAATGGTTTCGGAAACAGCTTTTGTTCCCTCCACCAAAAACTTTCCCGATTCCTGTCTGTACTTTTTCTGTTGCAAGGCCTTTATTTGTTTGGCCTGATTCTGGCTCAATCCAGTCATTTCCGATTACTTTTGAGCCCGAAGATATCTGTAATAATTACCGATTGAAGATTTCGATCAGAAAAATACCACGTTCCGGAATCGTCCGGCTCCTGATGCTCTGTTTTTCAGTGCTTTGCCTGGATAGTTGCATAACAGCCCCTTTTCTGAAAAAAGGACAGTATCTTTTGATCAACCAAAGAGTGAAAGGGAACAAACATATTCCCAATGAAGAACTTGAAGTTTTGTTTCATCAGAAAGCGAACCGGAAAATTCTGGGAACCACTCCTTATCTTGGATTTTACTTCTTTGGGAAAAGTATTCGGGACACCAACCGGGTTCGACGACAATTGAATCAGAAGCTGGCTTACTACAATGAGAAAATAGCGGCTTTGCCTGCCGGTTCATTCAAAGACTCAATCGCACTGGAAGCAAAAAAAGAAAGCCGGACAAAGAAATATTATGTCCGCTTGCTGGAAGGAAACTGGTGGATGCGGGTTGTAGGTGAACCTCCTGCGATATACGACAGTGCACAGGCAAGGACAACGTTGTCTGAAATCCGGAAATTCATGTTTAACAAGGGCTATTTTGACAATAAAGTACGGATTCAGGAAGATACTTTCATCGGTGGAAATGTGGCAGTGAAGTACATCATTACCGAAAACCAGCCTCACCGTATCCGGAGAGTGCGGTATATTACCGATGACTTCCGGCTATCCCGACTTATTGACAGCGCCAGTAATGATCTGCTTGTAAAGCCTGGAACCATTTACAGCAAACTGAACATTGACCAGGACAGAGAATTTCTGGAAAGAACCTTCCGGAACAAAGGCTATTTTTCATTCAGCCGGGAGTACATTTCGATTTTGGCAGATACATCCGAATCAGCGCCTGTAACAAAGGCAGATTCTGTCCTTCTGAAAGAGAAGCCTGAGCTTTTTACGCGTCTGGGTTGTGACGTAACTATGACCATCCGAAACCCGGAAGAAGGTCGCCATAAGGCATTTGTGATGGACAATATATTTTTCCAGCTGAATGAATCGGATTCATCCCAGGGAAAATACACCGATACTCTTTACAACGGAGTGCGTTATAGTTTCGAAACCAGGAAACGGTATTCTCTCGGTATTATTGACAGTAAAGTCCTTGTTCACCCGGGACAGTATTTCAACTATTCCAAAATCACCAACACT
The DNA here is from genome assembly GCA_036759185.1 of Catalimonadaceae bacterium. Classification (GTDB taxonomy): domain Bacteria; phylum Bacteroidota; class Bacteroidia; order Cytophagales; family Flexibacteraceae; genus CAMDMI01. The sequence goes on along the minus strand of DAIOVD010000010.1, from coordinate 20,004 downwards.
CAGGCCCAGCTGTCTTCCATGGATATGTTCCGTTTTGTGAATCTGGCTCTAGATACTCATCAGCAAAAGATGAATCTCCGGATTGTGGCAAACCGTCTTCCCAAATACCAAAGTTCGGAAGAACTGGGCATGCTGATGAGCCAGGGTTCTCCCGGACCCTACTTTGATGTAGGCCTGAAAGTCCGGAATATTTTTGGTGGATTCGAGGTTTTCGAAGCCAATCTCCGGTACTCACAGGAAGGTCAGTTGTCTACCTTCCTTCCGCAGGGAGTTGTATACAGAGCGAGAGATCTGAGTATTTCCTCGTCGTTTACCATTTCCAAAATCCTGTTCCCTTTTAAACTGAATCAGAGAATCTTTGAGTACAACCCCAAAACAAGGTTTATCTTCAGCCTCACTGCGTTGAAACGGCCTGAATACACCCGAAATCTTGTTAAAGGAGCATTGAACTACTCAATGCAGCTATCACCAAATAAGCAGATTGGGATTTCGCCAATAGACGTCACCGTCAACATAACACCGGAAAAGTACCTCAACAAAGATTACCTGGAGCAGCTTATCAACTTTTCCGGCCTTGGCCAAAGCGTGCGGCAGTCGTTTCAAACGGCGGTGGTGACCAACTTCAATGCGTATTACATGTTCAATACCAACCAGAGTGGGCAAAAGAAAAAGGCAAAGTATTTCCGGTTGAATGTGGAATACGGGGGAGAAATTCTTCATCAGATATTGCAGAATGTATTGCAGCAGGAAACCAATCAGATCGGGCAGTTCAAAACTTTCCGGTATGCAAAAACTACAGCAGACTTCCGGATTTACAGACCTTTATCAAAGAACACGATGCTGGCGTTCCGTCTGTCGGGAGGTGCTGCGGTACCGATTGGCGGCTCACAGGTTCTGCCATGGGAAAAATACGCATTTGCCGGAGGAAGCAACAGTGTGCGTGCCTGGCTTCCACGTCGTCTTGGTCCGGGATCCTATGCACCGGAAGGTTCGGACCCCAACAATCTGAAAATTGAACAACCAGGAGAATTGATTCTGGAATCCAGTATTGAAATCCGTCAGAAACTGATTGGTTTTCTGGAAGGAGCGCTGTTTGCTGATGCAGGCAATGTATGGAATCTGGAAAAAGATCCGGAAAGACCCGGAGCTGAAATAACACCACTCTTTTTGCGGCAGGTTGCTTTGGGTGGAGGTTTTGGAATTCGGTTTGACTTTTCGTTCCTCATTATCCGCGTGGATGCGGCTACCAAACTGTACAATCCTGCTTTTGCCAGTGAATCCGATAAGTGGCAGGTTAAGAACCTTCGTCTCAACCGGCCATTTGGTGTGAAAGGTCAGACCTTGCTGAACGTAGGGATCGGATATCCGTTCTAATACGGATTATGTGCCAGAACCCTGTTAACAGGTTTCGTTTCTAATCCTCCTCTTCGATCAATGCATTCTGGATTCTTCCTTTCAGTTCAGTAAGCGCATGCCGGTCTTGTAGCTTTTCAGCAATATCAGCACCTTTCTTCCAGATTTCAATGGCCCGGACTTTAAGTCCAAGTTCCGAATAACAGGAGCCTGCCTGATAGTAAACCGGCACATAATCAGGGAATTCCAGAAGAATTTTATCCCAGAAAGGCTGACCTTCCAGCGGTGAAATCCGGGAATATTCCAGACAACGGGCATAATGGAGGAACGGATCACGTGGATCTTCTTCCAGCATCTGTTCGATCTGTTGAATCCGGTTGTTGGTCATGTAGTTTTGAAGTTTGATTTCAGAGGGAAGGCAAATCTACTTTTTCCATGCCGATGGTTGGCAATTTGCTTGTGAGAATGCCGAAATTGGTTCTTATTGCCCATTCAAAACACACACCACTTGGCCCGCAGAATTCAGATTTCCGAAGAATCACTTGTCGCATTGGTTGCGTCCGGATCGCAGGAGGGATTCCGGATTTTGTACGACAATTTCTCTGCAGCTTTATATGGTGTGATTGAGCGGATTGTACCGGATCAGGGACAAGCTGAAGATGTTCTTCAGGATGCCTTCCTCAAAATATGGAAAAATTTTGCGGCCTATTCTCCGGAAAAAGGACGGCTCTTTACCTGGATGATGAACATTTGCCGAAATCTGGCAATCGACCATGTACGAAGCAGACAACACAAATTATCACGCAACATCCAATCCCTTGAAAGTTTCGTAGGTACAGAAAAGGGATCTGTACGAATGGAACATCTGGATTTCATTGGCATTGAAACAGCACTTAAAAAACTGAAACCAGAACAGCTGTACCTCATTCAACTGGCCTATTTCCAGGGGTATACACAGGAAGAAATTTCAGAAGAAGCTGGTATTCCGCTTGGAACAGTGAAAACACGGATCCGCTCTGCTTTGCAAACATTACGGGACGAACTACGAAATTGAGCTAAATGAAACACCACGATTTCATAGAATCCGGAATACTTGAAGCCTATGCCACAGGAATCGCCTCTGCTGAAGAGCAGAAAAAGGTTTCACAGATCCTGGCAGAAAGCAAAGAAGCCAAAGAAGAACTGGAAGAAATTGAAATCTGCCTTGAACGCCTCGCCCGTTATTTTGCTTTAGAACCAAACCGTAAACGAAAGTCTGAAATCGAAGACCAGATTTTTATGGCTGACGATGCTCTTGAAAATCTTTCCAGGCACTATCTGCCCGAAAAAGGACGGTACCAGATATTTCAATGGTGGTCTGTTGCAGCTTCCATAGCATTTCTACTGGCAGCCGGATTCGGCTGGTGGGGGTACCGGAATTTGCTCAACACACAGGAAAGCCTGGCACAGATGAAGGCAGAATACGAATTGCTTTCGTCTGAAAACCTGAAATTGTACAAAGACCAACAAAAAATGGCCTCTCTTGGAAACTATCTCTCGAATGAAGGAGCAGTACAGGTAATTCTAAGTTCAACCAAAAAAGACCCCATGAAAGCCACCATTTTCTGGAACCCTCAAACCCATGAAGTCTGGCTGATCGGATCCAACCTCCCTCCGTTACCGGAAGGGAAACAATACCAAATGTGGGGAATCGTGTCTGGCAAACCTGTTGATGCCGGAGTGTTTGACGCCTCATCGAGTGGAAGCATGTTGGTGCCGATGAAGCCTATGGAATCACCTTCTACTTTTGCCGTAACGATTGAGAATCAAGGTGGAAGCAAAAGCCCGACCATGAATTCAATGTGCCTGAAAGCAGACCTGTAACGGGAGTTTCTGGCAGGAACAGAAGCTATTTCACCTTGTCAACAATCCCTGATTTCTCCGTTCCCCACTACATTTCCAGATCTTCGATTGGTAAAAAACAGGCATATGATTTGAAGGCGAGGAAAAAAATCACTGCTTTGTTCTTTGAACCACGCTTTCCATTGAGAATAATCTTTTCCTTTCTTTTCTGGATTTTCGTTTCTGTGACTTGCTCATTTTCACAGGGATTTCACAACACCCGGTTCACAACGAAAGATGGCTTACCAAGTAATACCGTATACTCCAGCATCCAGGATCATCTGGGATACATCTGGTTTTCAACCGAATATGGTGTAAGCCGCTTCAATGGTTTCAGGTTTGAGAATTTCAATCAGCAAGATGGGTTGTCGGATAATGACGTGTTCAAAGTGGCTCAGGACAGCAAAAACCGGATTTGGTTTCTCACCAGTAACGGAACCCTGAGCTATTACCTGAATGGCAAAATCTACAATCCCAAAACAGACCGGGTTCTGGGTCGTCTGGTTTCCGTTTCGTACTTTAATGGCTTTATTGAAGATGCGAAGGGAAACTTATGGTTTTCAACTCATGGCGATGGAGTTTACATCCTGAATGCAAATGGTCAGGTACGCCATATCCGGCCTCTCATCGATATGCCAGGTTCGTTTCTGTCTTCCGGAATATGGCTGAGTTCGCATAACGATGTAATGGCATTCGGAAAAGATGGCGTCATTAATCTCTCTAAAAAACCCGGGGAATATGCTGTTCCTTTTGAAGGTAAACAGGGAAGGATCGAATATGTTTTGGGCCGGAAAGACGGATCGGTAGTAGTGGCCCAAAATCATCGGCTGTTTGTCCTTAAACCGGATAGTACCCATTTCAGACAAATTCCGGAATCCGTTTTTACGTATGAAAGAGTGGTTTCCTGTATGGTTGAAGATGCCGATGGAGATTTGTGGATCAGCACGTTGCGTGGACTCCATCAGTTTGAGCAATCGTTTTTCGACCGAAGTCATTATCATGTGTATCTGCGGAACCGGTCGTTGTCCGGATTTATGCCCGACCGCCAGAACAACCTTTGGGTATCCTCCATTAATGAAGGCGTTTTTCTGATCAACGACCGCAACATACTCTACTATGGAAAAAGTCAGGGTATGCCGGAGGTTCCGGTTTCCAGTATTTTTTCAGGGAAAGAAGGCGTTTGGTTTGGCACCGACAGCGGAGGCATCGGTTTGATCGACCGGGAAAAAATCAAGCTTCTGCCTAACTGGTATTCAGACTTGTACTACGGCCGGGGTCGAATCCGGAGTTTTCAATACAGCCCGGACCAATCGCATTTATGGGTGGTCTCTGAAAACGGTTTGTTTCAAATTGAAAACCAACAGATTTCATCCCATTTCCCGGTTGGAACAAAATCCATTTGCTTCGATAGCCAGGGAAATCTGCTGTTGGGGAATTCCACACAGGTTTTGTCTTTCCAAACAGATGCCCTCCAGAAACGGATGGATGAAATGAAAAATCAGTTCATGAAAAAAGGAAAGCCCTACCCTCAATTTCAGGACTTTCCGAAATTCAAGGATTCGGAGTACAAAAAGATATCACTTGGTACCCGTGTATACGGAATCAAAGAAGACAAAGACAATACCCTGTGGTTTGCCACCAATTCAGGTCTATTCAGTCTTCAATACAATAAAACACTTTACCATAAGCCTTTTGATGAGTTACTTGGGATGTCTTTCCAGAGCATTGAGATCCTCAGTGATGGAACCATTGCCCTGGCCTGCAATGGATACGGTGTGGTACTGGTAAAAAAAGGAAAAGTCAGCATCATAGGTGAGAAGCAGGGATTAACATCCAACTATATCAAAAACCTTCACCAATTCGGGACAGATAGTTTGTGGGCATGCACACCACATGGGCTCAATCTTCTCATCATGAAAGATTTCGACAGCAAACCCATCATTGAAAAATGGACAGAAGAAAATGGGCTGATTTCTGAAAATCTGATCGACATTACTTTTAGGCATGACACTGCGTATATGGCTTCACTTTCAGAAGTGATCGTGTATCCTGGCTTCAATAAAAACCGTTGGTTGACAAGCCCGCCAGTACGATTAGAGAAAATTACGGTCAACGGAGTTATGCGATCGGTTCAAAACACCATTGAAGTTCCGGAAGACAGCAACCAGTTCAGCATTTGGTTTGTGACAATGGATTACCGGAATATCGGAAAGTCACATTACCGCTATCGTCTGGATGAAGAACTGGAATGGCGGCAAACATCTGGCAACGAGATCCAGTTAGGCGCATTGAAAGCAGGCGACCATGTACTTGAAATTCAGGTGAGACTACCTGGCGAAGAATGGTCTGCTTCACAGAAACTTCTGACGATTTCTGTGAACAACCCGTTTTACACCAACCGTCTGTTTCTGTTTCTGATTTCTCTTTTCCTCGGTGCAGGAGCTGTGGCAGTGTGGTATTCATACCGGTTGTTGCCAAGAAGACGGCACTTGCAGGAATCGGAAAATCGTTTTTTTGAAACACAAAAATCCGAGCCTTCTTTTTTTGTTCTGGGAGCGTTTCACACACTTCAGAATCTAGTGGCAACCCAACAAAATGAAACGGGTATTGATTTCATTTCCAGATTCAAAATCCTCTACAGGGAACTGGTCGACCATCAAAAAAAACTGGACATTCCCATAACCAAAGAACTGGAAGTAATAGACCTTTATTTAGAAACTCTGAATTTCAGCAAGCGGACCCGGATCTCAATAGATAAGGAAAAGGTCCTGCAACAAAACCCGGAACGGTTCGAACTGCCTCCTTTATTTTTAGCAAATGCAATGGAAATGGCATTTGGTCTGATCGAACTTAGTGATCCTGTGTTCAGGCATGTCCATCTGGTTCTGGCTGAAATCGGCACCACACTACAGTTTGTGATCGAACATGAACCCCCCGATAATTCATTGATATTTCCTGACAAAAGAATTGAAGAGTTCAGAACCAAAAGAAGACATCTGGAGAAAACTGCAGCCGACTGGAATGAGTTTCACTCAAACAAAATCGAATTTTTCGCCACCGGCTTTGAGAGAAATCAAATGCCTTCCTTACGTATTCAGATCTGGATTCAGTCCAGACAATAAGAATCCAATCAGTCTTCTTCTCCTGTATTTTCTGCTGCTGCCTTGATATCGTAGGCACCTTCCAGTACAACAGACAACGATTCCGGCAGGGAGCTTTCCGAAAAAATGACTTCAGTCCAATCGCCTTCCTGAATCCCGGTTTGCACCTGTAAAGCCGAAAATGTCCGTGTGCCTGATTTTTGTACAAACACCACATTTGATTTACCCTGCGTTACTACTGCTGCTGTTGGCAAGGCCCAGACGAGCCGTCCTTTTGTTCGAATGCTGGCCGTCAGTTGCATATTTGGAATCAGACCTTCATCGGCATCTGCAATGTGAGCATGCACCTGTACCGTTCGATCCGGATTGATTTTCCGGTTGATCAGGTACACCGAAGCATGGTAGACTTTCGAATGGTTACCCGTCAGAGAAAATTCCAGCCGCTGACCAACCGCAATGCTGGCCAGATCTTTTTCGTACACCATCAACTCAGCATGGATGTGATCCAGGTTCACGATTTCACACAGCAGATCATTGGGCTGCACATAGCTGCCCAGGTTGATCCCGACTTTGGTAACATAGCCATCAATATTGGACCGCACCACCATTTGAGAGCTCAGGTTTCCTTTCTCAATTTCCTTCACCTGAAATCCCAGCATTTCCAACCGGGCAGCCAAACCTTTCTGTGTATTTTTTAAACTATTGAGCTCCGATTCACTTTGTTCGGCAGACTTTGCAGAGGCCACATTCTCCTTCGCCAGTTCCGATTGTCTGTTGAACTCTTTCTGTAAAAATGGTATCCGGCTGTGGTTGGTCAGGTATTCCTGCTGTAGTGTGAGGTAATCAGGATTCTCGAGCACACAAAGCGGATCCCCTTTGTGCACATGAAGGCCCTGGAGCATGTCGGTGGATTTTACATATCCACTAGCCATCGCTGAAACAGATACCAGATTCTGTGGAGGTACATCCAGTATACCATTTGCCCGGATGACAGTCGAAAGTTCCCGTTTTTCAACGGAACCCACCCGAATTCCGGCATTTTTGATCTGGAGCTCCGTGAGAACCACATCGTTGGGAATACCTGCCTCTTCTTTCGCCGGTTCTTTGAATGAAGGACCGGAACAGGAGGCCAGTAGAAGATGAAAGACCAGAATTCCTGAAAAATATTGTAAATGAAGTTTGTTCATGATTAAAATCGGGAATGAGTTAAAAATTTGAGTTGAAGTATGGATAATGCGAGCCTGTGGCGCTCGGTTGTCAATTGTTCTTCGGTTTGCAGACTTCTCCGGATGGCGACTCCAAGTTCCAGGTTCCCCGAATTACCGGTTTGAAAATTCCGGAACGCGGCTGAACGAATCAAACGGGCTGTCGGTAAAGCCTGTTCTTCCAAATATCGGATCATATCGGCATGCATGCGAAATCGGGCACGAACCTGGCTGATCTCACTTTCTATCTCCAGACGGATTGCATTGGTTTGTTCCGATTTAGACTTTGCCAGCAAATCAGCGGCCTTTATCCGGGACCGAACCGGCTTCTGCCAGACCGGAATCTGCAGTCCCAGACTAAAACCCTGAAATCGGTTTCGGTAACCGGCCGCAGAGCCATTTTCCAGCGGAATCCCTCGCAATGACTGATTGAAATAACCAAGCGTCAGATCCGGAAGGAGCCTCGTTTTTTCAACTTTCCAGTTCGACATCGCCGTTTCTGCTTCCCGATTTGAAAACTGAACTTGCAGATTGGAGTCGGCATTTAATTCCTTTGAAGTCGTGTCGGCGGGCTGCCATTCAAACGGATGGTCCACAAAATCGGTCTGAGAATCCGTCTGCGTGAGGCTTCGTATCCGGGATTTCACAATCGCCTCCTCCCCTGCTTCCATTTGCCGCATCACTCTGATTTCCTGAAGCTGACTTTGCGCCAACGCATAGTCCAGTTGATTGGTTTCTCCCTGGCGGAAACGCAAACCAGCTGATTTTTCAGCGACCTGAAACAACGAATCCAGCTGATTCAGGTACCGCATTTTATTTCGGATGAAATGTAGATTTTCAAATGCAACACGCATTTCATAGCGGATATTCTGCCTTGCCATTTCAGCCTGTGTCCCCGCCTCTCTTGCCTGAGCTTCGTATTGTTCACGGATCCTGTGAAATACGGTCGGCATCGGAAGGCTTTGGCCAACAGTGAAGTTCTGATCCTGGTAATAACTGTTGTACTGGCCGTACTGCAAACTGATCTGAAATTTACCAATCTCGGAAGAAGCAGTTTTCTGCACCAGCTTCGATTCCAGCTGTAAATCAGCTACTTTGACCGAAGGATGGAGCCGAATGGCCTGCTCAACTGCCTCCTGATACGTCAAATTTGATTTGGTCTGTGCAGAAGCCGGTAATGAAAGACAACCCATCAATAAAAGCACAGCCATGGTTTGAATTCCTCTTTTAACCGATGAATTTTCGAACATGTAATACAATACAGGGAGGACAAGAAGAGTGAGTAATGTAGCCGATACAAGACCACCGATTACAACTGTGGCCAATGGTTTCTGCACTTCGGCACCTGCACCATTGGACAAGGCCATAGGAAGAAATCCCAGGGAAGCCACCAGCGCTGTCATAAGCACAGGCCGCAACCTGACCCGGGTCGATTCAAAAACAACCGTCCGCAAATCCTCTTCTCCATCCTTTCTCATTCTGTTGAATTCCGACATAAGCACAATTCCATTCAACACAGCCACACCAAACAGTGCTATAAAACCTACACCCGCCGAGATACTAAACGGCATATCCCGGATCCAGAGAGCAACGATTCCACCAATGGCTGAAAGAGGAATGGCTGAAAAGATGAGAACGCTTTGTTTTAAAGAACCGAACGCAAAAAACAGAAGCACAAAAATCAGAGCCAATGCCGCAGGAACAGCGACCTGAAGCCTGGATTTGGCTTCCTGCAGATTTTCAAACTGACCACCGATGGAAATGGAATAGCCTTCGGGCAGATTCAACTTTTTATCGACTACAGATTGAATTTCTGCCACCAGGCTTTCAACATCTCGATCCCGCACATTGAAGGCCACCATAATCCGACGATGCGTATTGTCACGCTGAATCTGATTGGGGCCCAGTTGAAATTTCACATCTGCCACTTCTGACAAGGGTATCTGGTTACCGTCCGGAGTAGAAACGTAGAGCGATTGGAGGTCCTCCAGTCTCTCCCTGTGGGTGGAATCGAGGCGAATAACCAGATCAAAACGCTTTTCACCTTCATACACTTTTCCAGCCACTGCTCCTGCAAAAGCTGTCTGAATGGTTTGATTCACATCCTCAACCGACAATCCGTACCGGGCCAATTTTTCTCGCTGAATCCGGGCCACCATTTCGGGCAATCCCGCCACCTGCTCAATGTACAAATCTTCCACACCGTCAATGTGAGCGATGAGTTTGCCCAGCTGATCAGCCGACTTTGCCAGCTGATCCAGATCGTCGCCGTAAATTTTGATGGCCACATCCTGCTTGGCTCCTGTCATGAGCTCATTAAACCGCATCTGAATCGGTTGCTGAAATCCAAAGCTTACCCCGGGAATGGATTCCAGACTTGTTTTCATACGGGAAACCAGTTCTTCTTTCGACGAGCCGTCCGGCCATTCGGATTTATCTTTCAACAGAATCATCAGGTCACAGGCCTCGAATGGCATAGGGTCAGTGGGAATTTCTGACGTACCAATTTTGCCCACCACCTGCCTCACTTCCGGAAACTGTTTTTGGAGGATTTCAGCGGCTTTTAATGTGACATTGATGGTTTTATCCATCGAAGTTCCCGGAATCAGTCTTGTTTCAACGGCAAGGTCACCTTCGTCCAGACTTGGAATAAACTCGCCTCCCAGCGTTAAAAACAGAGCGACACTGGCAAAAAACAACACGACGGCTGTGGTTACCACTACTTTCTTCCAAGATAAAAAACCGGAAAGCAATGGCGCATATCCTCTGTAAATCCAGGCCATCATGCGGTCAGAAAACGTGGTTTCAAGGTTGATTTTCTTACTGAGAAATAGAGCCGAAGCCATTGGAACGTAGGTCAGGCTTAGGATGGAAGCACCGGCAATCGCGAACGCAACCGTCTGTGCCATAGGACGAAACATCTTGCCTTCAATTCCAACAAGAGCCAGAATCGGGAGATACACGATGAGAATGATGATTTCACCAAACACAGCAGAATTCATAATCCGGGAGGCAGAATGATACACTTCTTCATCCATTTGCTTCTGGTTGAGAGAACCCGTCCGCCGTCCGTCGAGAAGATGGTGGAGAGTTGCCTCCACAATAATGACGGCCCCATCCACAATCAAACCAAAATCAATGGCGCCAAGCGACATCAGGTTTCCGGAAACACCAAAGAGGTTCATCATTCCAAGAGCAAACAACATAGCGAGTGGAATAACAGAAGCCACAATCAAACCGGCTCTGAAATTGCCCAGAATGAGAACCAAAACGAATACCACAATCAAGGCACCTTCCATCAGATTGTTCTCAACAGTGTTGACTGCCCTTTTCACCAGATCTGAACGATCCAGATAGACTGTTACCTTCAGACCTTCGGGAAGCATTTTCTTGATATCCTCCATCCTGGCACGTACAGCCCGGCTTACTTCTCCGGAGTTTTCACCTTTGAGCATCAATACAATTCCACCTACGCCTTCGCCCTTGCTATCAATAGTCAAAGCACCAAAACGAACCGAATGCCCGAACCGAAGTGTCGCCACATCCCGGATCAGAAGTGGCAGGCCGGATGGATTTTTACGCACAATGATTTCCCCGATTTCATCGAGATTGGTCACCAGACCTTCACTCCGGATGAACCAGGCCTGCGGACCTTTTGCGATATAAGCACCGCCTGAATTGGCGTTGTTGTGTTCAAGTGCTGTAAAGACTTCGTTTAATGACAGCCCAAAACTGCGGAGTCTTTCCGGATCAATGGACACTTCATATTGTTTGAGATTCCCCCCGAAACTGCTTACATCGGCCACACCCTTGGTTCCGAGAATGGCACGGCGGACGGTCCAGTCCTGGATGGTGCGAAGCTGGCTCAGGTCAAAACGATCTTCATAGCCTTTCTCAGGTTCGAGAACATATTGGTAAATTTCGCCCAGGCCAGTCGAAACCGGTCCCAGTTCAGGTCTTCCGATGCCAGGCGGGATTAGCTCGGAAGCCGAAACCAGTCTTTCGGAAACCAGTTGCCGGGCTTTGTAAATGTCGGTTTCGTCTTTGAAGACTGCCGTGATCACCGACAAACCGAAACGCGAAATGGAGCGGATTTCCAGGAGATCCGGAATATTGGAGAGACCCAATTCCAGCGGGGCAGTGATCAAACGTTCCACTTCCTGTGGAGACAGCGAAGGAGAATACGTGATCACCTGCACCTGGTTGTTGGTGATATCAGGGACGGCATCGATGGGCAGTTTCAATGCCGACCAGGAGCCCCAGATAATGAGGGCAATGGTGAGGATTCCAATGATGAGTTTATTCTGTACAGAGAACAGAATGATACGATCGAGCATACATAGTTATAAAGGGTGAAAACGATTTATTCCAACTGAACAGGATTCAGAAACGACTGAACAGCATGGAAAGACAGGTGCCGGATGCTAAAGAAAACGGATCCGGGAAAAGGGGTCAGACAAGCCGGGGTGGCTGCCAGATATTTAGGAAATGGGTAGAAACAAACAGATTGGGTTCGGGAAAAGAACCAGGGTTCACAAACTGATAATCTGCAATGAACTGAACAGAGAAATGTGGAATCACATACACCAGGCAGGGAACGGAATGTTTCACAAAAGGCAGATTTTCATGCTCTTTGCTGCATTTGGTTTTCTCCTGATAATGGTTGGTGAGGAAAGTGGAGAAATCGAGGTGACCACCTTCTTTGGCATTATGTTCGAAATAATGGTGAATAAGAGTGGGAATCTTGGCCAGTTCTTCTGCATCGTTATTGGGCATTATGCCACCCAGCAACATCCAAAATGCAAGAAGAATTGAAAAGACTGGCTTCATGAGATGACAAAACTAACGAAAATCAACTTTGGAATGAGTCTGAATTTTCCGTTTCTGAAAAGAAAAAGGCCGCTTCTTCTCAGAAACGGCCCCAAACCCTGTGAAGTAAAGTAAGGATGTTGATTTTTACAATTTCACAATCCGGCGGATCTGAATACCTTCCTGATTCAGGAGACGAACCAAATATGGTCCTGGTTTCATATCAGCTGGCAACTGGATCTCAGATTCCTCTGAAACAGTATTCAGGTTTTGTCTTACATATTCTTTGCCATCTATTCCCAGAATCTGAATTTCCGAGCTCAACTGGCCGAAACGAGGATTCCGGACGGAGATCTTATCAGTTGCCATTGTTGGAAAAACCGCCATGGTTCCGTTTTTCACAACCTCCTCAACACCTGTGACCGTTGGCTTTTTATGGAAAACCAGTTTGGTCGTGTACGTTTTATAATTACCGGAAACTGTTTCCATACAGGCTGCATAGAATGTAACTGAATCTGGGGCTGTTGCTGCAGCTGGTGCTTTCCATTTGAATGTCCAGGACCGGTTGTTCTTATTGGAATGCGTCATGTAGGAACGCCCTGAGGCAGAGATGACCTTATTGCCGGTTGCTGGTGTAAATGTCCCGATTGAAGCTTTTGCCGGACTAAGTGCTACCAATTGAAATCCACCAGCTGTTCCGGTAGGATTGACAATATTGGTTGTGATGGAATAGGTGACACCTGGCGTATAAAACGCTGAATCTCCTACGATAGAGATTTTATTTGTGTGAGGACCGG
>DAIOVD010000010.1:0-6758 GCA_036759185.1 Catalimonadaceae bacterium | reverse complement strand
ACCGGTTCTGGCTGCTGGTGCACCATTCGGATCACTGTAAAGATAGTTTGTTGAATTAAGAAAGATGGAAAGCGCCGAAACTAGGCCACCTAAAATGAGTACTTTTTTCATTGTTTACGTTGTTTTAAAATGGTCAGTAGTAAATGATCTTTTGTCAATTCGAAAATCCCTCCGGAAGCTGACGACTGGTTTAACTCTGGTAAACCAACATTCAGATCGTCCGGTATTTCAACGCTGTAGTGCAGCTATATGAGGATTACGATTCATTTCGGGCATCTGCTGCCTGGTTCCAATATTTTTTTGTTGTTGATTGAAATGGAAAATAGTTGTCAAAACAATTATTTTCATGAAACTTTTCGACAAAAACAGAAAATATCCATGGCAGGATGTCTAATAATGGGACAAACCAATTCCCGATTACCTCCTGGTAACTCGCTGAATATTTCCTGGCCATCCTCATTTTCAATTTTTCATTTCCAGGTTCCATCCCTTTTTGTTCTATTCGCCTTCGCAATGACACCCGGATTATATGGCAGGAGAAACAGTCCAGAAATACATTTATGCAGAAGGTTGTTCTGAAAAAGAAATGCTCGTTCTGGCTGCTGATACCTGTCGCCAGTTAAACTGGATTACTTCGTCTGTTTCTCCTGGGCAACTCGATGCGTTCACCCACAGCCCCAGTCTTTCCTGGGCATGCCGGATCGAAATCAGCATTCAGAAAGACAAACTAACCATCACCTGTTCCGGTGTTTCTCCTGCCGGATTTACCTGGGGAAGAGAAAAAAAATACCTTGACCAGTTTGTATCCACCTATGCAAAACAGAAGAGGCAGGCGACTTTCGGCAGCCTTGAAAACCGATACAGCGAAATCGTAAAAACGGCCCTTATCCAACAGGAATCAGGTCATCCAAATGCTGACAATCTGCTTGAAAGTTTTTCACCGGATGAAAAGTCTAAGGTCCGCCCGGAATCCACTCCTGGCAAAGTCCATTCTCCAGGATTTCTGACCATATTTTTTCTTCATTACCGGGTCACACCCTGGATCCTGATCATTTTACTGGCGGTACCCACCCTGATGTGGGCCGAAGGATTACGCTTTTATCCATTTTCAACTGAGCTGATGGAAATGGGCGCCAGTAACAGGCTCATGACAATGAACAATGAATGTTGGCGGCTTTTCAGCAGCCTTTTCATTCCATCAGATCCCTGGCAGTGGGGATTGAATCTGCTTGCCATTGTTTTTGCTGGTATGATTCTGGAACCATCTATAGGATTGGTAAGGATGCTGCTGGTGATGATAACTGCCGGCACTTCAACTGCTGTGATGGGTCTGGTCCTGTACAGTGACCGTGTTTTCTCCGGTATCACACCATTTGCATTAGGCCTCTGGGGTGCCGTCCTTGTTCTGAGATTTGCAACAGATGCCGTTGCCACCCGGTCTTTGAAGTTGGGACTTCCTTCGATGCTGATCACCATTGTGTTTCAGGTTCGGTTTATGGAGTTCATTTCAGCCTCTCCATCCATGATGCTCACCGGATTTGGAGCAGGGGTGATTTCCATGTTATTGATTCTTCCATCAGTGAAAAGCAATGAAGATTTCACCCTTCAGATTGCAACTCCACCTTTGGTTCTGGTGTTTTATGCCATGCTGTTGTGGATGATCTGGTTCAGCATTCCGAAAGATCTGATCCGGTATAGGGAAATTCACAATGAAATTGCCATAAACCAAAAATTAGCAGAAGCTGCCTACCAGAAAGCCTTGGGCACAGAAGGCCGCCAGAAACTGATCCTGATGAAAGGGGAAGTGATCCGCAACTGGAATAAAAACATCCGCCTTGTGAATGAATCAAGGAAATTAAATCTGCCCGATTCTCTTTTAGAAAAGAACAATTACCTGCTTCAGTTGTACATCCTGAAGAGCAACCGGACCCGCCTGGAAATCAACCAGACTGAAAAAGGCGTGGAGAACTTCGAACAGAAAATCGAACGGTTTGACGAAAGAATCAAAAAGGTTGAACAGGAACTTGTTCCAACCGGGGAGCCCGAGGTGTAGAAAAGACAAACTTCTATGGGCAGGCAAACCGGATTTCCTCCAGTTCAGGATCTCTAAAAAACGGATCCAGAGCCACAACATTACGATACTGCTGGCAGGCTTCATAGAGTTTGCTTTGTTTCAGAAGGCACCGGGCATACAACAGGCGGACATTGAGATCGGCGAATCCAACTGAAATCAGCATTTCCAGCGTTTGACGGCAGGTTTGATATGATTCCTTCAGAAAATCGATACGAGCCAGACCTGCACGTGAAAGTATGTGGGTGTTCTGAGTCTGATTCAATATTTCCTGAAATTCCTGTTTGGCCTGGTCGAGTGAACCATTTTCCAAAAGATGATCGGCGAGTAAAAACCGAAGAAGGAGATTTTCAGGTTGCTGGGTGACGAGCTGTTTTATCTGGTTGATGAGGTCCTGGTGCATGGGATCCGGCGGTTTTAACCGGAACGCAATTCTGTTGAATTTCACTGTGATCACCAAATTTTGAGCATATGAAAATTCAGGAAAGGCTGATAGGGATCCTGTTCCCTGAAGAATCCTGGTTTACCTGTCTGTCTGATTGGTTTTGAAATTCCACCGAACAACCTTTGCCATTTGCAAACTGATCTTTACTGATCCATGGAAAACAACCAATTGCTTTCGATCGGAAAATCAACCGATGTTCCTTCCGGGATCCGGCTGACCTTTGATCAGCTGACAGAGGATGTACAGAAGGCAACCGATGAACTTTCGTTTCTAATGCAGCAACTTCCCAGGGCAGCGGCTCAGTACAGACAGTCCGTGATTCCATTGTATGAAACCCTGCGGACCGTCCGCAAGAACTTTCTGCTTGAATTGGAAGAATGGTTGCTGGAAGGTGCACTGAACCGGCAACAGAAAAATCGGATTACTGAATATCTGCTGGTCCAGATTCCGAAATATGGCGGTGCTGATGAGGACCTTAAAGCAATGTTTAACCGGTACTGTGATGAAATGCCGCAGAAACAAACGAAAGCACAATCGGATAATATCGTAATTGATTTTGTGGAGGATTTGCCGGAAAAAACCACTCTTGAAGAGGAACCGGCTCCCTGGGAAAAAGCAAGTGCCGAACACCGTAACAACAGACGGAATCGCAAAAAACTGGAACAGGCACAACAACTGAAGCGATCGGTAAAAACGGTGTACACCGGACTTATGAAAGTCTTTCATCCTGATAAAGAAACCGATCCTGACCGAAAAGCGGAAAAGGAAGAAATCAGCAAACAGATTACAGTCGCCTATGGCAACCAGGACTTTATGGGGCTATTAAAACTGGAATCGGAATTTCTCACCAGCCAGAAACAAAGGCTGGGACTGCTAAACGAAACCCAAATCAGGCAGTATATCGAAGTGCTGAAGGAACAGAAAACTGAACTTCACAAACAACTGGAACAACTGAAATCAGACTATGGTTTTTTGTTTGATGTAGCAGCGATGCGTTCTGAAAAGCCGCTGCAACAACTGATCAAATCAGAAAAATCCACGATTGAGTCTGCTATACAGGGTTACCGGACCCGCATCCGGATTCTAAAGGAAGCAGACGGAGCCGAACTCAAGAAGCTGTGGTCTGTGCTTGAAGAAGAAACAAATGAGAGGGAAGAAGAAATTGAATAAACGGATCGGACTGTTATGATTCACCATCGTATGGAACAAACTTCAACCCGACACAAAACACCATTTTTCCAGATGATTTTTAAGTTGGTCCCTGACGAACAGGCATAACAAGTTTGCATTTGAAAAACTGCTTCCAGGTCACGGAAACATGGATTATAACAAAAATGCAAAGCCACGAAGTCCGTTAGGTTATGAAATGATTTTATGCCTGATTTGGAGCTGGAAATGGTAGCGAAATCGCCTTCATTTATTGAGGTTGCATTTCGATTCAGCCAAAAAACAAAACCAAGCGGGCCTAACGAACCAAATGGAATCAATCAAAAATATCTGATACAAATCAATTCATATGACGAAAGGACAAACTTCAGAAGGCAAACGCAATTACATAATAGGAGCTTTTGCGGGGGTAATTATATACAAACTCATATTTGATTTTCTTTGGCCTATGATTTTCAAGTAAGCACCTAACGGTTGGAAAGTGCTTTTGAATTCGGCCTGCTTTTGATCTTTCAAATTTGTCAGATAAGATGCTCAATCAATTGAACAACTCTCTCTTTGCAAACAACGATTGAAATGAAAACCAGCTCTCTCGCATTTTCACTTTCAATGATTCCTTCTTTAACAGAAAATTTCCCTCCACTACCGATTACTATTCCAGTTGCTTTCACTTATGCAATTAAATTATCTGACTTTCAGTCTATTAACGACCTTGACTTCCTGGCTTGTGGGAATGGCTCTCCATTACATTTTGCGAAAATCTGATTCGTATAATCAGGCTGTATTTAACTTGAACTTTATCCGGAGTAAATCTGCCAACCGGTTGATCGGTACCGGCCTATTTAAGTGGATTGTTAAAAACACGTTTTTTAAGTATCTGAATCAGAAGCTGAACCTCAAAGCCTCATCTGATAAAGAGGATCTGCACAAGTTACGTGCTGAAATGACGAACTCCGAAATCGAACATCTTATAGGCTTTGCCTTTGTGTCAGTATTTGCTGTAATCAAAATCATTCAAGGCCATTACCTGCTTGCACTGATCATGACAATGGTGAATACTCTACTGAATATGTACCCTTCGTTATTGCAACAGGAAAACAAGCGAAGAATTGATCTGTTTCTGAACCGGATGAAGGAATCGTCGAAGCTTTCATAAATCCCATAGCAACGAGTTAGCGGCTATTCCGTTTGGTTTTCTACCCAAATCATTCCGCTTTCCAGAACAGAATACAAGCATATTCACAATGAACCCAACCATTGCCATCCTCGTTTAACATTGGTCTTGGGTAGACGTTTACCGGCTCAGTTCCACATCGCCCAAGGTATGGTTGAATTCGGTTTTGGAGATGTACCCAGGTTTGGAATAATCCATGTAAATATCATAACAACCGAAAGAGCAGCCGATCATCATTGAAATTTCAAATCTCCCGGTAGAATCGGTAAAACCAATCCCATGGTTTTTCGTGTAATCACCATTCTTGCCAGCCCTTACTTCTACCTTCACACTGTCGATTGGCATCCGGCTCTGGGCATCCAGGACGGTAATGCTTATTTTTTCCCTCTTTTCACAGGCAAACAGGCTGGACAGCAAAAGAGAAATAAGTGCCAGTGAAACAGTCTTATTTTGCATAAACGGTTTAAATTAAAACCATGTCCGAATTTCGGCAATTGTATCGACAAGACAAATCAGTGCACATAAAACTGATTAATCGGTGGGTTGCGCAACTCTATTTTGGTCTTTTGGCTTATGTTTTACACCATCAACATCAGCACAACCAGCAGGATGCCGGCGGCGGTAAAGAGAAGTCCTTTCCGGAAAACAGTGGTGCCTGGCATGTACATCCAGAAGGCAGACAGCACGAAAAACAACAGGGATGCACCGAAGAATATGTTGAGATAAAACAAAGGATCTTTCGTATTGGCCTTGTGCAGATCGGTGAGCTTCTTCACCACAAAAGGATACTTCTTAAGTGTGTAATCAGCAACACCGGTTTCAGAATGATAGGTTCCCAGCTTGAAAAACTGCACCGCACCACTGGTGGAATCGAATTTGAGGTTCCGCACATCGATGGCCTCACCAACTGCTTTCTCATCCATTCCGGGTTTTAGTTGTTCCACTTTATGGATTGAATTCTTCAGAAAATCGGTATTCCGAAAAATGAGAATCACACCGCTGGTGGCGTAAACGGCCATAATTCCCGCCAGGAAAAACCCAAGATAGCGGTGATAGACACGCATCTGAAGATGCAATTGGTTTGGTTTTGACATGCTGAAAATTCAGCCATCCGGAAATGGGAATGACTTAATGCCACAATATTGGACTATTTTTCAATGAAGCCCAACCCTCTCTTCAAACGGAAACTTCCATTTCATGATTGAGTTCCGCACAGGGCAAAAATGAGAATGAGCCCCAAAACAAAAGAGGTTTGCAGAGTACTGGATTTAACCCAAAATCTGCAAACCTCAGCTAAATTATCTGGTACTTATTGCGAACCCCGATTCAACTTCAGACAACCACTTAAAATGTACACTCATTGCCAACTGCATTGTTGGTAAAGGTGATCGAGGAGGAATTGATGATCCCCATATTGGTGCTGACTGTGACTCCGCAGCCCAGACTGTTGGAAAGAGTCACATTCGTTATTTTGAGAGACGACTCCGAATCTACCACCACATTGGCTTTTGTGCCGGCTCCTCCAAGATTGCTGCTTCCAGCATCACTTATAGTGGCATAATTGAAGTCATTGTTCATACTGGCCGTCCGCACATAAATACCTTTCCAGAATCCTTTTGTGGCAGTTTCACCTTTGATCACCACCCGGCTGGCCGCCGTTCCCTGAAGTTTCAGATAGCCGTTGTCGTTCGCATTTTCTCCAATCACAATCGCAGAACCAGGACCCATAATCAACTGTGCACCTGCCTCCATGGTAAGACTTCCATTGGTGGAAAAATATCCAATGATAAGCGGATCAGTATCATCCCAGAAATAGGGAACTGCCTGTTTTTTCCAAATATGGGATCCATTGAGCCCGTCAAAGCTTTTCTGCATCAGACCGATATAGGATTTTGCATTTC
>DAIOVD010000009.1:36121-46364 GCA_036759185.1 Catalimonadaceae bacterium | reverse complement strand
TGTCCTGCATCAAATGCACCGCTCAATGTGGCCGTAATCAATACATCCTGACCAGGATACACCGTTGCAGCCGGAGTTGTTTTGGCTACTGTTGAAACAGTCCGGACATTGGTTCCCTGAATTTCAAATATGGCTATGTTGCTGATCGCCGCATCCACTTTGAAAACATAACGGTATCCTGTGACCGCACCTGCTACTTTAAATGCTTTGGTGTTGCCATCCTGTACTGCTGTAAATGCAGAAGTCTGGTTGGTTGGAATGGATGTGCCATCCGCACCGGAAGGTTCGCGGTCAGTAGTGTTGGCATTGTTCCGGAACCGGAAATACGAATCACCAGTTGAGGGGACTGAGGCAATAAACCGGTATGAACTGAAAGCAGAACCTTCAAATGTCCAGCCGGTAGAATAGTCTTTCGATCCACCTGTTCCCGATTGGTTATCAAACTCTCCGGTGAACAGTTTTGGTTGCGAATACGCACCAAGAGATAGAAATATGAAAAATAGTAAAGCGTAAAGTGTTTTCAAATTCTTACTTATTTATTGGTTGGATACGATCAGCAAACTTACATTAATATAATAAATTAAAAAACTCTAATCATACGCAGCCTTGTGAACAGATCTGATTTTTCAGTGAGTCGTTAATGGATTGAAAATTAATCCTTTGAACGCGAAAAAAGTAAACTTTTTAAAGGTAATTTTTGTGCGGCATTTACGGAAAGCCTGGAACCAGGGTTTCAATTTTTTCACTTTATTACCCGATCCGGAATTGCAAAACATTAAGCAGGAACAATTGTCTTTTGTAAATGCCAACCTTGGGTGTCGCATTGGCTGGGCTTTTCAATAACAAATCCTCTTGAGTGGTTTGGTAGAAATGCCACTAAGCAGATTTACTACGCAATAGCCTGAACGCTAATTATTACAATCGCGTTCCCCTCACCCTAACCAAATTGGCTAAAACCATAAACGGGTTGAAGAAATTTTATACGGACGGGAACTTCTCAGCGATTGGTTTTTAACTCAATTGAATAATGTTCGACATCCCAGAAAACGGGCAGATTGTTTATGAAAGTTTCAGGATTTAGTTGATGCTGATGTAGATTTCTGAAACGATGGCGCCTATCCAGAAAACAAATGTTATTCCGGTAAAAACTACTCCGGACACGAGGCCTGGATTTCCACTTGAATTTGATTTGTAGCGGGACAACACATTCAACTTCACATATAACCATGTGGCAAATGGCCTGAAAAACACCATCATAATAATTCCCACTCCAACTAGTTCTCCAGCGAGGAACTGGAACTCTTCGAGTGTTTTCACTTTAGAATGAGACAAAATGATCACTGTTGAAAGCAGAAAGTAAAACTGAAGGCTGGTTGTCAATATGGCCCGGGGGAAAATTTTTTCTGATTTCCAGCCTGTAATAGCCACAGCAAGTGAATAATTTGACAGCAATAAAGGTCGCAGGATGTATTTGGTCATCAGATTGGTCGGGAGCAAACAGTCTTCAGGTTCAGAGCCTGATTTGTTTTCGGTTCTAAAGATAGTTCAAATTTAACCGGAAACAGCTAAATATTTGACTATTTGAGGGTTTTGATCGGTGCAGGTTAAACCTCATTTCAATTCACGATGGAATTCAATATCCGTATCCAACAGAAATTATTGGATGAGAGTCTCAATAAATTTCAACCAGTTCACCCACACAATAGGAATTTCGGAGTTCGGAATTATTCTTTGTCTTCACATTACCTGTGGTGTTTCTGGTTAAGAATTCAATTTGCAGTTGCTGTATTTTGTAAATCAATTTCATAGCCAAACAACGTGGTATTTATTTAAGTTGGTTGCCCGGAAAACAATCTTCATTGAGAATACGTGTTTGTCAGACTGTTCTGATAGTCAGGGCAAAAGCCATCACGCCAAACAAAACACTGGCCAGGACATAACCAGCTGCAGCGAAAATTTGTCCTTTGGAAATCAGCTGCCAGGTCTCTAGTCCGAACGTGGAAAACGTGCTGAATCCTCCACAAAATCCAACGAGCAGAATCACTGAAACAGGAGCTCCCAGTAAGTTTGCCTGAAGATTCTTTGAAACTACCCAACCTGCCAGACTACAAGCCAGAATATTAATCGTAAGTGTTCCCCATGGAAAAAGAGTTGGAAGGTTCTGTCTGAAAAACCAGCTAATGACAAACCGGGCAACTCCACCCAATCCGCTGCCAATAAACACCCAAACGATTGAAGCAAAATTCATTTTCGGACGAGCCAAAGGATTAGAGACAGAATGAGACTTGCCAGAAGAGAGGTCACAACTGGGAAATGAAACGAATTATTGGTTCCCTGATATTGGATATCACCGGGCATGTGGCCGATCCAGCGAAAGATTCCGGGAAAGAAATGCAACAGCAATCCTGTCAGAATAAAAAGTAAGCCAATGATTATCAGAATCTTTGCCATCTGATGAAGAAATTGATCTGAATTCTGTTTTGGCAAACTTACTGGCAAAATGTTCTTTCACATTCATTTTTCATTTATTTACCCGTCCGGATTGAAAACCGGCCTGGAAATTCCAACCGTCCAATCTTTGTTCACTGATCGTTCTCAAACGTTATGATTCCAAAACCTTCCTTGCCAATTCTGCAAAAAAATCCAGAGCTCCTTCCATTTGCCAAGGAAATCAGTGATTTTCACTATCGCTATATTGGCATGGGTACGTACATTAAGGATACCTATGGATCCATCGCCCGGTTTGCATCAGCTTACTCGTATTTTGGTTTTCAGAGAGACGACAAAGCAAAATCCTGGATTTACAGGGAGTGGGCACCAGGCGCTTATCAGTTGTGGCTTTCCGGTGATTTCAACGATTGGAACAGGGAAAGTCATCCCATGACCAAAACTGGTGACGGGGTCTGGGAAATAGAAATTCCAGATTCGGCTGACCAGAACCTGGCACATGGTCAGAAAGTAAAAGTGATTGTTCATGCCCGTAACGGCACACTGGACCGAATTCCAGCCTGGATTCGGTACGCAGTTCAGGACGAGGCAACCAAAGATTTTGCCGGCATGATCTGGGCGCCAAAGAAGAAATTCTCATTTAAGACTACCTTCGAATTTCCGGCCAATACGCCTTTATATATTTATGAAGCCCATGTTGGAATGGCGCAGGAAACTCCCGGATTGGGAACCTATACACAATTCAAAGACCTCATTCTTCCCCGTATTAAAAAAGCCGGATACAATTGCATCCAGCTCATGGCCATTCAGGAACATCCCTATTATGGATCATTTGGCTACCATGTTTCCAGTTTTTTCGCTCCATCCAGCCGGTTTGGTACGCCGGAAGAACTGAAAGACCTCGTGGATGCCGCTCATGGAATGGGCATTGCCGTTATTATGGATCTGGTTCATTCACATGCTGTCAAGAACATTTTTGAAGGACTGAATGAATTTGACGGAACCGATCATCAGTACTTCCGGTCAGGTGAACGGGGAAATCATCCGGGCTGGGATTCCAAACTGTTCGACTATGGAAAGCCCGAAGTTCTGCAGTTTTTACTGAGTAATGTGCGCTATTGGCTGGAAGAATTTCAGTTTGACGGTTACCGGTTTGATGGCGTTACTTCCATGTTGTACCACAACCATGGACTGAGCTACACCTTCGACGGGTTGGCCAGCTATTACAACAACATCATCGACGGAGATGCCTTTTTGTACCTGCAACTCGCCAACGAGGTGGCGCACGAAACCAAACCTTCGGCCATCTCTGTGGCGGAAGATGTGAGTGGCCTTCCAGGTTTAGGACAAGATCAGAAAACGGGCGGGGTTGGGTTTGACTACCGTTTGGGAATGGGTATTCCGGATTTCTGGATCAAAATCATCAAAGAACAGTCCGATGAAGCCTGGAATATGTATGATCTCTGGAGCATGCTGACCAACAGACGGTACGACGAAAAAACCATTGCTTATTCTGAAAGTCATGACCAGGCCCTTGTGGGAGATCAGACACTTGCCTTCCGTTTGATGGGAGCTGAAATGTATGGGTACATGAGCCGGCTCACGGATAATTTCATCATCGACCGGGGAATGGCTTTGCACAAAATGATCCGTCTGGTGACGGCATCCGCAGGTGGAGATGGCTACCTCAACTTTATGGGCAATGAATTCGGGCATCCTGAATGGATCGATTTTCCAAGGGTTGGAAATGATTGGAGTTATCAATACGCCCGCCGACAGTGGAGTCTGGCCGATGAAGGTCATCTGAAATATCAGTACCTGCTCGATTTTGACCGTGCCATGGTTCAGATTCTTCAGGAAAACAAGGTGATGAATGACAAGTTCGCCCGTGAGATTTACATTGACAACCAGAATAACATTCTCATTTTCATGCGTCAGGGGCTTCTGTTTGTTTTCAACTTCCACCCTGAAAAGAGCTTTTTCGACTATACATTTCATGTTCCGCAAGCCGGTTCTTTCCGTTCAGTACTGAATTCTGATGATGCCGAATTTGGTGGATTCAGTCGCCACAAACCGGAACCCGAACATTTTACCTTTGACGACAATAAACTGAGTCTGTACCTCACCAGCCGTACGGCTATGGTGCTGGCTCCGGTTTCTGAGCCGGTTAAAAAGAAAGGAAAGAAAGGATGAACAAGTGCATTCTTCTTGATCGCGATGGAGTTTTAAATGAAGAGAAAGGAGATTACGTTTTCCGGGATGAAGATTTTATCATTCCGGATGACGTTCCTCAAGGACTCAGGGCATTGAAAGAAGCAGGTTATAAACTGGTCGTGGTGACCAACCAGGGCGGGATTTCAAAAGGATTGTTTACCAAAGAAATGGTTTTTCAGCTCCATCAGAAAGTACAGAATGCCTGTGGAAATGCGATTGATCACCTTCTCTATGCGCCTTTGCACCGGAACTTTACCAAAAGTCTGGCCAGTAAACCCGGCAGCCTGATGATGGAAAGGGGTCTGGCACTCACACAATCGGATCCGTCCCAAAGCTGGCTGATCGGAGATGCCGAAAGGGATCTGATCGCAGGGAAACAGGCCGGGGTCCGGACTATTCTCATTCCAACTTTGAAAGAAAAGGAGTCTGAATATGCCGATATGGTATGCAGAAGTTTTGGCGAAGCGGTACAGTACATTCTTGGTTCGGAACCAAACCTGTCTTAAATTTTACCTGTTCGGGTAACGATGAAACAAGTCTTCTGATACCTGGCTGAATTACAGAAGCCCCACCTGATTCTTGACAGGTTTTCAAAGGTCTATATTCGGGATCGGTTTGAAATCAGGACTTTGTCGGCCTGATGAATGTCCGGAATAAGAAAAAAACATTTTTTCGTTTCAGAGGAAAACCGGACGGAATGATTTTTTTCTATGTTTACGATTCTCAATCGTACATCAACATACCAGAAACGGATATGGAGCCAACCAATAGTAAGGACCCGGAGTATTTTCATAAAGTGGTCGATTGCCAGTATGCCTGTCCCGCCCACACACCAGTCCCGGAGTACATCCGGCTCATTGCTCAGGAAAAGTATTCAGAGGCCTATATGGTCAACTGGGATTCCAACGTTTTTCCCGGAGTTCTGGGCAGAACCTGTGATCGCCCTTGTGAGCCTGCATGCCGGAGGGGTAGGGTAGAAGAGGAGCCAGTCGCCATTTGTCGTTTGAAGCGGGTAGCAGCAGACAACAAAGGCGATGTCAAAAAGATGATGCCGCAGGGACCCTTTCCTTCCAATGGAAAAAAGATAGCGCTGATTGGCGGTGGCCCGGCATCGCTCACTGTAGCCAGAGATCTGGCTCCTTTGGGTTATGAAATCCATTTGTACGATGAGCAGAAATACGGTGGTGGTTTTATGCGGAGTCAGATTCCATCTTTCCGCCTTCCCGAAACCGTCCTGAATGAAGAAGTCAACTATGTTCTCGACATGGGCATTCATACCCATTTCAACCATTTTGTTTCCAGCCTGAAAGGAGTTCTGGATGATGGCTACGATGCAGTATTTGTAGGAACCGGCGCTCCGAAAGGACGGGACCTTCAGATTCCGGGCCGGGAAGATGGCGATGACAATATTCACATTGGAATCAACTGGCTGGCCAGCGTCGCTTTTGAACATACCAGCAAAATCGGTAAAAAAGTCATCGTTCTGGGAGGTGGAAATACGGCGATGGATTGTTGTCGTACCGCCCGCCGCCTCGGTGGTGAAGAAGTAAAAGTGGTGGTTCGTTCACCTTTTGCTGAAATGAAGGCTTCACCATGGGAAAAAGAAGATGCCCAGCATGAAGACATTCCAATTATCGACAATCATGTTCCGAAATCTTTTGTGGTTGAGGACGGTACGCTCAAAGGCATGATGTTTGAAAAAGTGCAGGCGGTAATGGACAACGGAAAACGCAAACTGGTTCCAACCGGTGAACCGCATGTGTTTATTGAAGCCGATGATGTGCTGGTGGCGATTGGTCAGGAAAACAGTTTTCCCTGGATCGAGCGCAACCTCGGACTTGAATTCGATGAGTGGGGAATGCCGAAAGTCGATGAAGCGACATTTTCTTCGACCCTTCCCCGTGTATTTTTTGGTGGTGATGCCGCATGGGGACCGAAAAACGTGATCACAGCCGTGGCACATGGACATCAGGCTGCCATATCCATTGATTTGTTTTGCCGAAACCAACCGCTCACTGACAGGCCTTCGCCAATGGTGAATCTGCATTCACAGAAAATGGGTCTGCACGAATGGGCATATAATAGTGATGTAGTCAACGATCAGCGGTATGTCGTAGCACAGGCGGAGAAAGCCGTTACGTTACGCGACCGGAAGAAAGAAGTAGAACTAGGCTTCACACTTCCGGAAGGATATAAAGAAGCCCAGCGATGTCTCAACTGCGATGTGCAGACAGTTTTTACTGAAAGCAAATGCATTGAGTGTGATGCCTGTATGGATATTTGTCCGACTTCCTGTATCACCTTCATTGCCAACGACGAAGAGCCAACACTTCGCCAGAATTTAAAAATTCCGGCTCTCAATCTCACGCAGGATATTTATGTGTCGGCACCTTTGAAAACAGCAAGGGTAATGGTGAAGGACGAAGATGTTTGTCTCCATTGTGGACTCTGTGCCGAACGCTGCCCGACCTCTGCCTGGGATATGCAGAAATTCTTTTACAACACCACCAAAGCTCATTCAGGATGCAGCCATTAGCCAATAAAGTAAACGATTTTGTGGTCCGTTTTGCCAACGTAAACGGAACCGGATCGGCCAGTGCCAACTATCTGTTCTGCAAAGCTATTTTCAGAATGGGCATCCCGGTGACGCCGAAAAATATTTTCCCTTCCAATATTCAGGGATTGCCTACCTGGTACGAAGTTCGTGTCAGTGAAAAAGGATACCTCGGCCGAAGGGACGGGATCGATCTGATGGTGGCCGTCAATCCGCAGAGCATGAAAGAAGATGTGGCCAGCGTTTCTTCCGGAGGATACTTTCTGTACGACAGTTCCAAAATGCTCAATCCGGATTTCGTCCGGGACGACATTCATTATCTGGGCATTCCCCTGATGGAAATGTGCAACAACGCATACACAGATGCCCGCCAGCGACAATTGTTTAAAAACATTGTCTATGTCGGTGCTTTGTGTGCCTTGCTGGACATCGATTTTACCGTATTCGAAAGTCTGCTGGCCGATCAGTTTAAAGGAAAAGAAAAGCTCATTGCGCCCAACATTCAGGCATTGAAAATGGGCATTGATTTCGTCCATGAGAATTTCTCTTATCCACTTGATATCCGGGTGGAACGGAGAGATTTATTGGGAGATGCCATCATTACAGACGGAAACTCAGCCTGCGGTTTGGGTGCCGTATATGCCGGTGCGACAGTGGCCGCCTGGTATCCGATCACACCATCTACTTCGGTGGTGGAGGCTTTCATGGATTACTCCGATGAATTCCGGACGGATCCCATCACAGGTAAACGGAATGTCGCCATCATCCAGGCTGAAGACGAACTTGCCGCCATCGGGATGGCCATCGGCGCCAATTGGAACGGTGCCCGGAGTTTTACTGCTACCAGCGGACCCGGACTTTCATTAATGAACGAATTTCTGGGTCTGGCTTATTTCGCCGAAATTCCCGTTGTGCTCATCGATGTTCAGCGGACGGGGCCTTCCACCGGGATGCCAACCCGAACGCAGCAATCCGATGTGCTCGAAGCAGCGTATGCTTCCCATGGTGATACCAAGCACATTCTGTTGTTTCCATCTACTCCGAAAGAGTGTTTTGAAATGACGGCACAGGCATTCGATTTGTCAGAGCAATTGCAGACGCCTGTCATTCTGATGACCGATCTGGATCTGGGAATGAACGACCACATTTCGAAACCTTTTGAGTGGGACGATTCCACGCAATACAAACGGGGAAAGGTCCTCGATGCCGCACAGCTGGATGAAATCGGCCGGTTTGGTCGCTATCTGGATGTGGATGACGATGGCATTACATACCGAACCTATCCGGGAACGCACCCGACCAAAGGCTCGTTTTTTACCCGCGGAACTTCCCGGGATGAATATGCGGCCTACACGGAAAACAGTGCTGCCTATCAGCGGAACATGGATCGTCTGATCAAAAAATGGCATACGGCTCAGGACTATGTTCCGGCTCCGCAGGTCTATCAGAAAAGCAACCAGTCGAATTATGGAATGCTCTTTTTCGGAACTTCCCAATATTCTTCAGAAGAAGCCATGGATATGCTGAAGGAGAAAAATATGGCCTGCGATGCCCTCCGTTTGAAAGCATTTCCATTTAACCAGACGGTTGTCGATTTTATTCATTCACATGAAGTCGTTTTCGTAATCGAACAAAACCGGGATGCCCAGTTGAAAAGCCTGCTCATGATTGAGTTGGGCATCAATCCTGCCAAACTGGTCTCCGTCCTGAATTACGACGGTATGCCGATTACGGCAAATTTCATTTATCAACAGATTTCCTCTTCTCTTACCAATTCCCGGAACTAAAAGGCTATGACATATTTACGTCCGAAATTCCGTCACCCGGATCTTCCAAAAAACAAACTGGGTTATTCCATCGATTTCTACGAAGGAGCCTTGTCGACGTTGTGCGCTGGTTGCGGCCACGATTCCATCAGTGCAGGGATTATCCAGGCTGCGTATGAAATGAACGTGGAGCCCCATCGCCTGGCCAAGCTTTCCGGTATTGGTTGTTCGTCCAAAACTCCAACCTATTTTCTAAGCAACTCCCATGGATTCAACAGTGTCCATGGCCGGATGCCTTCTGTGGCGACGGGTGCCAGCATGGCCAACCGCGATCTGATTTACTTTGGCGTTTCCGGCGACGGCGATTCGGCTTCCATTGGGATGGGTCAGTTTGTGCACGTGATCAGGAGGAACCTGAATATGGTGTACATTGTAATGAACAATGGCTGTTATGGATTAACGAAAGGGCAGGACTCGGCTACCGCTGATCGGGGTTCAAAAAACAAATCCGGGCACACCAATTTGTTCAATTCCATCGATCTGGCCAGTCTGGCAATCGAACTGGGAGCGACCTTTGTGGCCCAGAGTTTTTCGGGAGATAAGTCGCAGTTGGTGCCTCTGATCAAGGCGGCGATGAGCCATCAGGGATTTGCATTCATCAATGTGATTTCACCTTGTGTGACGTTCAACAACAATACCGGTTCAACCAAATCCTATGATTTTGTGCGGGAACATATTGAAGCCACTGCCACCATCGATTTTGTTCCGGAAAGAGAGGAAATCACCACCAGCTATGAAGAAGGAAGTTCGAAGGTGGTCGAACTTCACGATGGTTCGTACCTGAATCTTCACAAAGTCGCCAAAGGATGGGATCCAATGGACAGACTGTCGGCCATGAATGCGGTTCAGAAAGCCCGGATCAACGATGAAATTCTGACCGGACTTCTCTACATGAATCCGGAATCGGTCGATCTTCATGAACTCATTGAAACGACGGATCGTCCGTTAAACAGCCTGACCGAAAAGGATTTATGTCCCGGTTCCGATAAGCTGGTTTCGATCAACGCAGGATTGAGATAGTTCGATTTTATAAGCATTAAATGAAATGACTGGTTCTTCACCGGCCATTTTTTTTGCTGGAAACACCTGTTTCTGACTTCGATTCAATGCCCAGTCCAAACAGTGCAAAATCGTATTTCACCGGATCCAACGGATCAAACCGACGGAGGTTTTCCGTGAGCTCAATCGCCATTTTCCAATC
>DAIOVD010000009.1:20513-36021 GCA_036759185.1 Catalimonadaceae bacterium | reverse complement strand
GAAACCGGATCGGCCGCGATAAACCCGGGTTCATTAAACCGATCGGACTGGAAGTCAAGAAACTCCTTCATTTTTTGGGAGTTATTCGCAAGGCTTTTGAGATCAGGGATGTGCACTATTCTTCCGTTTGAAAGGTGCAAACCTCAGAAATTTCCGGATGGTTTTTCCAATACCCATTCATTTCCGGTTGATTTGTACTTTCAGTACCGGCCTGATCCGGAAACCACTACTATGAAAGGATTCTACGCCATCGTTCTGCTCGCCATTTCCAACGTCTTTATGACGCTTGCCTGGTATGGTCATCTCAATTGGAAAGATGCGTCCTGGTTCCAGAAATTTGGCTTGCCGGCCATTGTCTTAATCAGCTGGGGACTGGCCTTTTTCGAATACATTTTTCAGGTACCTGCCAACCGGATTGGCTATTCCGGAAACGGAGGCCCATTCTCCCAGGTTGAGCTCAAAACCATTCAGGAATTTTTGTCTCTTGTTGTATTTGCGTTGATGAGTATTTTCGTGTTTAAGAATGAAAAGCTCGCCTGGAATCATTTTCTTGGTTTTGGATTAATGGTATTGGCTGTTTTTGTGGTGTTTAAGAAATGGTGAAAACGATGCAGGCAGAAATCCAACCAACCGGATTTACTCACATCTCAAAGGACGGTATCCTGTCCCGCTTTGTGTGGCCGCCTGTGTCGGATTATGCCCCGTCCCGTCCTCAGGTGGAAGTGCTGGCCGAACCAGAGACCGCACTGGCAGTCAAGGTGGAAGAAGAAAGTCAGGTGCTGGTCCATGTTCATTTTCTGGCGTTTCCAGGGGCTCTGATCCGGATCTGGAAAACAACATTTCTGATTCCTACGATACCGTCCGGAGAAAAGGTGCCTCTTGTTCATGCGGAGAATATCACGATGGCACCGATGTGGACCCATCTGGATGGATATGGTGTGTTTACGTTTACGCTTGTTTTTAAAGGCTTGCCTCGGGATTGCCAGGTTTTTGATCTGACGGAAGAGATTGAGGAAAGTGGTGCTTTTCATTTCCCGGAAATTGCACGGAATGAAACCGATGTCTATCACCTCTGGCTGTAAACAGGATTTGGCTTCGGATTTTTTTATGGGTGTAATCAAAAGGCAGACATTACCTTTGCGAAAACATCGGCATCCTTGTAACGGGATACCTTTACCCAACCAGTGGAAGTAAAAAAAGAATTTAAAGTCGGAATCCTGGTCATCACAGCCCTGGTGATTCTGTATTTCGGGATCGGTTTTCTGAAGGGTTCCGATATTTTCAATCCTGCCCGTACATATTTTGTCGCTTATGAAAACGTCGATGGGCTCACTGCTTCCAATCCCGTTATGTTGGATGGATTTCAGGTTGGCCTTGTAAAACGGATTAAAATATTTCAGGGAAGGAAAAGGCCTCTGGTTGTCGAAATGGAAATCAACAAAGACATTGTCATTGGGGATTCGGCGAAAGCACTTTTGTCAAATAATGGACTTCTAGGTGGTAAAATGATTGTTCTTGATCCTGGAAACCGGGTGAAAGTTCTGGAAGGAGATACGTTGATTGCATCTGTTGCCCCAGGTTTTACTTCAATGCTCGAGGATAAAGCCCAGCCAATGGTGGACAAGGTAACTGCGCTGGTGAATTCGGTCGATGGGTTGATTCACTCTTTTGAGCCGACAGTAGGTAAAATGAATGAATCACTTGAAGCCATTACGAAACTGTCGAACACCAGTAATGCTGTAATGGCTGATAGCAAACAGGACATTGCCCACATTACACAAAACCTGGACAAGCTCAGTAAATCTCTTCTGGATGCTGAAAAGCAATTACAGTCGATCATGACCAAAGTTGGAAAACTCGGTGATAGTCTGAATAAGGCAGATCTTGCCGGAACCATTCATTCCCTGCACCAGACAACGGATCAGCTCAATAAGACGATGGTGGCCATCAACCAGGGCCAGGGAACAATGGGAAAACTGATGAAAAGCGACAGTTTATACCGCAACCTGAATGCATCCAGTGCATCACTCAATGCCTTGCTCATAGACTTTAAGGCCAATCCGAAACGATATGTTCACTTTTCGGTATTCGGAAGCAAGGACAAAAAATCGTCGGCCGGAACATCTAAATAACAATTCATTCTTCAGAGAAAATGCTGGGCCTGAAACTGGAAACCGATCCACGATGGGTCGACATCGCATCGAAAAGCATTGAGGAAATTCTGATTGATCATGCCTTTTGTGAGCAGAAAGCGGCCGCTTCCGGAATCTCATTGATTGTCCTTTTTCCAGACCGTCAGCAACTGGTTGAAGAGGTGACGGAGATAGTCGCCGAAGAATGGTCCCATTTTGAACGTGTTCTCAAAGAACTGAAATCCCGGGGATTTGGACTTGGAGAAGCAAGAAAGGATGAATACGTTCAGAAATTGTCCAAAGTCGAGAAGAAAGGAGGGAGTCGTGAAACGCAGATAATGGAGAAATTACTGATCTGCGCTATGATCGAAGCCCGGAGCTGTGAGCGGTTCAAATTACTGTATGAGTATCTGGAAGATCCGTCACTGAAAAAGTTCTATTACGAGTTTATGGTTTCAGAAGCAGGACATTATGCTACGTTTATCAATCTAGCAAAAGTTTATAATCCAGCTCAGAAGGTCAAAGATCGTTGGGAGGAAGTGCTGCAGGCTGAAGCCGAAATAGTCCGCACATTGGAATGGCGGACTGATCGGGTGCATTAACTGAAAAGGACTTTTTACAGGTGGTATGCAATTCAGGATTCCAGAGATTCCTGCTTGTTGTATGCCCCGTGTAAAAAGCTTTTGTCTAATTTATGATTGATGATGTAGTAGCTTCCATAAAACACAAGTCCCAGAATAGGAGCGAAGTAGATCAGGTATTCCGGTTGCTGGATCTCTGCCATTAAGAAGAAGACAAAAACAATAATTCCCATGATGGCAAAAGAAAGGAGACCAAGTGAAGTCGCTTTTGGTGTTTGAGTATTAGATGTCATGATCAGATGGTTTAAGTGGTTTGTTAAATAAGCTTGAATTGTTTTATCAAATCTTAATTCGATTCAAAAATAGTTACAAAATTGAACTTTGCAAATATTTAATTTAATTATTCCAATTTCATTTTCTCTTGACTACGTAAGGTTTGGTTTCATTTGAAATTCAATATGATTGAGGCTCAGCCTGAATGTATGTTTGCAATTCAATGAATGGAGGAAAATCCATGTACCTTAATTTTCTGAAAATCGAACGATAAAACAGGTGTACTCATGAACAATCAGAACCGAACAGCTATTCTTACAATAGGCGATGAAATTCTTCTTGGCCAGATTCATGACACCAATTCAGAGTGGCTTGCATCCCGTTTTTCAGAATTTGGACTTGAAGTTGTGTGTAAACTCAGTGTGGGCGATCAACTGGACCAGATGGTAGCAGCTCTCGAATTCGCCTTTAAGCGGGCAGATTTGGTGATCGTGACAGGTGGACTTGGCCCGACCAAAGACGATATGACGAA
Organism: Catalimonadaceae bacterium; assembly: GCA_036759185.1. GTDB lineage: Bacteria > Bacteroidota > Bacteroidia > Cytophagales > Flexibacteraceae > CAMDMI01. Next base: position 32,503 of record DAIOVD010000009.1, on the reverse strand, counting down.
GCAAATGCTGGCCGATTGGTTTGAAAGTCCCCTTGAAATGCATCCACTTGCTCTTCAGCATCTCGAAGAAAAAATGCGACGAAGGGGTCGTCCAATGAACGACATGGTCCTCACACAGGCACTTCACCCGGTAAAAGCCGAGTACCTGGAGAATAAATCAGGGACAGCACCTGGTATCTGGTTTTCGGAAAAGGGGAAAATATGTGTGGCACTGCCAGGTGTTCCATACGAAATGAAGCAGCTTGTGACGGATGAAGTTCTTCCACGCCTGAAACAAAGGCTGGAACTGGATACTCTTCTTCACCGCTTTATCCGTACGGTTGGTGTTCCGGAAACTACGCTGGCCCTGCTGGTGAAAGATGTTGAGTCGAATCTACCAGATGGTTTCAAACTGGCATACCTTCCTTCCGGAGGGCATGTCAAACTTCGGCTTACGGCCAGAGGCAAAGAACCGGAACGTTTACAGGCAGAACTGGCCAAACAGGACGAGTTGCTTTTTCAATGTGTGAAAGAACATGTGTACGCCAGAGAAGATGTAGAACTGGATGCGGTTGTCTCGGGTCTGATATCAGAGTATAAACTGACGGTTTTATTGCATGATCATCTAACAGATGGAAGACTTCGGTTTCTGCTTTCGCAGCACAATTCTGTTTTGGACTATGTATTATCGGGTTCGGATGAAAATATTCCCGACCGCTTTGTTCGTATTTCAATCCGGAAAGAGGAATCTGAATCGGGTGAAGAGACGCAGCGGATTAATGTTGAATTCCGTTTTTCAGACGGAGAAATATCGCTAAGTCAACTGGATCTCAGGCCATTTCCAGTCCAGGAAGTCAATCGGAATATGCTCAGTCTGAGGGCACTGGAATTACTCAGGCGTGGAATTTTGGAACATCATACAAAATTGCAAAGCGAGTGACCGCATAAATCCGTAAAATTGCAGCACTATTATTCACACCAGATACAACGAAATCTAAAAACGAAATTTAACAATGGCGCAAGTACAAATGGTTATGCCCAAAATGGGTGAAAGCATCATGGAGGGTACCATACTGAACTGGCTTAAGAAAGTCGGAGACCGGATCGAGCAGGATGAATCAGTTCTTGAAGTGGCTACCGATAAAGTGGACACAGAAGTTCCATCTACCCATGCCGGTGTTGTTCTCGAGATTCTTGCCAAAGAAGGAGATGTGGTGCCGATAGGAAAGCCCATTCTCATCATTGAAACAGCAGGAGACGGAGCTGCAGTAGCAGTTCCGGTTGCTGCAGCTTCCAATGGTTCGGTTGTAAAAGCTGCAGCTCCTGTGGCCGCAGTGGCTGAAAAAGTCATGGAATCATCAGACCGGTTTTATTCTCCATTGGTTCGCAATATTGCCAAAGAAGAAGGGGTAAGTCTGGCAGAACTTGATAAAGTACCTGGTTCAGGCAAAGACAATCGTCTTACCAAATCTGACCTGCTGGATTACCTGGGTAACCGTGATAAAGGCGCAGCACCGGTTGTGACCGTTCAGGAGCGTCAGGCACCAGCCTCTGCACCAGTGGCTCCTGCCCGGTCCTTCTCTGGTGAGTCTGAAATCATTGAAATGGACAGAATGCGTAAAATGATCGCCCAGCGAATGGTCGACAGCAAACGCATCGCTCCACACGTAACCTCGTTTGTTGAAGCAGATGTCACCAATCTGGCCATATGGAGAAATAAAATGAAGGGTGAATTTCAGAAGCGCTATAATCAGACTCTCACGTTTACACCGATTTTCCTCGAGGCTGTTATCAAAGCATTGCGTGACTATCCGATGATGAATGCTTCAGTAGATGGAGATCGAATCATTGTAAAAAAAGACATCAACATAGGAATGGCAGTTGCTCTCCCAAGTGGCAACCTCATTGTTCCCAATATCAAGCAGGCTGATAAATTCAATCTGATCGGACTTACCGAGCAGGTGAATGACCTGGCGAAACGGGCAAGGGAGAACAAACTGACGCCAGACGATCTTTCAGACGGTACCTATACAGTATCAAATGTGGGCTCTTTCGGTAATGTAATGGGAACTCCTATTATTATGCAACCTCAGATCGGAATTCTGGCTCTTGGTGCGGTACGCAAGAAACCTGCCGTGATCGAAACACCTCAGGGAGATTCGATCGGAGTACGCCAGATGATGTTCCTGTCTCACAGCTACGATCATCGGGTAGTGGATGGTTCCTTAGGAGGAATGTTTGTCCGCAAAGTAGCTGACTACCTTGAAGAATTTGACATAGACCGGAAACTTTGATCCGGTAAGGCATAAAAAAAGCCACTTGAAAAAGTGGCTTTTTTTATGGTATCAATTTCTAAGAATCAGTAGATTGAATTCCAGTCACTGGGAGAAAGTGGTTGCTTAATTCTTGCTACCAGAATGTCTTTATCGATGGGCGTCACCTGAGCAGTTTCAGTAGCTACAGTCGTTTCATCTTCGTTTTGCTCAGTAGGGGCGCCTACCACAAAACTGGACTTTTGCCCGGTAATGTCCTCGTATTTTGTGCTGAAATCGTTCGCATAAAACGTAAACAACTCCTGGAGTTCTTCTTTCAGATCGGCGGCAATGTCTCCATTGGCCATTTGTTCCAGATTTCCGGATTTGTTTTCTTCAAGTGATTTCACCAGGTGATTTACCCAGGCATCCAGAAGATAACTTGTTTCGGCATAACTTTTCTTGATCAGGACAAGATCCTTTTCAGAAATGTTTTCCATGTTTTTGATGAACGCAGCTTTGTTCTCCAAATCTGTTTTCAGTTTTTTGTACTTCGTAATCCATTGGTTCGTCATGACGGTCTTCACAATTTCTTTGCTTTGTGAACGAGCCGGATTGAGAACGAACAGCGGAAGTGCAAAAAGAATAATCAGTAATTTTTGCTTCATGGTTCGTGAACTTTTGATAAATCGGGGATGAATTATAAGACAAGACTAGGGAAAAATTCGAATAATCCAAAAAACAGAGCATAACAAATTGTTTTTCTTAAAATAATCCAATTGAAATCTAATTCGAGTCCAAGTATTTTACAAACTGTAAATGAAACGAGTACCCGGAATGCCATCCGGAGGTTCCATATAATCTGGGCCGGATTCTGGTGGCTGGTGGGTTTTGTGGTCTTATTTCCTTTCTTCTGCCTGTGCATCTGGTTTCCCCGGCTGGAGCCTGCCATGGCATTTTTCAATCAGCTTTGGTGCCTGCTTTTTTTTCCTATGGCTCTGCTTCGGGTGAAAACAATCGGAAAAGAAAATATTCCGGCAGGTCGCTCGGTGGTGTATGCCAGCAACCACGGTTCTTTCCTTGATATTCCTCTTCTCACTTATGTTCTTCCCGGATTCCCGGCCTTCATGGGAAAAGCCTCACTGGGAAGAATTCCGGTTTTTGGCTACATGTTCCGTAATCTCCATATTGTTGTGGAAAGGGGAAGCACCCAGGGTAGGGCAAAAGCCTTGAAGTTAAGCCGGAAAAAACTCTCCAAAGGAAGGAGCATCATTATTTTTCCGGAAGGAAGTATTCACCACAAAATTCAGCCGGGACTGGCAGAATTTAAGGACGGAGCGTTTAAACTCGCCATCCAGAAACAAGTGCCCATTATTCCGGTGACCATTTGCTTCAACTGGTTTATTCTGGCTGACGATGGGAGATGGTTGCCGAATTTTTACTTTTGCAAAACCATCATTCATCCTCCCATTGAAACGAAAGGGGTGACAGAAGATGAATCCGGCCAGATCCGGGATCAGGTTCATTCCCTGATTTCGGCAACCCTGGCTCTTGAAAACAAACCGTTGCTTCGAAAACTACAACATGAAAATTGACCCGCAGACGATAGATAAAATGGCCCATCTGGCACGGTTGAATGTGCAGGAATCAGAAAAGGCCGGAATCGCTGAAAGCCTTGAGCAAATTCTGAGCTGGATGGAAAAGCTCAGTGAACTGGACACAGACGGAGTCGAGCCTCTTGTTCACATGTCGGCTGAAATCAACTCCATGCGGCAGGACATTGGTTCTCATCCAATACTTCCGGAAATAGCTTTGTCAAATGCACCTTCTGAACGGGATTCGTTTTTTGTCGTACCGAAAGTGCTCGAAGTTTAGCAATGCGACTCGCTTTTCAGATTTCATCGTTCATTCAAAATTTATCCCCTGATTCTTTCACATTATGATTCCTTCGATACGAAAACAGTTTAATCAGCAGTTTACTGATCAAAAATACAAGGCATTTTTAGAGGAACTGTTTACCCGCTTTGGTCACGAGATAGAATTCCGCATTGCGGAAACACCGGTGTTCATTCCCAAAGACCTTAAAAAGAGATTGTTCGAAGCCTGTGATCACATCATCGATGTGATCCTTCAGCCGGACTTCATGGTGAATACGGAGCGGGCCATTCCGGAAGGAAAAAATGTTCCCTTTGAAGACAAGCATGCACAGTTTCTGGCCATAGATTTTGCCATTTGCGAAGATGCAAACGGTAGACTGACTCCGCAGCTGATCGAAATGCAGGGTTTTCCCTCTCTGTTTGCATTTCAGGATGTGATCTCGGAAACCTTCAGACGGCACTATGCCTGTCCTCCCGATTTCGATTACCTTTTCAGTGGCCTAACTTCAGAGAAATACAGAAAACTCCTGGGTCAGGTTATTCTCAACGGACACAAACCCGAAAACGTGATTCTGATGGACATTGAACCTCAACTGCAGAAAACTAAAGTTGATTTCATGGCTGTGAAAGACTTTTTCGCTGTGCCTTCTGTGTGTATTTCGAAACTGAAAAAGAACGGACGGAAACTTTATTATGAAGCCAATGGTCATGATATTGAAGTGAAAAGGATTTACAACCGTGTCATTTTTGACGAGCTTGATAAGAGGACGGATCTGAATCTCCAGTTTCATATGAACGACGATGTTGATGTGGAATGGGCCGGACATCCGAATTGGTTTTTCCGGATTTCGAAGTTCTCGATGCCATTGCTGCACAGTCCGTATGTACCGGAAACAAAGTATCTTTCAGATTACAAAGGAAATTTCCCAACGGATCTGGAAAACTATGTACTGAAGCCACTGTTTTCATTTGCCGGAACCGGCGTGATTTACGATGTGAAACCAGAAGATGTCACCACCATTCAGGATCCTGAAAATTACATTCTTCAGAAAAAGATTTACTATGCACCTGCTCTGAAAGCCCCGGACGGGGAAGGAGTGAAGACCGAGATCCGTATGCTGTATCTATGGCCTTATGGTGAACCAAGACCGATTGCCTGCACCAACCTGATCCGCTTCAGCAAAGGCGTGATGATGGGGGTGAAGTTCAATCACAACAAAACCTGGGTTGGTGGCAGCACCGCCTTTTTTGAACCGGAAACAAACTAATCTTTTATAAAATATGGAAACCGAAACTATTGCAGGAACAACAAGCTTGAAAACAACCAAACGATGGGTTTTTCCCGAAGAGCCAACCACTGAAGACCTGGGTGAGTTGCTGGAAATTAAGGGATTGCACCCTGTTTTGGCCCGACTTCTTTACAGACGGGACCTTAAAACTGAAGCCGAACTGAAGCAGTTTTTCAACCCATCCACCGACGATCTTCACGATCCGTTCCTGATGAAGGATATGGACAAAGCCGTGGCCCGGATCAAACTGGCACTGGAAAGAGAAGAGCGCATTATGGTGTTTGGCGACTACGACGTCGACGGCACCACATCGACCACACTGGTTTACAAATTCATGTCCCGCTGGTACGATAACCTTGAGTATTACATTCCGGACCGGTATGCAGAAGGGTATGGCATTTCATTTAAAGGAATCGATACGGCCAAAGAAAACGGAGTGACCCTGATCATTGCCCTGGATTGTGGTATTAAGGCGGTTGACAAGGTTCAGTATGCCACAGAGAAGGGGATCGATTTCATTATCTGTGATCACCACCTTCCTGGTGATGAGATACCTTCTGCCAGTGCGGTTCTGGATCCAAAACAGCCGGACTGCCCGTATCCGTACAAGGAATTGTCCGGTTGCGGTGTCGGTTTCAAACTGATGCAGGCTTTGTGTCGTTCCTTTTACTGGGAGGAGGCTGATTTGTTTCAGATGCTGGATCTGGTGGCGGTTAGCATTGGTTCTGACATCGTGCCGATAACGGGTGAAAACCGGATTCTGATGCACTTTGGTCTGCACCAAATCAATACAAATCCTTCTCCGGGAATGCGGGCACTGCTCAACATTGCCGGCTTTAAACCGGATGCTAATGGGCATTATTCCCTGAAAGTGGATCGACTTGTTTTTGGTATCGGACCCAGGATCAATGCTGCCGGACGAATCGGACATGGTGCAGGTGCAGTCCGTTTACTGGTGGCCGATTCTCCGGAACTGGCCGAAGAACTGGCATCCAAAGTTGATTTGCAGAATGGAGAGCGGAAGGAACTGGATAAAACCATTACGCAGGAAGCGCTGAACAGAATTGCAGCATCGGAAGAATTGATGGAAGCTTTTTCCACCGTTTTGTATCAGTCTGACTGGCACAAGGGTGTCATTGGGATTGTGGCATCCCGGTGCATTGAAAAACATTACCGGCCCACCATCATACTCACAGAATCGGATGGAAAGCTGACAGGGTCTGGAAGGTCTGTTCATGGTTTTGATTTGTATACTGCTATTGAAGCCTGCAGTGAGCATCTTATTCAGTTTGGAGGACATTATCATGCAGCTGGTTTGACCTTGAAAAAAGAGAAATTTGACGATTTTGCTCAAGCATTTGAGCAACAGGTTCGTCTGAAAATGACCAAAGACGACCTGGTTCCCCGTCTTGTGATTGATGCCGAACTTCCATTGGTCCAGATTTCTCAGACTTTGCTGAAACAGGTTCAGAGAATGGGCCCATTTGGTCCGCAAAATATGAACCCAATGTTTGCCGCTTTATCGGTACGTGACAGTGGACAAAGCCGCCTGCTGGAAAATAAAAACGGGGGGCCAGCACATGTAAAGTTTTCCGTCACCCATCCCGATCTGGTATACAATGGCAAGCAATATGCCCTTGAAGGAATAGGTTTTGGAATGGGCGACCACTGGCCTCTGATTGCATCAGGACAACCTTTTGATCTGGCCTTTCACATCGAAGAGAACGATTTCCGTGACAAGAAAACACTTCAGCTTATGGTGAAAGAAATCCGCCCTTCAATCAATGAAGAAAGGATTTCCATCTAAGAGAATTTACGAATAGTGTTTGTTAAAGCAAGGCAGGTAATCGAGGATTTCAAAGAGGTTTCGAAGGTATGACCGGAGCTTTCTACAGATTTTTGGGAATTGATCTCTTACACTGCCAGGGTGCATTTATCCTTAAAACGAAAAGCCAAGGAGGCAAACGTCATCCGTCTGAAGATGATTACCCTTCCATTCTTCAAAGAGTGCATTCAATTCTTTCTGTTTGTCGCCGGTAGAATTTCCTGCTGATCCCTGAATCCATTCCAGCAATCGCTTCTTACCGATTTTTTTGGCCGATTCACCACCGAACTGGTCAGTGATTCCGTCTGAAAACAAATAAAAATGTTCATCGCCCTTCAAAACTGTTGACTGGGTAGCAAATATGAGAGGCGTTTCCACTGGCATAGAACCAATTCCTCTTCGGGTCCCTTTCCATTCTTCGATACCATCCGGTCTTTGAATGAGAAGGGATTGATGGGCAGATGCAAACCGCAATTCTTTTGTGCCCAGGTCAAAAACGCAAACACTCAGATCCAGCCCGATATGAACTTCTGGCTGGTCGCTTTTACCATCGAACTCTTTTTGGATGGCATTCAGCAGTTCATGAGGTTCCGTCAGAAAGGAGGGGGCCAGATGTTCCAGATGATTGAGACTGGTGACCGTGAGGAAGGCACCCGGAACACCATGTCCGGTACAGTCACCCAGAGCAACCACAAGTTGGTTTCCATATTGCCGGCAGAAGTAAAAGTCGCCACTCACCAGATCTTTTGGTTTGTATATTAGACAGTGCGAACTGAAAACCTGATTCAGCTGCAAAGTAGAGGGAAGGTATGAAGACTGAATGACAGAAGCGTATCGCAGACTCGAATAGATATTTTCATTGGCTGCAGATAAAAGTTCCTGCTGTTTCATCACTTCATCATTTTTATCCGCCAGGATGCGGTTGTTGCGTCGCTGTGCAACAAATCCGAAAGCCACCAGACCAACCACAGATGAAAGCAGGATGAACGTGAATACATAAAAATTGCGGTGCGATTCACGGTAACAGACAACCTGATCGGGCTGAAGTCCCAGAAAAGAATGCCGAACGTCTGCCGACAGGTTCATGAATGGAGGAGGCATGTGTTCCGGATCAGGAGGTGGCCTGTGTGGATGCTTGACATCATAAATGTAAAGCGAACTGGCTACCAGCCAGATAATGGTTGTGAGAAGAAAAATAACAAACCACTTCATGAATTGTTCAATACAACGGATTCAATTTTTCGTCACATACGGTCAAAATCATGAATTGGATTGAACCATATGCGTTTTTTTCTCAACAAGCCAATTCAAAAGCGAGCTGGAGATGGCCTCTGTTAATGTCTTGATTATTATAAGCCTTCTGTTGGCCAAGAATTAATTCATCACCCGCTTCAGCCGGATCTCTTTCACTGGTGCTATCACCAGAGGCACCTTCTCAATTTTGACCGAACTGGTGTCGAGACCGAATGCTTTGTCTTCCGATAAACTCAGACTGTCAAGCATAAAGTAGCTATCCATAATGAGGTTTTCATACAACGACAATTCGTTCTCGTAACTCAGGTGTCTCTTGATCACAATGAAACGGAAATCTCCGACTATGTTCTTTTCAGCAAGGGAGGCATAGCGGGAGGTTATGTCAATTTCGCCGGCTTCCACTAGTTCTTCCACTACTTTACGGAAGTACAGGTTGATTTTCTGATCCACCCGGAAGCCTAGCCGGAACTCCACTTTGATCACATCGTTGTTGGCCAGAATGTCGACTTTGTACTCCAGTTTATAGGGTTCATCTTCCACATGAATATGGATGAACCAGTAAATGTCTGCCCTCTTTGGTTGCTTCTGGAAAATGGAGTACATGATTTTTGACTCAATTTCATCCCGGCTGTCGGCTGAAGTGAGATAAACCAGGTGGGTAGCAAACTTAGGAACCGAATGATCGTGACTCAGTTCCTTCAGCATATTGAGGTGGTCGTTGATATGCGTAAACGTGATGTACCGGTTTTTGATTTTGCGTCCTTTGTACCAGGTCCACATTACCGTCATAATCAGACCGCAGATCACCAGAGAAACCCAGCCTCCATGAGTGAATTTCACCACATTGGCAATGAAAAAGGAAATTTCAATGGAGAGATAGACAAGTAAAAGAACTACGATATAAAAGCTCTTGATACGTTTCAGAATCAGGTAATGACTCAGCAGGTAGGTCGTCATGAGCATAGCCAAAGTAATGGCCAGTCCGTATGCAGCTTCCATTGCAGAAGATTCCTGAAAGTACAGAACCACTCCTAGGCAACCCGCCAGAAGGAGCCAGTTCGCACTTGGGACATATAGTTGTCCTTTTAATTCTGAAGGAAACTTGATTTTTACTTTTGGCCACACGTTGAGTCGGATGGCTTCGGAAATTAATGTAAAGGAACCTGAAATGAGGGCCTGACTGGCAATAATGGCGGCCAGAGTGGCGATGATGATACCAGCAGGAAGGAACCATTCGGGCATCATCTGATAAAACGGATTCAAATCTTTCGGAAATACCTGTCCGTCCAGGGTATTCAGTACCCAGGCGCCTTGTCCCAGGTAGTTGAGTATCAGGCAGGTTTTAACAAAGCTCCAGCTGATCCGGATGTTGTTTTTGCCGCAGTGACCCAGATCGGAATACAGCGCTTCTGCCCCGGTTGTACACAGGAAAACGGCTCCCAGAAACCAGAAACCGTTTTTGAAATGAAAGAGCAGATTGTACGCATACCAGGGATTAAACGCTTTCAAAACCATCGGGTTGTCGAGGGTTGAGGTGATCCCGAAAAAGCCCAGCATCGCAAACCAGATAAACATCACAGGGCCAAAAGTTTTTCCAACGACGGATGTCCCAACCCGCTGAAGCATAAAGAGCAACGTAATGATGGTCACAACAATCGGTATGGTTGGAATATCCGGTTTCAGGATCCGGAGACCTTCAATGGCAGACGAGACTGAAATCGGCGGCGTTATCATACCATCCGCCAGAAGAGCTGCCCCTCCCAGAATGGCTGGCAGAATTAAAGTCGGACGGAATCGCCGGATTAATGCATAAAGAGAAAAAACACCACCTTCTCCGTTATTGTCTGCATTAAGCGTAATCACAACATATTTTATAGTGGTGAGAAGGGTGAGTGTCCAGATGATACAGGAAAGACCTCCGAGAACGAGTTCTTCTGTTACCTGTTTTTCACCCAGAATTGCTTTGAGAACGTACAGCGGTGAGGTTCCGATATCGCCGTAAATAATCCCCAGAGCGACCAGCATCCCGGCCATGTTGGTCCGGTGCTGGTGGGAAGAGTGTTCCATTGGTAATTTTCAAAAAGGCAAATGTAAACTCTTGTTTGGTTTCACCCCGTAAACTATTTCCAGTTTTTATTCTCCTGCCATTTTCACTTCAGAATCCATTTTGAGGTTGGTTTTCTTGAATTTTGAAAAGAATCGTACAGGATTTTCCGGTTTTTTTTCGCTTTCGATTTTGAGGGAATGATTTTTTTCTACCTTTGTCAGGCGAAAGCGATGGTCCCGTAGCTTAATTGGATAGAGCATCTGACTACGGATCAGAAGGTTAGGAGTTCGACTCTCTTCGGGATCACAGGTAAAAAATACACACATAAACGGGATACCCTATTCAGAAACAGCTTTACTTTAATTAAGTAAATTCTATGGTTTGACTTTACGTTACATTTTAAACGTAAAATTCAATGGATACCCTTCAAGCTGTTTCAGATTCTCAACTGTTAGAATCGTTTCGTTCAGGAAGTGAAAAAGCCTTCGAAACTTTGGTTCGGAGACATCAGGCACGTATTTATTCAGCCGCTCAGCTGATTGTACGGGATCAGGATGTTGCACATGATATTGTGCAGGATACTTTTCTTAAATTTTTTCGAGTTTTTCAGGAAGGTCGGTATGTAGACGATGGAAAGCTCCTTCCATTCCTGCTTCGGGTTGCCCACAACCTTGCCATTGATCACTATAGAAAACAGTCCCGTCTGCCAATGGTCACCACAAGCGACGGAAAAGATATTTTCTCTTTTTTAAATATCCGGCAGGATGATGCGTTTGATACACTCGAACGAAAAGAAAATCATGACATCCTTCGACTTGCCATCAGCAAACTGCCCCCCATCCAACAAGAACTCATTATACTCCGGTATTTTGGAAAGATGCCTTTCAAAGACATCTCCGAACTCACCGGAATTAATAAAAACACCTGCCTCGGATACGTCCGTAACGCAGTTATTAATCTCCGAAAATACCTCATTCCTAAAGTAAAAAGCTATGATTCAAAACTTTACCCCAAATGATTTGCTCAAGGCTAAAACCGGTGAGCTCACAACCGAAGAAACCATTCTTCTGGATTCTGCCGTAACCGAAAGCATCGAACTTTCGGAATTTGCAGAAACTCTGGACCTCCTCGAGGAAGAAATGCCAAAACTCATCCAGGACCCAGGCGAATCAAATGTGCAGCGAATAATGGCACGCATCCGTCAGGAGATGCCCGCAAAAACATCCTGAATTAAATTTACTCCGTTTCTTTACCGGCTGCATTCGTTTGCAGCCGGTTTTTTTATTTGTATTGGAAATGAAATCTGTTTTGATTCTGACTTTTATTTTGTTTTCGGCAACCACCATTGCTCAGCCGATTGTTCAGAATCTGGGCGGCAGCCAATGGTCTTTCAGGCTAAAGGACAACCCAAAATGGCGCCCAGCCAACGTTCCGGGAACAGTGCACACCGACCTGATTTCAGACAAA
>DAIOVD010000009.1:10329-20413 GCA_036759185.1 Catalimonadaceae bacterium | reverse complement strand
TTTCTGGAGACAAGAAGTATCTCAGGGAAGAATGCTAAGATTTCAGGACGGTATCGGGTGTTGAATCCGGCGAAAGGTATGCAGCTTAGAATCGCCTTTGGAGAACAGGTGAAGTTTTTCCCAGTGAAGGATGGGATTCAATCTGTTGAAGACAGTTTTTTATTGAACATTCCCGATCCTCATGTCTGGTGGTCGAATGGCCTTGGGGACCAGCCCCTTTATCCCGTGCGGGTTGAACTGGTCAGAAACAAGGATGTCCTTAGTTTCAAAGCATTCCGTTATGGTATCCGTACATTGGAAGTGGTGCATGCACCCGATGCCGGTGGTAAATCGTTTTATGTGAAACTGAATGGAAAGCCGGTGTTTATAAAAGGCGCCAACTATATTCCACAGGATAACTTTTTGCCCAGAGTAAGGGATGGAAACTATCTGCATTTGCTCAATTCAGCCAGAGAAGCCAATATGAATATGCTTCGTGTCTGGGGAGGAGGTGTGTATGAAAATGAACGGTTTTATCAAATCTGTGATTCACTCGGACTTCTGGTCTGGCAGGATTTTATGTTTGCCTGTGCCTTATACCCGGGAACAGATTCCTTCCGGAAATCAGTGGAAGAAGAGGTAAGACAGAATGTTCGTCGGCTGCGGAACCATGCATGCATTGCTCTTTGGTGTGGTAACAATGAAAACGAAACAGCCTGGTTTCGAAAATGGATAACCGGAGGAATGCCACTCAGCAGAAACGATTCCCTTGTGATAAGGCAGGATATGAAAAATCTTTTTCAAGTCTGGATTCCGTCCGTCCTGAAGCAGGAAGATCCCAATCGGTTTTATACACGAAGCTCGCCCTCTGCCAATGACGATGCCATAGTTCCTGAAAAGAAGGGCTTTGGTGATGCCCACGACTGGCATGTTTGGTTTGGTACTGGTGATTTCAGACAGTATGCAAAAACGGTTTCCAGGTTTCAGTCAGAATATGGCTACCAATCGTTTCCGGCGATGAGTACCATCCGGCGGTTTTCCCAGGAAATGGATTGGTACGAGGATTCAGAGATCATGGATGCCCACCAGAAACATCCGGGCGGCACATCCAAAATCAGGAAGTTTGCATCTGGATTTTACCCGAAGGCCAGAAATTTTAGTGATTTTGTATACATCAGCCAGCTTCAGCAGGCAGAGGCCATGCGGTTTGCCATAGAAACCCATCGATCGTCTATGCCTTATTGTATGGGTAGTTTGTACTGGCAGTTGAATGATTGCTGGCCGGCAGTTTCGTGGAGTTCGATCGATTATTATGGAACCTGGAAAGCTAGTCACTACTTTATTAAAAAAGCGAATGAATCCTTCCGGGTAGTGGCAAGGATTCAGAACGATACCGTTTTTGTTTCAATTTTGAATGAAACGAACTATGCCATTCGGCATCATTCTCTTGGAGTTAGGTGGCTTCGTTTCGATGGCGAAATTCTTTATTCATCGAAACTGCCACTTGATCAGGAAGCATGGATCGGTTCAATGGAAGTGAAACAGGTGAAAATAGGATTGCCGAAAGTGGGTTCCGGTAAGATCGATACAACATCAACTGTGGCTGTGATTTCAGTTTTGGACAATAAAGGAAACCGGCTGTCACAGGATATTCAATACCTGACGGTTCCAAAAAATCTATCATTGGATCCAGCTCAGCTAAAATCAGAATTCCGGAAAATACCCTCAGGATACCGTTTGGAATTGTCTTCAAAGACTCTGGTGAAGAACCTGATGATAACATGTGATGATCCTGACCTTTTGTTTTCAGACAACTATTTCGATCTTCTGCCAGGTGAAAAGGTAGAAATTGAATGCCAGGGTCTGAAAGAGCTGACTTTAAAGAATTTTTCTTTCCGCAGCCTGAACGATATCATCAGGGAAAATCCTTAAAGTTGTTGGTTCAGAAAAAAAAGGCTGTTGCGTAATGCAACAGCCTTTTTTGATTTCATTAAATTCAGTTGGATATCAGATCACAGCCATCAGATCATTTACTCCGGGCGGCCGATGAGAAGTAAACCCTTCTCCAAATTCAACTCCGATCATATGACCAAATTCTCTCGACCGGCTTTCTACAAATTTGAGGAAAGCAGGATTTGAAATATACGTTTCAGGTTCGGCACTGTTCGGATCGTGGAACTGCGTTTTAAACGCCCTGATAGAGGCTATTTTTTTCTCCCAGTAAGGTGAGATATCCACAACCAGATCCGGTTTTAAGGAGCGGTCCTGAATATAATGCAAAACCAATCTTGGGCGCCAGGCTGCTTGCAATTCTCCTTCCCAGGTAGTCTCTATTTTCGCCAACCCTGCAAAAAAGCAGGAATCCTCTTCCAGCTTTGCCGACCGGCCATGATCCGGGTGCCTGTCCTGAATGGCATTGCACAGTACAATTTCAGGACGGTATCGCCGGATGGTTTGGATCAGCAGATTTTGCTCTTCCCGGGTGTTCCCAAAACGGGTGTCGTGCAGATACAACTGCACCCGGTCGGCTAGCCCCAGAATTTCAGATGACGCCGCCGCTTCTTCTTTCCGGGTTTCAATGGTTCCTCTTGTACCCATTTCGCCCTGTGTGAGATCGGCGATCACTACTTTTTTGCCGGTCGCCACCAGACTACAGATGGTACCGGAACAGGAAAGTTCCGCATCATCCGGATGTGCTGCAAAAACCAGAACGTCGGCTTTCAATGTCGGTTAGTGTTGATGTGAAAAGTTGATCAGCGAATCATGCGGAGCAGATCGCCAACAGTTTCTTTCAGATCTTTCCTGTCTACAATGGTATCCAGAAAGCCATGCTCAAGAACAAATTCTGCACTCTGGAACCCATCCGGTAAATCTTTTCCGATGGTTTCACGCACAACACGCGGACCTGCAAAGCCAATCAATGCTTTTGGCTCGGAAATGTTGAAATCACCCAGCATCGCAAAACTGGCCGTTACTCCACCTGTGGTCGGATCTGTAAGGACAGATATGTAAGGCAATCCGGCTTCTGACAATAAAGAGAGCTGAGCAGATGTTTTGGCCATCTGCATCAGGCTGAAACCGGCTTCCATCATTCGGGCCCCTCCGGATTTGGATATCATGATGAAGGGACATCCGGATTCTCTCGCAAGGGCAATTCCCCGACTGATTTTTTCACCCACCACAGATCCCATGGAACCGCCGATGAATTTAAAATCCATACAGGCAATGACCACCGGATGTTCTTCCAGATCACCTTTGGCCACTTTCACGGCATCTTTCATTCCGGTTTTGGCCATACTGGCTTTGAGACGGTCAGGATATTTCTTTGTGTCTTCAAACTCCAGCGGATCAGCCGATTCCAGATTGGCAAAATGCTCTTCAAATATTCCTCCGTCGAACAGAATGTCGAAATATTCAGCAGATCCAATCTGCTCGTGGTGGTTACAACTGGGGCACGTGTAGGCATGGTCCCGGTGTGCTTTGGTGAGAATCACCGTTTTGCACTCCGGGCACTGATACCATAATCCATCCGGGGTCTCCCGTTTGAGCTCAGTAGGCGTAACAATACCTTTGTTTTCTCGAACAAACCAGGGCATGGATTCTTTGGAATTAGGCAATGGTAATATCGTTGCTCAGGTACACGTCCTGAATGGCATTTAACAAAGCGATACCTTCTTTCATTGGCTTCTGGAAAGCTTTCCGTCCGGAAATAAGTCCCATACCTCCGGCACGTTTGTTGATGACAGCTGTACGCACTGCTTCGGCCATATCAGTAGATCCTTTGGAATCACCACCGGAATTGATCAGACCTGCACGTCCCATGTAACAGTTTGCTACCTGGTAACGGCAAAGATCAATCGGGTGATCTGTTGTCAGTTCAGAATAGATCCGCTCATCGAGTTTGCCATAAGAACTGCCACCAGAGTTTAGAGCTTTGTATCCTCCGTTGTTTTCGGCCAGTTTTTGTTTGATGATATCCGCCTGAATGGTCACGCCCAAATGATTCGCCTGTCCGGTAAGGTCAGCTGAAACATGGTAATCAATTCCATTATTTTTGAAGGCCGAATTCCGGATGTAGCACCAGAGAATGGTTGCCATTCCCAGTGCACGTGCTTCTTCGAATGCTTTGGCTACTTCCTGAATTTGACGGGTCGAATTTGATGAACCAAAATAAATGGTCGCTCCAACCGCTACAGCTCCAAGGTTCCATGCATCACGGACAGAGCCGTACATCACCTGATCTGCCTGATTCGGGTAGGTAAGTAGTTCGTTGTGGTTGATCTTCACGATCAACGGAATTTTATGTGCATAGGCTCTGGACACCATGGCCAGATTTCCAAAAGTTGTCGCAACCGCATTGCAACCGCCTTCGATGGCAAGTTCAACAATGTTGGCAGGATCGAAATAAATCGGGTTTTTCGCAAACGAAGCCCCACCTGAATGCTCAATACCCTGATCGATCGGAAGAATTGATGTATAACCTGTTCCGGCCAGTCTTCCTGAATTGTACAATTGTCCAAGGCTTCTCAAAACCTGAGGATTCCGGTTGGACTGCTGCCATACACGCTCCATAAAATCGGGGCCTGGAAGGTGCAACTGAGATTTGTCGATTGTTTTGGATTGATGACCCAATAAATACTGGGTATCCTTGCCAAGTAATTCTTCTATCTGATTGAAGGTAAGAGAGAGATTGGACATTTTGCGAAAGAATAAATTTGCGGCAAAAATGTAGAAAATTTGGGATTCATACGTGGGTTTCAGACTTGTTTTGGTTTCAGATGGAAGTATCCCTTTGAACATCATATCTTTACCGCCGTAATATGAATTTTAAAATTGTTTACGGACTGGCAATAGGGCTCTATGAAATGGCTTTATGGGCAGGAGCAGCCTTCTCTTCCAAAGTCCGCAGAATGCTCATAGGAAGGAATATATCAATCTCCAAATTAAAGAAATTCCGTACCGAACAACCTGAGGCTGACGTGTTCTGGTTTCATGCAGCATCTGTGGGTGAATTTGAACAGGCACTGCCTGTAATCCGTCTTTTGAAAGAAAACTACCCCGAAGTTGAAGTGGCCGTTTCCTTTTATTCACCTTCTGGCTTCGAAATGCGAAGCAAACACCCGCTAGTAGACGTTTCTTTTTATTTACTGGCCGACCGAAGTTGGAATGCAGCCAAAGTCATAAAAATTTTAAAGCCAAAAGCGTTGATTCTGGTGAAATACGAATTTTGGTTCCAACTCATCGCGACCTGCCACCGGTTTCAGGTTCCGGTTTTGTCTGTTTGCTGTATTTTAAAGCCCAATTCTCTGACTTCCTGGCCTTATTCAGCTTTGTTAAAAAGGTGCCTTCCTTTGATTCGTCATTTCTTTGTTCAAAACAGTGAAACGTCTCAGATTCTGAGGGAAGCAGGAATACAGGACATCACCATCAACGGTGATACCCGTGTTGACCGGGTTCTGGAAGTGCAGGAAGTCCAGTCGGAAATTCAATGGCTGGAAGAATGGAAAGGGGATCATAAATTGTTGATCATCGGTTCGGCATGGACAGAAGACCTCATCTATCTTCGTGAATTCATACGACACGCGGTTGTGGAAGCTCATGGACTTTGGCGGGTTCTGGTGGTTCCACATGAAATCAATGAAAGTCATCTCCGGCATCTGATATCAACTCTTCAGTTGCCTTATGAGTTTTATACCGAATGGAAAGATTCCCGCCAGGAAACCGATATCCTTGTTCTGAACACACTCGGGCTATTATCTAAAACCTATCGCTATGCCGATGCTGCATGGATTGGGGGTGCCTTCAAAACAGGATTGCACAATACCCTGGAAGCCGCAGTGTATGGTATTCCGGTTGGATTTGGACCAAAGTTTGAAAAATTTCAGGAAGCGAAAGATCTCCTCAGGATTGGTGTTGCCTGCAGTTTTCCTGGTAAAAAGACTGTGTGGGAATTTTTTCAGAACAGCACCGAACTGGAGGACGAAAAGAAACGTATTGAGGATGCGGCGGGCTTGTACTTTGATAGCCAGAAAGGAGCATCGGATGTCATTCTCCGATACATTGCCCAGGAGATTTATCCGTGAAATTCTGCCGGATAACCGTGAACGAAGAAACAGAAAGGAATTCTCCAATTACGGAAATTCTCTATACTCCTTTGGATTGGTAGGTTTTGGTTTTACCTTTGCGCCCGCTTATCCAGAAAGACGGAGGGATTGGACCCTGCGATGTCTTAGCAACCGGTGCGAAAGCTTGTCCGGTGCTACTTTCCACCACGGTAAACGTGGACAGATAAGAATGATCAGACGCCATTTCGTGTCTTTCCTTCTGGTAAGCGACAATTTGTTCAACAGCTTAATCGACAGAAGGCTTTCGAAACATTCATGATAGAAAAAATACTGCAGGAGCGAATCCTCATTCTTGATGGTGCCATGGGTACCATGATTCAACGGTACAACCTCACAGAAGAAGATTTCAGAGGAGAACGGTTTAAAGACTGGCCACATGATCTCAAAGGAAACAACGACCTGCTTTCCATTACCCGTCCCGATGTAATCGAAGCCATCCACAAAGAATACCTGGAGGCCGGTGCCGATATCATCGAAACCAATACCTTTTCAGGAACCACCATCGCGATGGCCGATTATAAAATGGAATCGCTGGTGTATGAACTCAACTTCGAATCGGCCCGGGTTGCAAGGAAAGCAGCCGATGATTATACAGCTCTCAATCCTGCTAAACCGCGTTTTGTGGCCGGTGCCATGGGACCAACCAACCGGACAGCCTCTATTTCACCCGACGTGAACAATCCTGGTTACCGTGCCATCACTTTCGATCAGTTAGTGGAAGCATATACCGAACAGGTGAAAGCCCTGATTGAAGGCGGCTCAGACCTGATTCTGATAGAAACCGTTTTTGATACTCTAAACTGCAAGGCAGCCCTGTTTGCTGCCGACCGGTATATGGATGCATCTGGAAAACGATTGCCGATAATGGTGTCGGGCACTATTACCGATGCATCCGGCCGTACACTCACAGGACAAACAACGGAGGCTTTTTATAATTCGGTGAGCCATATTCCTTTGCTTTCGGTCGGACTGAATTGCGCTCTGGGAGCCAAAGCCATGAAGCCTTATCTGGAAGAGCTCGACCGGGTAGCCAGCTGCTTTGTGTCGGTGTATCCCAATGCCGGATTACCCAACGAGTTTGGTCAATACGACGAAACGCCGGACTATATGGGATCGCAGGTAGAAGACTTTCTTAAGGACGGTCTGGTGAATATTCTGGGCGGTTGCTGCGGAACGACACCACCCCACATTAAGAAAATGGCGGAAATCGCCGCTCGTTACAAGCCGAGAGAAAGAAAAGAAGTCGAAAAATACCTGCGTCTAAGCGGTTTGGAACCGTTGGTGCTGACACCCGAAATCCGGTTTGTGAATGTGGGCGAACGAACCAATGTAACCGGTTCGGCCAAATTTCTGCGACTCATCAAAGAAGATAAATACGAAGAGGCCCTCGATGTAGCTCTTGATCAGGTGAGGGGAGGAGCCCAGGTAATCGATGTGAATATGGATGAAGGAATGCTCGATGGCGTTCTGGCCATGACCAATTTTCTCAACCTGATGGCATCCGAGCCTGAAATTTCACGGATTCCGGTGATGATCGATTCTTCGAAATGGGAAATCATCGAAGCCGGTCTCAAATGCGTTCAGGGAAAATCCATTGTCAATTCCATCTCGCTGAAAGGAGGGGAGGAAGAATTCATCCGGCAGGCACGTACCGTCCGTGAATATGGAGCCGCCGTCATTGTGATGGCCTTTGATGAAACCGGCCAGGCAGATTCAACCCCAAGACGGATTGAAATTGCCAAACGTAGCTATGAGATTCTGACGGAAAAAGTTGGTTTCCCTGCGGAGGACATCATTTTCGATCTCAATATTTTTCCGGTTGGAACCGGGATTGAAGAACACCGGGACAATGCCGTTTCGTTTTTTGAAGGAACCAAATGGGTGCGGACCCATTATCCACTCTGTCATGTAAGCGGTGGTGTTTCAAATGTATCGTTTTCATTCCGTGGAAACAACCATGTGCGGGAGGCTATGCACTCGGCGTTCCTCTACCATGGCATCCAGAATGGAATGGACATGGGCATTGTGAATCCTGCCATGCTGGAAGTGTACGATGACATCGAAAAGGATCTGCTCGAACGTGTAGAAGACGTCTTGCTGAACCGGCGTGAGGATGCGACGGAGCGTTTGATGGAGTACGCCGAAGCCTCCAAAGGGAAAGGAAAAGTAACCGAAAAAGAAGCCGAAGCGTGGAGAAGCGGAACCGTGGAATCCCGTCTGACGCATGCTCTGGTGAAAGGAATCATCGATTTTATTGATGCCGACACCGAAGAAGCCCGCCAGAAATACGACAAACCTCTCCATGTGATTGAAGGTCCGTTGATGGCTGGAATGAATGTGGTCGGAGATCTGTTTGGAGCCGGAAAAATGTTCCTTCCCCAGGTGGTGAAATCTGCCAGGGTTATGAAAAAAGCTGTGGCCTATTTGCTTCCGTATCTCGAAGAAGAAAAACTGAAATCTGGTGACAAGTCCACCAACAATGGCCGGGTATTGATGGCGACTGTAAAAGGCGATGTTCACGACATTGGCAAAAATATCGTAGGCGTAGTACTTGCTTGCAACAATTTCGAAATCATCGACATAGGCGTGATGGTTTCCTGTGAGAAAATTCTGGAAGCCGCCGTCCGTGAAAACGTGGATGTGATTGGCCTCAGCGGTTTGATTACACCAAGTCTTGATGAGATGGTGCATGTGGCCAAAGAAATGGAGAAAGCCGGGATGAAAATTCCGTTGCTCATTGGTGGTGCCACTACTTCCCGAGTCCACACCGCAGTGAAAATTGACCCGAATTATTCCGGTGCGGTGGTTCACGTTCTAGATGCATCAAAATCCGTTCCGGTGGCGTCCAGTCTGATCAGCAAAGAACACCACGATGGTTTCAAGGCGAATATCAAAGCTGAGTACGCCCAGTTTCGTACAGATTATGAAAGCCGTCAGAAAGAGAAGAATCTCATTTCGCTTTCGGATGCCCGGAAGAATAAATTCCAGGCCGACTTTACGCAGACGGAACCCGTAAAACCGACATTCTTCGGGACAAAAACATTTAAGAATTTTCCGCTGGAAGAAATAGCCCGGTACATCGACTGGACACCTTTCTTCCAAACCTGGGAATTACACGGACGGTATCCAAAAATTCTGACCGATGAAGTCGTAGGCAAAGAAGCCACCGAACTGTTTGCTTCGGCTCAAAAAATGCTTCAGCAAATCATCAGTGAAAACTGGTTGACAGCCAAAGCCGTGATCGGGTTCTGGCCAGCCAACACAGTCAACGACGACGACATTGTGGTCTTCGAAAGCGATGCCAACGGAACTGAAAACCGGAATAATCAGGTTGTTAAATACCATCATCTTCGTCAGCAAAATGCCAAAAGTGGTGGGCTTCCCAATTTTTCCCTGGCCGATTTTGTGGCACCGGCCGAAACCGGAATCCGGGATTATCTCGGTGGTTTTACCGTTTCTATTTTCGGGGCAGAAGAAAAGGCAAAGGAGTTTGAAAAGGATCACGACGATTACCAGTCGATCATGGTGAAAGCCCTGGCCGATCGGTTTGCTGAAGCTTTTACGGAATTGCTGCATGAGAAAGTTCGGAAGGACTTTTGGGGTTACGAACCAACAGAATCGCTCAGCAACGAAGCCCTGATACAGGAAGAATACAAAGGAATTCGTCCGGCTCCCGGCTATCCAGCCTGTCCGGATCATACACTGAAAGTCAATCTGTTTGCTCAACTGGATGCTGGAAGGCAGATCGGTACCATTCTGACAGAGAACCTGGCCATGTACCCGGCTTCATCCGTTTCCGGGTTTTATTTCTCGCATCCGGAATCTCGATATTTCGGTCTTGGAAAAATCAACAAGGAGCAGGTTCTCGATTATGTTAACCGAAAAGGCGTTACGCTTGATGAAGCCGAACGCTGGCTGAGTCCGAGTTTGGGATACTGAGGAGAGTTGAGAGTTAATAGTTAAGGGTTAAAAGTGGATCC
>DAIOVD010000009.1:0-10229 GCA_036759185.1 Catalimonadaceae bacterium | reverse complement strand
ACCCCTCATTGGTTTCCGTTTTCGAATTGCCTGCTTTGTCCGACCCTTTTGTCGAACAGGTAGGTGGTTTCTTCGAGCAATTTGCCATCAGGTTCGTAAAATTTCCAGATGCCGGTGCGCTTTCCATTTTCCATTTTGCCTTCTGCCTGCACAATGCCTCTGGGGTAATAATATTTCCAGTGACCCGTTGGCATGCCGTCCGCCATTTCACCTTCTCCTTCCGGAAGGCCGTCCAGATCAAAAGTCCTGAGACTCCCTTTTCCTTCTTCCAGTGTGCCGTGATTGAGCTTTTTTCCTTTTGGGCTCATGCATTTTTCTACCGCCATCAATCGTCCCTCTTTCCATCGTTCTCTTGTTTTCAGCGAACCGTCCGGATAAAAAAACTGCCAGATTCCATCTTCGTCACCTTGGTGATACATTCCCTGTGAGGCCAGTTTACCGTTGCCATAATAGGTTACCCATTCTCCCGTTGGTCGACCGTTTTCAAACCGGCCCTTTGATTGAACCTGCCCGTTTTCAAACCAGTAAGACCAGTTGCCCTGTTCCAGATCATTCCGGTACAGTCCATCCGATTGTGGTTTACCATTGGGATACCATTCTTTAGCAGGCCCATTCTTTTCTCCATTCCGAAAAAGGTAGGAGCTCACCTTCATTCCTTTTTCATTCCAGCTTTCAGACAAAGAATCCTGTTGACCATCCCGGAAAAAGGCGAGTTTTTTTGGTTTTTGTCCCGGATAAAATTCCTGGTACCAACCTTTCAGCAGACCGTTCTGATATGAATACCGGGCAGAAAGCAGCCCTTTTGTATCCATTTCTGTCCAGACCGAATCTTCTTTCCCATGCCGGAACCAGCCCGAAATCACCGGAAAGCCATCTGGTGACAATGCAGTATAGGCTCCTTCTTCCAAACCTTTATCAAAATGTGTGATCGATGCCACCGTTGAATCGGGATAGAATTCAGTCAGGTTACCTGAAAGTTCCCCTTTGGTAAATATTTTGGTTCGTAAAATCCGGCCGGTGCTGTCGAATTCATGAAAAAGTCCCTCAGGCTGTCCACCTTCAATGGTGAAATTCTGTTTCCGGATTCCAGATAGATGATACCGCCGAACGATTCCGGTTCCATTTTTTGCCCCGCCACCGGAAAGCTGTTTTCCTGAGGAAGTCATGAAATCGGAAACTCCCAGCAGTGAACCTTCTTCCCAGGTTTCCTGCCAGGCCAATGAGCTATCAGGATGAAAAAATGTCCAGACACCTGTTTTCAGATCTTCCACATACGATCCACTGCTCCTGGGCTTCCCGTTTTCATACCCGGTTTTCCATAGTCCTTGCCTTGCGCCGTTTTCAAACCGGCCTTGTTCCTCCATTTTTCCATTGCTGAAATATCGGGCATATGGATCCTGTAAGCGGTCGTTTGTCCAGCAGGAAGATTCCAGCAAACCCCTTTTGGCGTCGAAAAACTGAGCGCAACCCGAAAGTGGATTTCTTCTTTTTCCGGTAAACCGAACCTGAAGTTTGCCTTCCCAGCCAAAGGTTTCAAAGACGGAATCACGATTCAGGCTTTCATACCAGCATCGAAGTCTGGTCTGTCCGTTTTCATCGAGCCAACAGGTTGTATCAGATTTTAGAATCACGGTTCCGGCTTCGGCAGGCCAGAGTTCAGGAACTTGTTGTCCGTTTGCATTCAGAAATAGAATAGTAAAGAGAAGGCAAAGTCCCGTCTGTTTGATCATAGGTGAAAGTACAGATACGCAATGAATATGGCGGCAATAAATCCAACCAGATCGCCCAGCAGGCTGAATCCCAGTGCATAGCGAATGTTTTTAATACGGACGGCACCGAAGTAAACCGTCATAATATAGAATGTTGTATCTGCGGATCCCTGAACTATACATGCAAGGCGTCCTGCAAATGAATCTGGTCCCAGCGATTTCATGGCATCGAGCATCATTCCCCGGCTACCGGCACCGCTCAAAGGTTTGAGCAGCATGGTTGGAATGGCGGGTACGAAATCGGCATTGAGGTTCAGTGCCGTAACGCCCCAGCTGATTCCCTGAAGGAAAAAATCCAGGGCACCACTACTCCGGAAAAAGGCGATGGCGCAAAGCATGGCCACCAGAAACGGAATCACATTAAGGCACATCTGAAATCCTTCTTTGGCTCCATCGATGAAGGAGTTGAAGATTTCCACTTTCTTCACATAACCCCAGACCAGAATTCCCACCACAAGAAAAGCCAGAAAACCATTGCCAATCAGGGAACTGGCCGTGTTCAGTTTGGCGGCTCCCATACCAGCCAGGACCCAGACACCAGCCACGATCGCAGAAAGCAGAAACAAAAAAGGCAGAAGAAAAACAGGACGCCAGACCGGAAGTTTCTGCCGTACAGCAGTCAGCATCAGGACGGTAACCGTAGAGGCAAACGTGGCAAACAAGATCGGAAGGAAAACATCCGAAGGACTGCCGGCTCCCATCTGGGAACGATACGCCATAATGGAAATCGGTACGATGGTAAGTCCGGATGCATTGAGCAGCAAAAACAGAATTTGTGCATCGGAGGCGGTTTCTTTGTCGGTATTCAGGGTTTGCAATTCTTCCATGGCCTTGAGACCCAATGGAGTAGCGGCATTGTCCAGGCCAAGCATATTGGCTGCAAAATTAAGCAGCATCGAACCCTGAGCGGGATGATTGGCTGGAATCGAAGGAAAGAGAACTGAGAAGAAAGGCGAAATTTTACGACTTAGCCATTCCACCATTCCGCCTCGTTCTGCTACTTTCAGAAGGCCCAACCAAAGCGACATGATTCCCGCCAGCCCAAGACCCAGTTCAAAACTGGTTTTGGCCATGTTGAACAGGGATTCACTCAGCTGGTTAAAAATCTGATAGTTATGGCCAAAGAAAAGCTGGAAAAGGGCAAAGAGGAGTCCAATAACAAAAAAGCCCAGCCAGATGATTTGCAACATAAATAGTTCAAAAGAGTTTGGATGATATCTTCGTTTCAGCAAAGAAATATCCGTTGGCAAGAACGAACATTTTCGTTTTCAGGCAATCTGTTTGCACCTTTGTTGTTCAATCTTTTTCTGTATGGCAACCAGTTCGCCCGAAAGTCTTCTCACCGGATTCAATCTCCGGCACACATCGCAGCGGATTCATATTCTGAAAGCATTTTTAGCGAATCCCCATGCTTTGTCGCACACTGACCTGGAACAGAAATTTGAAGGGCAGATTGACCGTGCCACCATTTACCGCTGTCTGAAACAGTTTCTGGATGTGGGCATTTTGCACCGGATTCCGGACGAGCAGTTTCAGACCAAGTATGCTGTTTGTTCCACTTGCGAGCACGAGCACCACCACCACGACCATGTGCATTTCAATTGTGAAAACTGCAACATGACCACGTGTATAGAACAGGCCACCATTCCCAATATTCCGTTACCGGAAGGATTTACAGCCAAAGAGAAAATTCTGGTGATTCAAGGCTTGTGTAAAAACTGTAATGCGTAATTATGAGCTCTAAGTGTTTTTAAGAACAAGGATCAAGAGATATTGAATAGGGCACAACGACGACTTGGAAAAAGAAAGGATGCGCCCGAAAGGGTATTGGACTTCATAAAAGTTAAGTCTTTCGTTCGATTCGGGTTGAAGATCATAGTTGGTTTGGGTGTATTCCTATTCCTGGTTTTTGTATATGATGTTCAGGAGAATAATGCGATCCGGGAAGGAGTGGGGCAGAATCCCGTTCACGTTAATGGATATGTGACGGAAGTTGAGAACCGAAGATATCATCACAATGTCTACAATAAATTTTCAGTTGATGGTAAGCAGATTACGGGCAAAAGTCTGCGTGGAATGGATGTATCGGTAGGTTCCGGAATTTCAATTGCCTTGAATTCAAAATCACCCGATCGAAATCTCCCTGTTTCAGAACTTGAAAAAGAGACAGTTTGGGATTCAGCTGCATCCCCAACTGTCTTCATGATATCTCTGATGTTGCTTGTGTTATTGCTCATGATTCCGGGGGCTTTCGTGGCCAGCTTTTTGACCGGTAACCCGAAATACAAAGATGAGTTCACCGTCAGAAAGGTGAAATAGCAATTGAGAATTGAATCCTGAATTACATCACCGGAGCCAGCATCTGCGTCTGGGCCATGCCAACCACGATGTCTACCTGCTCATCAACCGTCATGTAACTGGTATCGATCAGGAAAGAATCCGGAGCCTGAATAAGGGGCGATTCTTTTCTGGTGGTGTCGATCTGATCACGGTGCTGGAGGTTTTGGAGGATTTCTTCCAGGTTTACCAGTTGCTTTTTTTCGAGCAATTCCTGCTGACGACGAAAGGCCCGCAGGTTGATGTCGGCAGTCATGAAAATCTTCAGTTCCGCTTCCGGGAAAACACGGGTTCCGATGTCCCGTCCGTCCATCACGATTCCTTTCCGGCGACCCATCCGTTGTTGTTGGGCCACCATTGCATGGCGAACTTCGGCAATGGTACTCACCTCACTCACCTGATTGGAAACGTACATTTTCCGGATTTCCTTTTCCACATTCACCCCATTGAGAAAGGTCTCATTCTCATCGGTTTTCGGGTTGTGGTGAAAACTGATAATTATGTTGTGGAGTGCCTTTTCAATCTCTTTTGGATTGGTGAATGAAATGTTATTCTCCAGAAAATAAAGAGTCACCGCACGGTACATGGCACCGGTATCGATGTAGCCATAGCCGAGTTTGGCGGCTACGTGTTTGGCAGTTGTACTTTTCCCGCAGGAAGAGTAGC
Source organism: Catalimonadaceae bacterium (assembly GCA_036759185.1). Taxonomy (GTDB): domain Bacteria; phylum Bacteroidota; class Bacteroidia; order Cytophagales; family Flexibacteraceae; genus CAMDMI01. The sequence goes on along the minus strand of DAIOVD010000009.1, from coordinate 5,457 downwards.
CATCGATGGCGATGATGATTTTATGAATGGCCATATCGTCTTCTTCCGGGAAAAACATTGAGGTTGGATGTGGGGCAAAAATAAGGCCCCTATTTGGAACCCGTCCTATTGATGATGGATAAATTCAAAAAAAATGGGCCACCTTTTGAGGAAGCCCATTGAAACATTCTAGTGTTTTGACATCAAAGACTGGTGAGTTTTGCCTCTGCTACCTGCACAATTTCGTCGGTTTCAGATTTGTAAACAACCAGAATGACGTGGCAGTTTTTTGCCTTCACTTTTGGATCCAGTGTTGTACTCCATTGCGTTGTAATTTCCTTATCAATTGAAATTGCGTCTGTGTTAAGTATATCTGTTCCCGAACCTGGAATCATATCGGTTCTCAGAACGTGCATATGAAGATAATTCGGATTGTTTTCCGGAGGGGCAAAATTCAGATCGTATTCTTTTTGCCAGTTTACCAGGCTGTCTTCCGTCACATAGACCGCTGCTTTCAAAGATCCGGAATATCCTTTCTGAAACCGGATTTTAGCGTTCAGGGAAATCTGTCGGCTTGTTACCGAAAAATCAGGTGTCAGAGTCGCTTTGATACCGAGTGGCTCCTGGCTAAGGATTTCACTTACTTTTCCTTCCCATTCAGAACTGTTGAGAATATCCAACGTCGTTCCACCAAACCGGCCTCTGTTTACAATACCTTTTGGTAGCCCCGCCGTACTCACTTTGAACTTTTCGTCCAGTGCATCACCGGCAGGAGTTCTGAAGTCTTCTTTAAATGAACCGTCTGCATAGTTTTTCGGCTTCGCAAAAAAACTGCAGTGCACACCCATAATCACAACCCGACCTGGATACAGTTTCTCAATCCGGTGGGCTTCCCGGGCTGCTTCCGGGCAATTGCCGCAGGTGTGTCCGGTGTAGTCTTCAATGAGCACTGTTTGAGGTACAATCGGATCTACCCCATTTGTGTCGTTTGAACTGGTATCAATGATGATGGTTCGGATCTCTCTGGCATCCTTGTAAGGAATAATATCACAGGAAACGCCGAGAAAGGCCAGTGCGAGAATGAATAAGGTTCCCGTTTTTTTCATGGACAATGTTTGAATTAGTCTTTTGTAACTGGAATAACGATGGTTTTGTTTCCGTTTCGAACCCTCGCCCAATAAGTTCCGGAAGGAAGGGTGCGGACATCAATTTCAATGAAACCGGATCCTGATTTCAGAATGCCGACCGGGAATGATTGGCCTAGTGCATTGACAATTCCATCCAGACTGATTCCATCTGATTCAGATTGAATTCTAAGCAAAGAAGTGGCAGGATTCGGATACAAAGAAATGCCGTTTTTAGTAATCAAATGATCAACCGAAGTGAAAATCCGGGGATTGGAAACACGGAAACATCCGGCTGCATTGAACACGACAACCACATATGAGCCGGATTGCGTTGCAGTGATTGTCCTGGTGTGGTCAGGAAGTGTATCACCATCCAGAATCCAGATATAGTAAGCAAGGTTTGCTGGAGCGGTGAGCGTATTGCCTGTAACAGTGATGGTTGGAGTAGCAGGATTTGCCAGTACGGTGATGCTGACGGTGCCGGACGGGCTGGTACAGCCATTTACTGTTACGGTACCGGAATACGTTCCGGAGTTGTTGTTGGCAACAATACGGGTCGCTATCCGGGAAGTGGAGGTGAAATTACCTGGACCTGTCCACGAATACGTCGCATTCGCCACAGAATCCATTTGCAATATCAGCGTCTGACCAGAACAGATGGAGTCTATATTGGATTGAACAACCGGCATGCCAGGGCAATTGTCCACTGTGTCGATGTACACATCATCTATGAACAACCGGTTTCCAAATCCAAACTTATTTTCAAAACCAATGGAAATAGAAGGATATGAAAGTAGACTGTCAAGATTGAAAGAAATCGTTTTCCAGTCTGCTGGAGCAGGTGTATATGAAAGAGTAGCTGAACCAGCAGTTGCCAGATCAACCCCTCCTTTTTTCCAGATACGTTTGAATGTTCCTCCACATTCGCCGGTATAACCAATGGAAAGGGTATCAGGAGCAGCAGCACCACCGAAATTGGTATAGTATTTATAGGCGTATCTGATCCGCAGTTTCAGATGGTTTTTACCGGCTGTCTGAATGGCCGGAAAAATAATCCTGTCTGTTTGTCCTGTTACATTCGGATTGCTGTAATTGTCAAACATCAAACTTCCACCAGTACTGCCTGGACTATTCTCTGTTGATTGCTCCCAGGTTATGTTGTTTTCCGGATTCTGAATTACATAACCGGAAGGTGGGAAGGTTCCGGTAGATGCCATGGGATCGAGAAAAGGTGTAACAGCTTGTCCGATAGTCTGTATGGTAATGTAACCAGCTTTTGAAATGGTATCGTTTCCTTCATCATTAATTGCAACCAATCTCACCTGGTAGACACCCTCAGCCGAATAGGTTACCTGAGGATTTTGTGATGTGGATGTGGCAGGTGTTCCTCCTTCAAATGTCCAGTTCCATGCGGTTGGATTGTAGAGCGATGAATCGGCAAACTGCACCTGAACGCCGGCACAACCAGATGTTTTGTTGCTTTCAAAGCGGGCCATTGGTTTATTTTTCGCGGTATCACCCGTTAAAATAAATTCGTCCAGCCAAAGTCTGCCGGCATTTCCGGATGTAAATCCAAAGGCAAACACCAATTGTTCTGCCCGGTTGTATGTTGAGTCCAACGAGATTTCATGATTGGCCCAAAGTGTTGTATCACTTGGAGGGAAAGGAGCATTTACCCCGTTGGCTGGATCCGTCACAAAAGAATCTCCGCCCCATTTGGAAAGCAATTTGAAACTGGAACCACAATCGCGTGAAACCATCAGTTGCATCGAATCGGTATTGTTAGGAGCGAACCGGCGGTAAGCATGGTGGAAATGAAACTTTAGTTTTTTGTAACGGTTCACAGAAACCGGAACCAAAATGAGGGTGTCTTTCCTGCCAACCGGTGTATTGTCTTCGGCATTGATTCGGAAGGATTTTCCAGGTTGATTATTGAAACCTCCTCCATCAACCAGACGGAACGTACTGTCAGCATCCGGGTTTTTTACTTTCCATAGATATGGAAGAAGGCGGGTAACGGTATCGATATTCCGTTTCCAGGGTAGGGTGACAGCAATGCGGTTACATGCAGGGTCTAATCCATCCTGAGCCAGAACACCAGTATTCAAAGGATCGAGCCAGTCTTTCAACCGGGTTGCCGCTGTGCCGCCTCCGTTCCATGATAATGAAACCTTTCCGTAAAAATCGGCGGAAATATTGGTGCAGGATGCCGGACCACCATGAAGTTGGCCAACTATTCTGTGGTTCTGATCATACATTGGACTTCCGGATGATCCACCTTCTGTTGTAGTAGCAAATTCATAGTTGCTTGTTTTCCAATGCGAACTATCATTTGGAGCGTTAAGACCATATCCGGAATGGCTGGCAGGATCAGTATCAAACGTAATTTTCTTAATATCACCAGATGGATGGTGGATAATAGTTGTGCTTTGAGAAGGTATGTTCAAAGCACTCCATCCGCTGTAAAAGATGTTGAAGGCAGCCGGTGGTTTTGCACTTAGTTCCATCAGACAAAAGTCAGATGCGGCATTCCGGGCCCTAAGAGTTCCTCCGGTCAAAGTCTGATTTTCAGGAATGGCAACAGATGGAGTAACGCAGGTGGGTGATTCCCAGTTAAATGAATAGACCCAGGTGGAGGAAGAGGAATTAAAACAGTGGTTCGCAGTGAGCATATACGGCTTCCCATCCTGTAATACGTTGTTGATCATAGCACCGGAACACAAATCGCCACCGTCAATAATCCGGACAGCAGACCGTTTTTCGTTTTTCCAGGGTGCTCCTTGCGGACAGTTCACGTTCATTTCGCACACATCAGCATCGCCCCAGTTGAGAACTGAAAAAGGGTCTTTATAGCCATGAGTTGCTTTGCCAACTTCCAGTTTACCGAGACCCCGTACAGCAGCAGGTTCGTAATACTCAAGAGAAACCTGATCACCACGGATAAGGCCGGTTCCCAGTTTTTCGTCAGATTGGTTGTTCATCCGTGTGAGAGCCCCGATTTTATTGTATTGTCCGACAATGAATAAATCCGCTCCTTCCGGAAGATTGTATTTTGAGAAAGTCAGGTTGATGCTCAGTGCACCCGGACTTAAAATGGTTAGTTGCCAGACACGATCTCCGTTTGGGAGATTGATCCAGACTCCGGAATTGGATGGGTTGAAATTGACATCAAACGAGTACCCAAACCGACGGTCAAACTCTTTTCCGAGTTCCCGTCTCTGGGCATCTTCTTCCAGTAGCTTTTCCACATCCACAGCACCCAGGGTCTGGGTTGGGACATTAACAACCGGAATGATTTTTTTGAAACTTCGTGGTTCGCCCCCTTGAGTCACCTGGGCATTGGTTGGTAGAATCGGACTGGCTACAAGTGCAGCAGCCAGAGCCATAAAGAAGAACTTTTTCATGGAGGCCCGAAAATAAGGAAACCTTCGGTAAGAATGTCTGTGGATTAGATAAATATTTGGTTTTTCCACCTGAAATCCGGTGGATTTACGGGATGAAAGGATTCAAACGCCATAGAATCTATGGAGTGATGATCGGATTCCAATTTTCAATTCAGATCTGAATTCTCAAAATTGCAGCCCATGTTTAAGCCATTTGTCCGATACTATGAATTTCGGGATCAGCAGAATTACAGCCTTGAGGATATTTGTGGCTTCATCGAAAGGGTTTCTTTTGAAAGGCCATTCAGCTGGAGTGTTCGGCCAGAAGGATTGGTGGGAGTTCCTGATGTTCCACTATTTACTAAAAAAGGATACATAGATAAAGTGGTGGTGTCGAAACAATCCAGTAACAGACTAAAGGTTGAAATTAAACTAGATAACATGATACTTCTTTTGATTCTGTTTTCGAGCGTCATTGCTCTTTTCATGCCAAAACATTTTTTTCCTACTGGCACTTCATATTTGGATAGTTTGGTACCGCTAATCGGAAGTATCTATCTGCCCTCCTTGATTTTAGTCATGAGATGGAATCAAAGACAGAAATTTACGGATTACCTCGAACGGATTTTGGGTTTGGATGAAGTATCAACCAATTGAATACCAAAAAACAAGAAGCCGCTCATTCAGCCAGGGCAATCCACAAAAAACCGCCCTCTCATTCAATCCAACTTCGAACAAAAGGACGGTATCGTTTATCTTGAAATTATCGTCTATGTCTGAAGCACCCCGGCGCTGAATTCGCGGGTCACCGGCGCATGGTTGGCCGCTTCCAGTCCCATTGAAATATGGGTCCGTGTTTCGGATGGCAACACCAGTTCGTCGATCCACAAACGGGCTGCGGCGAAATAGGGAGAAGTCTGCATGTCGTACCGGTCTTTGATCTTTTCGAACAATGCCTTTTCGTTTTC
>DAIOVD010000008.1:0-47199 GCA_036759185.1 Catalimonadaceae bacterium | reverse complement strand
TCCACCTAAGATGGACAGAACACATTTTGAAATCATCAAACGGGAAGAGTGAACCGGACAATTGGTCTTCTTCTAACTGGAGGAAAACTAAAGTCGGTTATTCTTTCATCAACTTCTGTGAGCGTAGGAGTTTGCCGTCCTTTTTTACCTGAACAGAATAGATTCCGGACGGTAACCCCTGAACTTCGATTGGTTGGTCTGATACAATTCCCCGATTCCGGATTTTTCCGAAGCTGTCCGATATGACATATTCGCCATCCGAAATACCCGTGATCTTAAACTGATTCTCGACCGGATTGGGCGAAAGCGTAAAAGATCGGGAAGATGCTATCATCGGTTTTGTTTCCGTAATGGTGACGGAATCAAAGGGTGTCCCGAAGGTGCAACGACCCTGAATTTTGGCGTAAACGGGATACTGGAATTCGGTGAAGTTGCCATACCAATCGGGCCCACCATAACGATCATAATTGTATGTTGCCCAGGGGAGCTTTGAACACGAAATGAACTTGATGGTTGGCTTTGATTCCATCATTAAACTCTTAATTACTTTGAATTGAATCCCTGTCGAATCAAGCCAACCCAAAAACGAAACCTGATAATATTCAGCTCCACCCAGAAAATTAAATGGGGTTGAACCTACCGGATACAATGAATCCTGAAGAATATCCATCGAAGCCTTTAGTTTAGACTGAAAATACTCTAGAGTATCTGTGTACTCGATTCCTGTTGTTTCATTGGGTTCAGACTGAATAATCCTGACGGATGCCTTTGTGGAATCTGCTGATAGAATTTTCATACGAACTTTATTGAGCGTATTGTCAAATCTCACTGGATTAACCGGTGAGTTCCCGACAGTAATCAAACCCTTGGATAAGTTCCAGAAATGGAATTCATCGCCCGCCTTTGGTTTTTGAACTTTTAAAGCAATATCCTGATAACCAAGACCGAGATCCTTCACGCCCACCAATTCTATCCTCGTGTAGCTGAAATCCCAATAGGCTGTATAAGATTGGATAACACCAAAAGTCTTGCTCCACAATAGTGTATTTTCACCCATAGAAATGGTTGCAACGGAATCGGGTTGGCCAAGAACCAATTGAACAGAAATAGCAGTCACGACGCCGGAAGTTCCGATTGCAAATTCTCCCAACTTGATTTTTCCTGGATAATAACTTTCGCTGCCACCTAAATACAGCGATGCCAGACTTAGATCAACCTGTTGGCTATCTGGTGAAGTTGTTACCGTTGCTTGACCTAGAAAATGTTCAAAAAAACCAGAAAAGTTTACTTCTTGTAAACAAGGATATTTTGAAGAACGCTTTCGTATGGTTTGGTTTCCTGTTGAGTAAGAAGAATCAAGATACAATGCGTCTACAACATACCCCTTGGTGAGGGGTAGATTTGCTGAAACATATGGTGGACTAAAACTCCCGTCGACCGATCCTAATGAGGTTTTTACCCCATAATAGGATATCTTAAAAGGAAACGGATGCCAGTTTGCTCCCTGAACTGAATCTGCCAGAAATCCGAAAAAAAGAAATAAGATGAGAACAGGGTAACGCATTGGCCAATTGGATTTTGAATACCTCCAAAGAAAGGAAGAGCATCCCAAAAAACAAAATGGATTCAGCGCAAAAAGCAGATAAAGCCTACGCCATCCCCTTCAAAAATTCCACCACCAGCCGAACGCAGAAACCGGTTCCGCCTTTGGGAATGTAGCCCACCGGAGCGCCTTCGTAAAAAGCCGGACCTGCAATGTCAAAGTGCAGCCATGGATAGTTGGTGAAATGCTGAAGGAACTTTCCGGCTGTAATAGCTCCGGCTTCGGCGCCGCCAATGTTCTTTAGATCGGCCACATCGGATTTGATCTGCCCGGCGTATTCGTCCCAGATCGGGAACTCCACACCCCGCTCGTAGGTTTGGTTCTGGGCAGACTGCAACTGGTATTTCACCTTGTCGGAAGCCGTTCCCATAAACACAAATCCTTCCTTGCCGATGGCTCTTGCTGCCGCACCGGTGAGGGTGGCAAAATCGAATACCAGTTCGGGCTCGTATTTTTTGGCAAACACCAAGGCATCGGCCAGAATGAGCCGTCCTTCGGCATCGGTGTTTAAAACTTCAACGGTTGTTCCATCAGACATGGTAATGATGTCGCCAGGCGAAACTGCCGCAGCCGAAATCCGGTTGTCGGTTGCGGGCACCAGACCGATGATGTGCAACGGAAGCCCCAGTTCTGAAACCGATTTGATCACGCCCAGTACCGTTGCAGCACCGGCCATATCGCATTTCATGGCTTCCATTCCGCCACTGGTTTTCAGGCTGTGTCCACCTGTATCATATACTACGCCTTTTCCAACAAGGATGATGGGCTTGGAGTTGGTGTATTCTTTTGGCTTGTATTCCAGAATGTTAAAGGTCGGCGGCAAATCGCTTCCCTGGTTCACACCCAACAGGCCACCCATTTTAAGGGCCTGGATCTTATTTTCTTCCAGCACTTCCACTTCAAAGCCGGATTCCTTTCCTGTCTGTACAAAAATGTCGGAAAGCAATTTTGCAGTCAGCACACTGGCCGGTTCATTCACCAGATCGCGAACCAGCGACACGGCATTCACCACTACAGAAAGTTCCTTTAAGTCTTTGTTGATAACCGACGAAGAAATGACGGTTACGCTTTCAAGTCCGGTTGCTTTTTCGGTTTTGTATTTGTCGAAACGGTACGAAGCCAGTGCGACGCCTTCGGCAAAAGCCAGTACATCAGCCTTCGACAAACCTGTCTCTGCCACCACCGCCGATGTTGTTTTTGCTTTTCCAAGGACAGAAACCACTTCGGCTCCCTGCTTACGGACCTTTTCCAGTGAGGCAGAATCCGTGGAGGCCGTCACCTGCACCACCACAACCTGACCGTCAGCTGTGGTCAAAACCTGAACCGGCATTTTATCTTCCCAGGCTTTCTTAAGCCATTTGGGCTGCGCACCCAGTTCGGCATCAGGCCAGGAAGAAGTAGACGAAATGAGCCAGACATTGGCCTGAGAAACCTGATTCGGATTGCCGTAAAGAAGCGTTGCAGTATTTGTTGACATAATTTCTGGAATGGAGCTCAAAGGAAAGTCTTTCACCCGGATTATTCAATTCGCTTTTAACGCCTTGATTCACACCTGAAAAATACCCTTCGGGGTTTGGGGCCGTAATAGAATCGGAATCAAGGCGTTGCGAAGCAATTAGCTTTTAGGTAAAGAATCCGGGTTTCACCGACAAAGCACAACGATCAAATCAAAAATTACTGCGCAAAGGCAACCCTGCATTGATTTTCTTTGCCGACCGGAATTCAGACGGCGCACATTCAAATGGATTATCTCTACGTAAAATCGCTCCACATCATTTTCGTGATCACCTGGTTCAGCGGAATGTTTTACCAGTGCCGTCTGTTTATCTACAACCGCGAGGCGCAGGATAAACCCGAGCCCGAAAAAAGCATCCTCAAGAATCAGTTTGACATCATGATCAGCCGGTTGCTGTTTGGTATCTGCTGGCCCTCAACCGTGCTTACCCTCATTTTCGGAACCTGGATGCTGTCCTTTTATCCGGAGATTCCGACCTGGCTCTGGATCAAAATCGGGATGGTGTTGTGCTTGTTTGCTTATCAGTTTTCACTTCATCAACTGTACCGTCAGCAAAAAAGCGGTGTCTTTTCCTACACCGGTAATCAACTCCGGATGTGGAACGAAGTGCCCACCGTTTTTCTCGTGGCCATCGTGATGCTGGTGGTGGTGAAACAAAACATCAGTCTGGTATATGGACTGGGCGGACTGGTGGCCTTTGTGTTTTTGCTTATGTCGGCCATCCGCATTTACAAATCACTTCGGGAGAAAAAGGCGTGAGTGTCGGGCATCGTTTTTCAAGGACGGAATCCCCAGTTTTTTGTTCCTTTAGTTCAAGACTTTGATCTCGATTACCGTAGCCAGACTCAGTGCTTTCTGTTTGATTTGATTGGCGTTTTCACCTTCAAACAGTTCGTCCACCGTTTCGTTGAACAGCTTCAGCCAATGCTGAAAATGTTCTGGTTGCAACGGACTTAGGGCATGAATTCCTTTGTGTTTCTCGATGATGTTTCCGGTATAGCCGCCCGTATAGAAAACCGCATTTTCCCAGAACACATACATTTTGGGGAGGTGATGTTCCCAATGCACCTTCGCTACTTCGGTGAAAAAACGCCCGATGGTGTTGTCGGTTTTTACCTTGTCGTAAAACGTGTTCACGATTGTTTCAATGTCGGTGCGGTTGGACAGGTCTGGTTTCATGGTTGGTTTCAGTTGTCCAAAGATAAGGCCATCCGGCTTGCGGGTCAGGATGAATTTTTCTTAAACCGAAATAGCTTGAGTGTAATGTGCAAACATCCGGTTCACCTTTCCTTCTTCATTGAAAAACATCACCTCAATGGCCTTTTTGTTCATCACCGATTTGTAGTAAAGAGCAACAGAACCAACGCCTTCTGTGACATCATACAGCTCAAAATGAAGGTCCGGAATCCGGTTCAAAGCGATCTGCCAGTAATTCCGGACGGCTTCTTTTCCTTTCAGTGTACCGGAGTCGATGCCGGCAGCAGCTTTGATCATCGGTGTGGTGATTTCGATGTCGTCGGAATAATGCACCATGATCACATCCAGATTGTGTGAATTCCAGGACGAAATCCAGTCCTGCGCAAATTGCAGTGCGTTCATTTTTTGTTTTGGTTGAAGATGAATTCCGGAAGTCATTACCCGATTGCATCCAGTTTAGCAAATCAACAAAAGGTCCCGGATTTTCTCCGAATGAAACCATGATCAGCGGACGAAAAACCAAGCGTATGGAAATGCGGGGATTGAAGTCCGTATACTTGCACCCAAATTACCATTGCAGATGAGCGTTCGGCCAAAGAAAAACCTGGGGCAGCATTTTCTCAAGGACCAGGGAATTGCCAGAGACATTGTGGACCTGTTCACGGGTTTCGGGCAACCGGAAATCCTGATTGAAATTGGACCGGGAACGGGCGTTCTTACGCAGCATTTGCTGGAACCCAAGCCCTGGAAATTCCGGGCTTCGGATGTGGATGGCGAATCGATTGAATACCTGAAACGGCATTTTCCGCTGCATCAGGAAAAGTTCATCTTAGAAGATTTCCTTCGGATGGATCCCAAAGCGATGGGTTTTTCGCGGCTGGCCGTGATCGGGAATTTCCCTTACAACATTTCCTCCCAGATCTTTTTTCACATCCTGGAAATGGAATCGGAAGTCACCGAAGTGGTATGCATGCTTCAGAAAGAAGTCGCCCAACGCATTGCGTCCGGACCGGGCAGCAAGGAATACGGCATTCTGTCGGTTCTGCTGCAAAGTTTGTACACCATCAAATACGCCTTTACGGTCGGTGCGCATGTATTCGATCCGCCTCCGAAAGTGCAGTCCGGTGTAATTCGTCTCGAGTTGATTGAAGGAAAGGTACTTCCCTGTCGTTTCAGTAATCTGCAGAAGTTGGTGAAGCAGGCATTCAACATGCGGCGAAAAACCCTCCGCAATGCGCTCAAGCCCATGGGCATCCCGGAATCTCTTGCGCAGCACCCCTGGATGGACAAGAGGGCCGAGCAACTCAGCGTCTCCGAATTCGAAGAAATGACGGCGATCTATGAGGCGGAAGGAAAGCTTAGGAAATGAGGAATGAGGAATTAAGAATTAGGAATGGGTTAGGGGTTATTAGTGAGTGGTTATGGATTAAATAAAAGACGCATAAAGCTGATCTGGATTTCGGGAATCAAACAGTTGGCTTGTCCATTCAAGTAAACCGACGGCCTGCTCTTTTGTGACGGTAGGAAATTGATCCAGAAACTCATCGAGGGAAACCCCTGATTCTAAGTGATCAAATAATGTTTCAATGGGTACCCTGGTATTTCTGAACACCGTTTGCCCTCCCATTATTTCGGCGTCAGCCATTATGATTTCGCGAATGTCCATAGCACAAAAATAGAGCGTACTCTAATTTGAACTGCGGGATTTTTTGCCATTCCTCCTTCGGAGGTTAGGGGGCTTTCTTCGGCCCATGATAAAAACGGAAAAACACTTGCTACCTCCGTTTTTCATGATGAATTTGCAACCGAATTCATCACCTCCTTTTTTTCATCTTTCATGCCTCTGGAATCCGGAATAGAACCGAGCGCCGAGCACATCGAACTGCTCGAAGCCGCCGTGGAACGGAAGGACGCCACATGGATTGTGGAGGAAATCGGTGATCTACACCCTGCCGATATTACACAGCTGCTGTACGACTTTGACAGTCCGGCCTGTAAATACATCATTTCACTTTTGCCCTACGATGTGGGCGCCGAAATTCTCACCAACCTCGATTCTGAAACCCGGAAGAAGTTCCTGAAGGTGTACGATTCCACCGAGTTCGTGGAATTTATCCCTTACATGGATTCGGATGATGCGGTGGATATTCTCACCGAAACACCCGTTCGTTTCCGGGAGGAAGTCATCGCACGGATGACGGATGTAGAAATGGCCAGCCACATTGTGGAGCTTCTCCGGTACGACGAAGATTGCGCCGGCGGGCTGATGGCCAAAGAGATCATCAAAGCGAATGTGAACTGGACCATCGTCCGGACCATCGAAGAAATCCGGCGGCAGGCGGAAAATGTGGAGAAGATTTACTCGGTGTACGTGGTGGACGACAACGACATCCTTCTTGGCCGGGTATCGCTCAAAAAGATCATTCTGGCCAAGAGCCATACCCTCATCAAAGACATTTATGAGGAAGAAATCGTATTCATCGAAACCTACCGTGACCAGAACGAAGTAGCCGAAATCATGCAGCGCTACGATCTGGAATCGGTGCCGGTGGTGAACATTCAGGGGAAATTGCTGGGGAGAATTACGATCGATGACGTGGTGGATGTGATCACCGAACAGGCGGAGGAAGAAATCAACCTCATGTCCGGTATCTCCGAAACGGTGGAAGAAGATGAATCGATCTGGCTCTCGGCCAAAGCCCGATTGCCCTGGCTTCTGATCGGAATGACGGGTGGCCTTCTGGGTGCCAAGTTTGCAGGTCTGTTCGAATGGCAGATCCGGCTGGTTCCGGCGATGGCGTTTTTCATTCCCCTCATTACGGCAACCGGCGGAAATGTGGGCATCCAGAGCAGTACCGTCATGGTGCAAAGTCTGGGAAGCAAAACAATCAATTCACTTTCCTTCCTACAGAAACTGGGCAAAACACTGCTCATTGCACTGGTCAACGCCACCGTCATTTGTCTGGCAGTTTTGAGTCTGACGTTTTTACTTGGTGATCCCATCCCTCTGGCGTTGACAGTATCTGTCGCTATTTTTTCAGTGGTCATTCTGGCTTCGGTTATGGGAACGGTCACTCCCTTTCTTCTCGACAAAGCTGGCGTCAATCCGGCTCTGGCCAGCGGACCTTTCATCACCACAGCCAACGATCTGCTTGGACTTGCCGTCTACTTTGGCGTGGCCTGGTGGATGTTGTAAAGATTCGGATTACTCGGATTTTCACCTTCTCTCTGTTGTACTTTTCCCATTTTCGGCTTCCGTTCTTAGTTCGTTCTTCTCTCGTCTGAGGCCCGTCTGAAGCCTATTCAACCTCTTTCGCAACAGATTGGATTATTTCTGGAAATTGTCATCTTATCTTATGGACAGAATCGCACCTGATTTCAATAATGCCTGTTGCATTTATCAGACATAAAAAAGCCACCCGATTATGAGTGGCTTTTTCTATAAGAAGATTCCTGATTCCAGAATCCCGTCTCTTCTCTACAAATTATCTTTGAAGTAGTTCGTCATCTTTTTCATCAGGTGGATCCGGTCTTTTCCACCCACGCCATGTCCGTGACCAGGATAGATGAAATAATCCAGCTGCACGCCCGATTCGATGGCTTTCTTGAGGAAGGCCTGTGTATTCTGCCAGACCACCACATCATCAGATGTTCCGTGGATGAGCATGAATTTCCCTTTCACATTCTGTGCATGGTTCACCAGATTGGCGGTTTCGTAACCTTGCGGATTTTCTTTCGGCGTGTCCATGTAGCGTTCGGTGTACATGATTTCATACATGGCCCAGTCGATCACCGGTGCACCAGCAATGCCCACTTTGAAGGTTCCAGGTGCTCTGCTCATCATGGTGGTGGTCATAAATCCGCCATAGCTCCAGCCGTGAATGCCCAGACGGGTTCCATCCACATAGGGCAATGATTTCAGATACTTAACACCAGCCAACTGATCCTCCATTTCGGGCGTTCCCATGTTTCGGTAAGGTGCCTGCTCGAAGCCAACACCCCGGTTGTAGCTGCCCCGATTGTCGATGGTAAACACGACAAAACCATCTGCCGCCCAGGCTGCCATATACACGTTTGCAGCCGCCAGCCAGGAATTGGTCACCATCTGTGCATGCGGACCGCCGTACAAGTACACAATCACCGGATACTTTTTGTTCGGATCGAAATTGGTTGGTTTGATCAATCTGGCATGCAAGGTCTGGCCATCGGAACTTTTCAGACTCAACGTATCAATGGACGGAAAATCATAGTCAGTAAATGGATTGGCAAATGTTTTCAGCATTTTCGGAGCTTTTCCCGTCACGTCAATCAGGTCGATTTGCTTAGGTTTTTTCAAATTCGACCAAACGTCCAGCAAACGGGTTTTGCCTTCGCACCACATCGCATTGTGCACACCGGAAGTGGGAGTAAGAGATTTCACTTTTCCGGATTTCAGATCTACTGATTTCACGATCCGGTCCATTCCCTGACCTCCTGTTTGAATAAACAAAAGATTCTGTCCTTTGTCATCGGTTCCCAACACGTCGGTTACTTTTTCATCACCGCTGCTCAGTTGCTTTTTCAGTTTTCCATCCCAGCCATAGAGATACAAATGGTTGAATCCGTTTCGCTCCGACTGCCACACAAAGTCAAGAGCCGCATTCACAAAAAGCGGACCTTCCTGCGGATCAAGATATCGGTCTGATTTTTCATCAAAAAGCGTTTTTACCAGTTTGCCGGTGTTGGCATCGTAGGCATTGAGCTGGAAATGATTGGTTTCCCGGTTCAGAAGTGTGATGGTGATGTATTTCGAATCGGTGGTCCAGGTGATACCGGTGAGGTACTGGTCTTTCGGACCGGTCACATCAAGAAATGTCGTTTTCTGGTTGGCCAGATTGTACACACCCAGTGTCACTTCATGGCTGGTTTGTCCGGCCATCGGGTATTTGATGTTGCGCACTTTGGCGGGCTTTTCGGTGATTTCCACAATCGGGTAATCGGTCACCATCCGCTGGTCCATGCGGTAAAAAGCCAGTTGGTTCCCGTCCGGAGACCAGAACGTTCCTTTGTTGATGCCGTATTCATTGCGGTGTACCGATTGTCCGCAGACGATGTTTTTATCCGTTTCATTCGTCACCTGAATGGCCTGCGTTCCTTTCTGGATAAACAGATTCTGCTCTTTCGTGAAGGCGACAAACAGATTTTTTTCTTCCACATCCTGGTTTTCGGCTTCTTCGGGAAGAGTGGCGACGAGGGCCGCTTTTTTCGTTTCCAGGTTGTACGTCGAAAGCTCGCTTCCCATCATTCCATACAGAAACTGACTGCTTTTCCAGTTCAGACGAGGGAAATTCTTTTTCCCGTTTTGCCAGGCCGAGGCAAAAAGGAGGGTATCGGTTTTGTCGTTAAGCCGTTTCACCAGCACATCTCCTTTTCCGGGAACTGTCACCACTTCGGCATAGGCACCGTCCTGAAATCCATGCAGTTGCCGGATGGACATACCAAACGCTGGGTTGGTGAGTGATTCTTCCAGACTCAGTTTTTTCTTTTGAGCCAGAACAGATCCCGTCAGAAACGGAGTCAGTAAAAGGACGGTAACAAGCTTTTTCAACGGTGTTGGTGTTTTGAATGAGGGCTGCAAAAATGCAAAAGCTGCTCAAACTACCGACAGCCTTTTTACAGACGGAGCCATAACCGGATGGCCTTGCTTCTGACGCTTGTGAATCTTTGAACGGAATCCGAATAGGAGAGTGCCTTAGTAATCGTAAAGGCTGTCCAGATTGGAGTCCATCGATTCAAAGACGGAGTCGACTTTGGCAATAAAACCCGGATCCGCGAGAAAGTCATCGATGTCGCTTTGTCCGGCCACATCGGTTTCCGGGATTTTGTATGTTTGTTCCAGATTCCCTTTTTCGAGTTTGAGGATGTATTTTCCATTCCAGCCAAAGAGTGTGGCATTAATCGAATTGGTGAGTGCTATTTCTTTGATGACCCGCATGGAGAGAATTCAGGAGGAGATAATTTTTTTTAGAACCAGGATATCCTGTTGATCGGTGAGGCCTTTGACACCTGTTCTGTTGAGGGCCAGTTTGTTTTGAAGTAAATCCCGGATGTCGATCACCTTAATCTGAATATCCTCCACTGAAACAATAGTGGCCTTTTCAAAAGCCGTTTCAATATCAACGCCAACAATGTAGTTCATCAGATCCACCGCTTCCGGCATCATTCCAAACGTCAGGACCAGATTCTGGTTGAAATCTTCAGGCAGCAAATCATCGGTATTTAAAGCTAAAGAAGAAAAAGCTGCCAGAATTTTGATCCCGTTTTCAGTTCCTGGTTTGATGAGAATGTCGATGTCGGAGGTTGTTCGTTCAACCCCATAATAAATGGCCGCATGACCACCCACCAACATGTATTCAACCTTGTGTTGACGGAATGATCGCAGTAACCGGATATGACTTTCTTCCAGTTTCATTCTTCTTCAAAACTTCGCCTGATCTTCACCTTCTGTCCTTCGAGTGGCTTGCTTTCCCATTCCCCATAAATCCGCCGGAGCATGTGGTAATGCATCTCCAGACGTTCCGATCCGGTGAGAGCCAGCCATGCTTTCGATTTGGCCTCGGCTTCTTCTTCAAAGGTAGTTTTGTGGATTTTCAAATTTTAGAGGTTTTTAAACCAGAGGGATTTTCAACCGATTGTTTTCACACCAAATCTATGGGAAAACCCTCGTCTGAAGAACAATACGTTTTGCTGGAATGATATGCCTTATATTTTGGGAAGCCCAATTTTCTTCAACATTTCATTTGCTTTTTCCAACTTCTCTGGGAACAAAATGACATCATCAAATTTGTTCAATGACTTGTCAATTTTTACGATTGGAATTTTCCTTTTCTTTAATTCTGTTGCAACCTTCATAATACAACTTCTTAGATGGTTAAAAGTACTATTTTTTTCGTTTCCGTTTCACCAAAAATCCTTCGTATTCAATATTTTTATTGAATGATTCCCAATCATCATTTTTTTCTCCAAAAACATCAAAATCATCCGTCACTTCAGAAAGAAATTTTGAAATCCCGATTCGGTAAAGTCGGGTTCTTGCTTTCGTGCTTCCAGTGGCATATATCCATGAATCAGGATACTTATCTGTAAATGCATAAATTGAAGACACAACAGAAGCAAGTACTTTTTCGCTGTCTCCATTGTTTGAGATGATGGTATCATCAATTTCTCCACTTTTTAAATCCTTATCACCAAAGGCTAAATTATACACATCTTTTAAATTGGTTGGTTGATAACGTACAAGTTTGTGAATCAACCCCTTCGGACCCTCGCTAATGAATTCAAAGGTGAATAATCTGTCACTTGATGCTAATGGGTACTTCGGTAATTTCATTTGGGTACTTTTCAAAAGAGCAGCGAAAATAAAGAATCATCACAAATTCAAATTTCCCGCATTGGATTTTTCAGTTCAAGAATCTAAAAAGTGGATCCAAACAAGAATTCTTCTACAATTCCCGGTACACCCCATGAATGGTTTCCACCAGAACCTTCAGATCAAAGCGTTTCGACTCCGTCTGTCCGGCTGTTTCCAGCGATCGTTTCAGTTCGGCATCGGTGGACAATCGTAACAGTTGTTGCGCCATTTCTTCCGGACGGGTCGGATCAGCATACAATGCAGCCTGACCGGCAATTTCCTGAAAACAGGAACCCGTCGATGACACAATCGCTTTTCCTCTACGCATCGACTCCAGAAGAGGAATTCCAAATCCTTCAAAAACAGATGGATAGGCTGTGTACGAGGCTCCGTCATAGAGATTCACCAGATCATCGGTTTCCACATTTCCCAGCCAGCGGAGGCGGCCTTCGTAGTCGCCGAGATGTTCCAGAATTTCGTCACCCGTATCGCCTCGTCCTCCCACCAGAACCAGATCTTCGGGAATCTGCGACATCACCGAACGGAAGGCTTCGAGCAGGACCTTGTGGTTTTTTCGCTTCTCCAGCTTGCTCACACAAAGAATGTAGGGCCTTTCCACAATGTCGAACTTGTACAGGATTTTGGCCACCGCTTCGGTTCGTTTCCGGTAATGAAAGGCGGGATCTGTATCCTGATACACCACCTGAATCCGGCCCCGGCTGTCCGGATAATATTCTTCCAGATCAGACTTAGTCTGAAGACTTGTTGCCAGAATGATGTCCGCTTTTTTGCATGCAAACTGCGTTTTCCGGTTGTAAAACCAACGGTCCAGTCCTTTGTATGCTTCCGGATACCGTTTGAAAATCACGTCGTGAATCGTCACCACACTTTTTGTTGATCCTGGTTTCCAGTCAAGTGGAATTTCATTGCTTAGTCCGTGGTACACATCCAATTTAAGCGACCTGGCTTTCGAGCCCCAGCCGTATGAACGCGAGTGTTTTCCAAACATACCACCCGATTCGTATTTCCAGTTGGCGCCACTGTCGTTGAGCTGCCGGTTGAAATAGGGTAGGTCCATGGGATTGCCGGTATCCATCAGGAGGTATTCATTTTCCGGATGCTGTTTCAACATCCCGCCGATCAGTGTCCGGCTGTAATTGCCGAGTCCGGTCGGGTTGTGGTACGCACGTTTGGCATCGTAGCCTATTTTCATTTATTCTTTTCTTTAACCGGCTTTTTTTCAAAGATTTAGAAAATCATTCCGGGGTCGACTTTAATTTATTTTACCGTGTAACGTTTGTTACAAACCGAAAAGGCAAATGTTCCACTTTTCTATGGGATCATCTGTTATTTTTGGCGGTCCAAAATAGGTCTTCCTGCATGCGGAGTTCAAAATCAATCTTCTTTATTTTTCTTCTTTTGTTCACAACCACACTGTCTGGCAGTGTGTTGGCTCAGAGAACTCTCAGTGTTCAATCCCCGGATCCAAGGCTGAAAATCGCTTTCGATTTAATGGAGAGGCACAATTATCAGGCAGCCATGGCTGAATTCCAGTCCTTTTCTCAGGAAACGGGTGCTTCAGCTGACCTGGCGATGACGGCACGATACTATGCCGCTCACTGCGCACTCAAACTTTATCACCCCGATGCCGAAGAACAATTGCTGGCCTTCAACCAGCGGAATCCAGGCAGCGTGTATGAATCCCGTGTCTGGTTCGATCTGGCCAATTACTATTTCCGGATTAAGAAATGGGAAACCGCTGTTCAGTATTACACCCGAATTCCGGCGGACGGCCTTGAAGAAGAAAGTCAGATCGAAGCCGATTTCAAAACCGGAGTTTCCTGTTTCCAATTGCAGCAGTTCGACCGGGCCAAATCCTATTTTCAGAAACTCCGCCGGAAAGATCATCCCTACAAAGGGTCAGCGGCTTATTACACGGCTTACCTCAATTTTAAAGACGGTCTCCTCGATGATGCCCTGGCCGATCTGGATGTTGCCAAAACATCACCTGAATACAAGTCCAGCATTCCGGTTCTGAAAGCCAGTATTTTATACAAAAAGAAAGAATACAAAGAGGTAATTGATCTGGGAGAAGAAACCTTCAAAGACACGGCAAGAATCGCCAATCCCGAAGAGCTGCATCTGTTGGTTGGGGAATCCTATTTCAACCAGAAAGAATACACCAAAGCCGCAGGGCATTTCGAAACCTACAGCAAGGGCGTACGGGGAAATCTGCCAAGAGGTTTACAGTTCCGTGTGGCGTTTACCTATTTTAAAACGGACCAGACCGATAAAGCCATAGCGGGATTCCGTCAGGTAGCGGCCCGGCTCGATACAACAAAGGGCAAGCAGGATTCACTCGGCCAGTATGGTTCATATTATCTGGGAATCTGTTACCTCAAAAAGGATCAGAAACAGTTCGCCTACAACGCCTTTGATCTGGCCAGCGAAATGAAAGCCGATCCGCACATTCAGGAAGTGGCCTGGTTCAATGCCGGAAAACTGGCGTACGACCTGGAGAAATACTCTGATGCGGTGGACATCCTTAAGGATTTTGTTGACAACTATCCGAAAAGCTCTCACGTGGTGGAAGCCAATGAACTGATCGGGGAAGGTTTGCTTAACAGCAACGATTTTGAGGCGGCACTTGCGTACATGGAGAATGCCCGTGTTAAAACGGACCGTCTCAGTCTTGCCTACCAGAGGGCAGCCTATCAAAGAGGAACTACCTTGTTCAATGACGGAAACACGGTGAAGGCCGCAGAGTTGTTTAACCAATCATTAAAATACCCGAGCGACAAGGAAACACAGGCGGCTGCTCATTTCTGGCTGGCCGAAAGTTATAATCAGGACAGGCTCTACGCCAAAGCAGCAGCCGAATACGCGGCCTGCCTCAAAGTGGAAGGTGTTTCGGGAATGCCGTATTATTCCAAAGCCAAGTTCGGACTCGGGTATGCCAATTTCAATCTGAAGGATTATTCCAAAGCACTGGGTTATTTCAAAGATTACCTGGGTGATGTGGAGAAATTACAACAGAAACCAAACTATGCCGATGCATTGCTACGGTATGCCGATTGCCTGTATGCCACTAAGGATTATCCCTCTGCTCTTCGTTCCTACGATAAAGCCATGGATGCACGGACAGCTGATATGGACTATGCCTTTTACCAGAAAGGTGTTGTGTATGCCGTCCTGAAGGATTTCGAAAATGCCCGAACCAACTTTTCGGTGGTCGTTGAGAAATATTCAAAATCCCGACTTTATGATCAGGCTTTGTTCCAGAAGGCGCAGATGGATTTTGAATCCACCAATTATCAGGCGGCCATTCGTGGGTACAGCAACATCATCGAAACTATGCCAGGCAGTCCGGTTTTGCCTTTCTGCTACCTGAACCGGGGGATTTCAGCCTCCAACCTGAAGGAATACCCGGCAGCGGTGAAGGATTTCAAACAGATTCTGGATGACTATCCGGCTCATTCAGCCGCAAATTCCGCAATTCTTGGATTGCAGGAAGCCTTGGTGCAAACAGGCGATGTGGATCAGCTCAATGAATACATAGGCAAGTACAAGAAAGCCAATCCAGAATCAGATGCACTGGAAAGCATTGAGTTTGAGACCTGCAAAGCCTTGTACAACAACCAGAAATATGAGAAGGCCATCGCTGGTTTCCAGGAGTATCTGAAAAATTACGGGAGCTCAACATTTGCTCCGGAGGCAAGGTTCTTCCTTGCTGAATCCCAGTATCGCAGTGGTAACAAAGGAGAGGCCTTGCAGATGTATAAGAACATAGTGTCTCAGGGAAAAAGCAACTGGTATATCCGCTCTACCTTCCGGATCGGGGAACTGGAGTATGCTGCCGGAAATTTCCAGTCTTCCGCCAGCCAGTATGCTACCCTAGTAAACGGTGTCGCCAAATCAGCCAAAGATGTGAACAACGCCACACTTGGACTTCTCGAAAGTCTCTACCAACTTGGCCGCTATGATTCAGTGGCCACCTTGAGTGCCGAGTTGCTTAAGAAAGAAAATCTTGCTCAGGATGTTGCCAATAAAGCATCCCTCTATGCAGCCAAAGTGTACGTAGGCAAAGGCGAATACGAAAAGGCCATTGATGAATTGCTCAACACGGTGAACAATGCTCAGGACATCAACGGTGCTGAAGCTCAGTATCTGGTGGGAGAGGTGTTCTTCAAACAGAAAAAATACAACGAGTCCCTTGCGGCTTTATTCGATCTCAAAAGTCGCTTTGCGGCTTATCCGAAATGGTATAACAAAGGATTTTTGCTGATGTCGGATAATTATGTGGGTCAGAAAGAATACTTCCAGGCCCAGGCTACCCTCAATTCCATCATTGAAAATGCCAAAGACAAAGAAACCATCGCCGGTGCCAAATCAAGACTAACCTCTTTGAAAGCCGAGATGGGAGATGATCAGAAACCGTAAATGGTGAGAGGTTAGTGGTGCGTGGTTCGTGATGAATTATGAGTTATGAATGATGAATAAGTTCAATATTTTAACTCTTAATTATTAACCACTAACCACTAATCAATAACCACTAACTCATAACGAATTAGTTAAATGCCAATAGACGTACTATTAGGTCTCCAGTGGGGAGATGAAGGAAAAGGAAAGGTTGTAGATTTTATCGCTCCGTCGTATCAGGTGGTGGCCCGTTTTCAGGGTGGGCCCAATGCTGGGCATACACTGGTGATGAATGGTGAGAAGCATGTTCTGCATCAGATTCCGTCGGGTATTTTCCGGCCTGATACCGTCAATGTGATTGGAAATGGTGTGGTTCTTGATCCAGCTGTTTTTTACAAGGAGGTGGTAGCCCTCGAAGCGAAAGGAGTGGAGGTGAAGCAGAATCTTTTTCTGTCGAACCGCACTCAGATCATCGTTCCAACACATAAGCTGCTCGACCGGGCGAGTGAAGCATCGAAAGGCGATCAGAAAATCGGATCCACACTGAAAGGAATTGGCCCGAGTTACCAGGACAAATACGCCCGCCAGGGTTTGCGTTTGGGCGATATCCTGAGCCGCGATTTTGAAGGACGGTACCAGGAACTTCGGAATAAGCACCTCGAATTGTTGGAGAAAGGTGGCTGGGACAGCGACGAACTGGCCGACATGGAAAGTCTGTTCTTCGAATCCCTGGATAAAATCAGACGGTTCCAGATCGTCAATACCGAATACTTACTGAATGACTGCCTCACAAAAGGTCAGTCGATTCTGGCGGAAGGAGCACAGGGTGCCATGCTCGACATCGATTTTGGCAGTTATCCGTTTGTGACCTCCAGCTCGACCACAGCTGCCGGCGCCTGTACCGGTCTGGGCATTGCACCCCGCCACATCCGTAAGGTGATTGGTATCACGAAAGCCTATTGTACAAGGGTGGGATCGGGTCCGTTTCCGACAGAGCTTCATGAAGAAACCGGTGAGAAAATCCGTCAGGCTGGTCATGAATTTGGCTCCACGACAGGCCGTCCGCGAAGAACCGGCTGGCTGGATTTGCCCGCTTTACGGTTTGCCAACATGGTGAACGGAACCACAGAAATGCTGATTATGAAAGGCGATGTGCTTGATTGTTTTGACGACATCAAGGTTTGCACAGCCTACCACGACAACGACGGAAACGTCAGCTCTGAATTGCCATACGATATGGTCCGCAGCGAGGTGCATCCTGTCTACCACACACTCGAAGGCTGGCCGACTGGTCTGCATGAAGCCAATTCCTGGGATTCACTTCCCGATTCCTTCCGCCGCTACTGCAAATTCATCGAAGACCAGACCGGCGTTCCGATCCGGATCGTATCCACAGGACCGGGCAGGGAGCAGACGATTGAGCGGTAAGAGTTCCTTGTAACTTTCGATTTCCAGGATTGTTGAAACCAAAGGAGTTTGGAGGATTCCGTCCTTGAGAAAGGTCGGCGTATTTTTCAATTCGGTTTGGAGAAGTGGCGTAACCCGTTGTATATATGCAACATACTTCGTCGTTTCATAAACCGTATTTCCCATGCGATTTTCTCTTCTCAGCCTAATTTTCCTGTTTTTTGTTTGCCTGACAGCCGTTTCGCAATCCTTCAGTCCGCAAATTCTTTCAACCTACAGCCCCTCTAAACCTACAATTTCCTGGGTGGATGTAGATGTGGATGGAAAGAAAGATATGGTTTTGGCTTATTCAAATTCAGGCAGATTCAGCTGGATCCGGAATCTGGGGAATTCCTATTTTGGACCAGCAATTCCCATCCAAATCCCGGATACGGTGAACCTGGCGCATGGATGTTTCGCTGATATGGATCAGGATGGCAAAATGGATATTGTTTCCGTACGAATCACAGATGAGTTTCCTATTTGGGTTTTTCCTTTTATAAGAAATGGCACTGAATTGGTCTGGCAAAAGAATCTGGGGTCAGGGTTGTTTGGTTCAGTTCAGCATTTATGCACAATTGAAGCTGGTTCAAACCGGACTTTTTTGAATCGTGTTGTAGCAAAGGATTTGAATGAAGATGGAAAGCCGGACTTTATTGTTGCCACAACCTCTCCAGGTGCTCCTTGTATCATTCCATATTTTTATGCATTTGTCTACAGTACTGGTTCCATATATGAGTTACTACCTGACGCAATGACCTATTATTCCGACAATACATATGAGGGATCGATTGAGCCATTCAAACAAGGACCAGGTAATGATTGGTTTTACCTTCGTATTTCGGATTCTAACTTCAACAACGGAGTTTTTTATCAGAGTTCAACTCAGTTTGAAAATTTATTGGTCCAGGCTCAGTCACTTATTTTAGGAACAGGGGTATCCTATAGCTATGAAACAAAAGGCCAGATCGGAGATTTAACTGGCGATACAAGTGTTGAAATACTATGTTCTATCAAGACCAGTTACAGCAATCCGGCGTACAAACTGGGCTTTTACACCCATCCGGGTTTACCCAATGCAGAGTATCATCTGATCGATTCAGGTGCCGGGATAATTTCTTCTTTCCAGATTGTTGATTTTGATAAGGACGGCCGTGCAGATATTGTGGCGTCCAAAGAGAATAACATTATCTGGTATCAAAACGTAGGACAGGGTTTGTTTGCTGCTCCTCTGGTACTTTATGAATTCAATACCTCGTTTGCTTCGATTTCCGTAACGGATGCCGATATGGATTCCGATCCCGATATTGTAGGGTATAGCGAAACTGAAGATAAACTGTACTATTTTGAAAACGGAGGGTATCCAAAGCTTTGTGTTTCCGGGAAAATTTATTTTGACAAGGATTTGGATTGTCACAACAACCAATATTTCATCCTCCCGAATTTGAGTATTCTCAAATTTTCACCGGGTGACTATTTAACTGCAACGATGGGGAAAAATGCCTTTTATCAATACCTCCCTGCCGGAAACTATACCACTCAACTGGTCACCAAAACACCCGGTATTGTAGCCGATACCATTTGCGGAGATCCATCTCTGGAATTCAGCCTCGATTCAACTCATAGTTTTCATAATGTGGATGTGGGGATTCAAGGAAGCGGATGTGCACAACTTGGCCTTATTGGAAGTGCCAGTCCACGTGTTCCCTGCCGGAAAACGTCAACCAATATTACCTTCATTAATCAGGGATTTGGTCCGGCAGACCAGGTTGTTGTTCGGTTAACACTACCACCAACTGCTATATTCAGAGAATACTCAAGTAATTATTATCCGACCCACACATTTGATTCTCAGACAGGGGAACATGTTTTCAGTATTAATTCTGTAGCTGGACTTAGCAATGGGTATATTTCCATTGTTGACTCCAACCAATGTGTTTTTAGTACTACAGGAAATTTCAATTGTACACTTGCCAAAGTTCAGTATGGTGGTAAATGTCTGCCCAATGCCCCGAACTGGGACCATTCCGACATGGCAGTTACAGGAGAGTGCGATGGAAATGGTGCTGCTGTTTTTCAGATCCGTAACAATGGAACCGGCACCATGGCTGATAGCAATACATACAGAATTTATACCGCTGCTGGCATAACCAACACCGGAAAATTTAAACTTCTCGCTGGAGAATCAATGTGGATCTCAGTTCCGTCAGCTAATAAAGTCTTTCATTTGGCAGCCGACCAATCGCCTAATCACCCATTTGGTGGATTTGCAACAGGTACAATTCTCCCTTGTTTTCAGCCAGCAACTATGCCTGCACCAGGTGAAAATTTTGTGTACACTGGAACGAATTCTGATATTGAACAATTGAGTATTTGTGCCAGAGTACTTGGCTCCATGGACCCCAACGACAAGCAAGTGTATCCCGAAGGATGGGGAATCCAGGGAAATGTGCAGAGTCAGACACGGTTTCAATATCGGATCCGGTTTCAGAATACCGGGACAGCAGAAGCACATTATGTGCAAATCCGCGACACTCTTTCCGAGCATCTCGATATCACCACCCTCACCGGTATCGACGGATCATTTCCGTACAACCGCCGTTTCGAACTGAGTGGAACACTGGAAAAGCCCATTCTCATTTTTACATTTGAAAACATTGTGCTCCCCGACAGCAACACCAACAAAGCCGGAAGCGAAGGTTTTGTCACCTTTTCCATAGCGGCCAAACCCGGTTTAAGTCAGCAAACTCAAATCCGGAATGAGGCAACCATCTATTTCGACATCAACCCGGGCGTGCGAACCAATACAGTTATCAACACCATCAATGATTCCATCCCTCACACCAATCCGGTGATTTTGGCCGTAAGCCGGCCGCTGATCCAAACCGATTTTCAGGTGGTGCCCAATCCGACATCAGGACAAAGTAAGGTCCTCTTCAGCCGCCCGGTTTCAGGACGGTTACAGGTGTTCGACCTTCAGGGAAAATGCTGGATGTACAGCCAACTGTCAGGAAGTCAGACGGAGCCTCTTTTGATTCCGTCCGTGAAGAAAGGATTGTTTGTGGTTCGTTTTCTGTCGGAGGACGGTGCCCAGAGTCAGCAAAAGCTGGTGGTGGAATAATCTGCTATTTTTTTACCCTACCCAACGGGCCCAGGCTATAAACACGGCCTGAAAAGCGAGCCTCGCCCAAACAGCAGCAAGCGGAAGCGAGAAGTCGGTCGTCACTTTTCCACCATTCAAGATGTGGGGGATGTGCACGGCCAGAAACGAAAGAAGCAAGGCCACGATCAGCCAGGAAGCCCGGTTTCTCCATTTGGGAATCAACAAGCCAATTCCACCTGCTAGTTCCAGTACCCCACTGATGAGCACGCAAGCCAATGGGAAGGGAATAAAATCCGACATCACTTTCACATACGTATCCGGAAGAATAAAATGCATGAATCCACTTCCAATGAAGATGAGGGCAAGGAGGTAACGGAAAATGGTTTTGGTCATGGGTGGAATAATTGGATGCAAATCAACATGTATTAATGGATCGTTGAATAGGGCTGGGTAAATAGAAACAAAAAACGGATTGCATTTCGCAATCCGTTTTGATAAAACTGTTATCACAGAATATTGACTCCAGTAACCAGAATGAACTTATTACAAAACCGGATACGTAGAACCGGGCTTTGCTGTTTTGCCTTCTGAGACCTTTTGAGCCAGGATTGATACACTCAAACCAAATGATTTCTGAAAGTGAGGATCATCCTTAAAACGCCATTCACCTCCCCATTCCCAACCGCGTCGTTTGGCAATGTCTACAATTTCCATCCAGTCAGCTCTTCCATCTCCATCAATATCCACATTGGTTTCCCAACTCGCAGTTTCAAAGGTGCCGTTTTTATCCAGATCCCGGAGGAGTACGATGTCAAATGCCAAACCGAAATTGTGGTAACTCTGGCCACCTTTTGCATTGGTCACTTTCCTGCCAGGTTTTGTTCGGCCAATTGCATACAGGGCATCCTGTTCCGCATAGCTTCGGTATGTATAGGCAAAGCGGCAGATTGCTCTGCCAGATAAGGCAGCAGCAATTTCATCATACAATGCATTTGTTTCAGCCACAAGAGAAGGATGCATCTGTTTGATCCTTTCAAGGGTAATCGGGTCTTTTGTCATATTGCTATTTATTTTTGGTTTCAATCTGTTGATGGATTATGAATCCTGTTTCGGCTTGATTACACTACGGATATTGGCAAGTTTGCCTAAAACATCAAACCAGAATGGCCCACCAAGACATAAAGCAAAAATGGTGATCATCCAGCCACCCAATTTTTTAGGCCAGTTTGATGAGAAAGAGTTCAGTTCTGCCTTTGTCCAGCCTATGGGCAATTCTGCATTTAAGGTGTTGGCGGCTAATTTGAGTTTCTGGTGTTGTGACTCAATTTCCTTGACCAAAGAATCCGCTGAAGTCGATGCCTTTCCGGATATGGGATGACGCCTGACTAATTTTTGATATGTACTGTCTTCCACACTGCCATAAGCCTGACTTGCCCATTTGGCTCTTTCGTTCGGGTGTGTGTAAAGATAAGATGCCAGTGAAATTGTATCGACGTTAAGTGCAAGTGTGATCAGTATGGATATGCCAACTGTCCACTTAAAAATGTTGTTTTTAAATCGGCTGCCAATTCGCTCCATGATAGAATCAAACCATTCAGAAACCTTCAGTTCAAAAGCTTCTACCGGGTTGAAAACTTCTTTATCAATTTCCAGCCTTCGAATGATTTTGTCAATTTCAAACTGGAATGTTGCTTTGAGTGTATCCGGAAGCAGGCTGGAGCTTTGGACAGCCTCTTTCAGTTTGCCGATGTCAAGATTTGAATTGGTTTCGCCAAACTTCTTAAACCATAAAATCTGAACGAGTGCGGATGAAAAATTTTTGGAGTTGAAGTAAGAGGTTGACTTCCCTTTTGCGCTCAGTCCTGTGAGTAAAGGATGATCCATAATCTCTTCAGCTAGAGTCTTGTCTCCACCTCCTTTCGCTGAAAAGGTGAGAATCAACCATTGTTCAAGCAACTTCGAACGTAACTTCAGGAAGGATGAAATGATTTCAATGATGGAATTGTTGATTACCGACAAAAGGAAAAACACAAAGATAATTCCGGCTACCAGATCGAGAATTGGGAGTGGTGACATATTTTTATTTAGACATGGTGCGTCAAATCTGAGTGTTACAGTGTTCTGGTGGTATCACCCTTAGGAAGTTTATTTTAGGGTAAATTGAAAGTCCTGATTGCCTTTTTTTGAAATGGAGGAGGATCAGACCATTTCGAGTATTCAAACTACACTCTGAACATCACCCTTTGGGGTATTCAATGTTTGTGGGGTCCTGGAATTTTTCAGGTTTCTTAGTTGTAAGCCTGATCGTAATGCGGTTCTGAATTCAATTTTATTTTCAAACCAATACTTGCATAGTTCAAACCAAAATCTACATTTGCCTCAAACAACATCATTAATATTTTATTTATCTCTATGACCATAAATATTAATGGCCCACTTCAACACGTCTGTTTTTGGCGAGCTGGCTAAAATTGATCTGGTTCGGGAACAAAGCTATCTTGACTTTAAAAAGTCTATGCATATGCCTGAGTTTGTTGCTCACATTGGTGGGATTGCATTCTGTATCCTGGGGCTTCGTCCGAATCATATTCTTTACACCAGTGAGCAGTACAGAGAATTTTGTGGTTTAGAATTGGAACAGGGATCTATCCTGCCGTTGTCAGTTTGGCTCGAAAGTCTTCAATCCTGCTCCGGTGTCCCTTTGGGAAATGTAGTGGCTCCATTTCTGGACGAATTGTCACGGTTTCCAGAGTCAGGCACACAGGATGAAGCTTTGTTGGTATTTGATTATTGTCGCAGGGGACCTGAAGATCGCATTCATCACCTTCAGGTCCAGATCTCTCCCTTGAACCTGAAGCAAAGCAATCCGAATGTTCTTTTGCTATGCTCGGTGCGTAGACTTGAATTTCTTCCCCGCCGGTTTTCGCATGAAGTCAGACTTATGCACAGGGGTGAGGTGATCAGAAAAGAGCGTGTGGCCCCACCCATCAATCAGCATCCTTTGTTAAAAGACCTAAGCTTTACAGAACATAAAGTGATCGCACGATTGTACAAAGAAGGAAGCCACTCCAGATTGCCCCAAATGCTAAATATGGCTCATGATACACTGAAAACTCACCGGAAACACATTCTTAAAAAAACAGGATTCTCCCACACTGAAGCGCTTCTGGCGGTGCTGAAATGGGACTTAGGCGAACACATCTGAGCCTGCAAAAACAATAAGCAAATCATTCTTCAACATATTTTATTAAACAGATTTAACAATGTCTCTTATCAAACTCGAACGTTTCAAATTTTCGCCCGACTGGACACTCGGCAGACTCCTGATCAATGGTAAACTTGATGGATTTACTGTAGAGGATGAAATCCGCAACGTGAAGATTCACGGAGAAACGGCTATTCCAGCCGGGTCATATCCATTGAAACTCCGGCAAAGTCCGAAATTCAGCAGCACCTTTCTTTGGAGTGAGTCAGCCCAAAAACTCATAGATGCGAAAGACCTCGCTTCTTTTCCAGCTATAAAAGATTTTAAACAACATGATCTCATCTGGCTGGACCCGGTTCCGGGTTTTCAGTATGTTCTCATGCATTGGGGCAATACAGACCTCGATACAGAAGGTTGCCTGATTGTAGGTTCGGCGATCGAAGTAGTGAAAGGAAGAGAAGGGGTGGTGAGCAGTCGTGTTTACTATAAAAAGTTTTACGAAAAGGTTTTTCCGTTGATCAGGAAAGGGGGGCAGGTGATTGAAGTAGGGTAGGGGTTTCAGAGCTGACCTGCTTACAATGGATGTTTCCTATTCGAAACAGACCTATGAAAAATATAAGGAAACCGGGTTGCTTTGAAACAAATCCGGCAGCGATAACCCTGAAAAGCTGGGATAGAGTAAGGAAAAAGACAATGGCAGAATTTGGAAATATTTTAAGTGTATTTGGTAGTCCTGACGGTGCGACGATGGCCAAAGTAATCAATGCAGTCACCTCAAAAAGTCTGAAGTTTATTCAGATTGAACAAACATTTTACCTGCAAACAGACAGCCCGGGAAATGCCCGGTTGCTGGCGGATGCCATCCGGGCAATGGGTGTGAAATTTACATTGTATTATAATTTCATTCCAGACTCGTCTTTTGTGAAGAGGGGGCAAATTGAAGATGCCGTTTTTTCAGAAATCGAACATATCCTACTAGACTAGAATGAAAAGGTTTGATTTAGAAACTGTTGGATATTGTCTGTTCGCTTTGTTTTTTGTTTTCGAGGCAGAAGTCTTGGGATCAGATACATGTCGTATTTGCAAGAGGAAAAATGAACTCGATTTAACAAAATCGTTCAGGGAGATATATCCATTTACTCAGACCCAGAATATGGGATACATGTCAAGCTACCGTAAGGATGACCCCATTCTGTTTGAAGCGAATCCAAGAGTTCGATTTAGTTTTTACAACGATATGTATTCGCATCTCATAAATACACCGAATCAAAGCGGGAAGGCAAATAAGCCAGAAGTTGGTAAGGCTATATATGCTGGTTTTAATTCTCAGCTAAGGATGTACCAGAACAATTCGCTTCCAGTGCAGATGCCCAGTTATCAGATTGTGATCGGAGGCCAGTTCGGGAAATTGACCAAGGGCCAAAGCCATGATTTCAAACGACTGTATACGATGAGTATTGAAAGTGGTCATTACTCAAACGGGCAGGCAGGCTGTGCTTTTGCCCATGGAATCGCAGATGAATCTCCGGCATGTGATTCTGTTTACAAAACGATTTCTGACAAATCCAATCTCTCAGAAAGGCTCAACCGGATTGATGGAAATTTTTCTACGAATCTGACCAGAATAGGGCTGGGATACCGAAGTTTTAAGAAGGACAGTATGAGTTGTCATATGATCCGAAGTTGGAATTTTCAACTGGAATACACTTTGTACCATGATCGGTTTTGGGGTGTTTTGCCTTTTGGAGGATACACTGACCAGGATATTGAAATTTACGGAGCCCATCGCCTGAGCGCTAAGGTAGAGTGGTCAAGGGTTTTCTGTAACCGCATCACCCTGGTTGCTTCAAATGAATTCGAATATATTTTTGGAAGTCATCCCTGGGTAAATCCTGCACGGAATGAGACCAGAATTTCAGTATTTCCGTTTCCAGTGGTTCCCATGGTTGGCATTTTTGTTGGGCTGTACACCGGCCATGATAACTACAATTTTCGGTTTGTCGACAAGGGGACCGTTTTCAATGCGGGCATTTGCTGGAGCGCCTTTCAGCCATTAAAGCTGACGAATTGTGATTGAGTGTATTCTTATCGGTCTACCTCGAATTTCAAAAAAGAGCCAAGCTTTTGCTTGATAACGACACCAGATTTAAGTTTTTGAATGGAGAGGTGGATTGGGCCATCTGGCAATTTGCTGGTGCTGAAAATTTTAAGGCCGTACTTGAAAGGTTTGAAAACGAGCTGACCAGACGAGCTTTGATGAAAAAAGGAAAGTGGATCTTTTTTCAGGATGAGGGTTTCGGTTGACAATGTAAATTGAACCTAACCGGAAATCCTGGATCAGGCAAGAATTATTTGCGGTAAAACGGAGTCAGAATATTCGGCTTTAAGGCAGTATAAGTCCTTTTAAACCAAAAAAACCTCTGCTTTTGCGAAAGGTTTCTCTGATAAGTCAGTAAGTAGTTATTGTAGTTGTATGGACACTGATCGGGTCCTGTCAGGTTTAATTTTCGTTCTTCATAGTAGTGAAAAAAGGTGAACATGGATCCGGTCCGGCAGGCGGTTCGGATCCATGTTTTTCCTTTCCGTAAAAAATCAGGGTGTTTGCGCAGAGTTCAAAACTTTTGGTTACCAGAACCGTTATTTAGAGACTGTCGTAAGCACGATATTTTTTACGTTTCCAGAACTGATAATGAAAGCAAAATCTTCTTCCAAAACAGAAACTGATCTTAGGCTAAAGATAAAAGAAGCCTATCTGGATTATGTCCTGACAGAAGGGAAAAACCCTACCTCTGTGTACCATTTCGCGAAAAACGCAGGTTTTCAGGAATCGGAATTCTACCAATGGTTCAATACCTTCGACGCAGTGGCCCAGGACATCTGGGAAACCACCATCAGTCAGGTTTTGGAATCCCTCAACACAAGTGAGGAATACAGCCAATTCACCGTTCGGGAGAGGATATTATCGTTTTACTTCACTCTGGTGCAGGAGCTGAAGAAGAATCGGAGCTATGTTTCGTACTCTGCAGCCAAATGGGTGATCCCGGGACGCAAACAAACCGTCCGCTCGGCCGTGGAAAAACTGGTGCAGGACTACTTCGAAAAGCAGGTGCAGGATGGATTTGATTCCGGCGAATTGCTCAACCGAAGCAAAGTGGGCGACTACTACAGCAAAGCTATGGTGATCCAGTTCTGGCTGGTGCTCGATTTCTGGATCAAAGACAGCAGCCGCGATTTTGAAGACACCGATGCCTTCATTGAAAAAACCGTTCACCTGGGTTTCGGTATGATGCAGGAAAGTACGCTCGACAAAGCCATCGACCTTGTCCGTTTTCTGGCAGGTCGGGTGTCTCTTGTTTAATCAATACTTTATGTCATTTCGAACTGGCTTTTTGGGAAATGCCTCTGAATTCAGGAACCACAGTATCTATCCCGATTTTACATCGGGAGTGAAAAGAGATTTTTCGCAGAGGTTCGCAGAGAAGACTATTGTACTTGTCACTCTGTGTCTCTCCTTTTTCCTCCTTTACTCTGCGGTAAACATCCAGCTCAAGCGATGTAATCATCCACCTAATGACAATAAATCCTTAAATCAATCTCTCTTAAAATCGTACTCTATATCAAAATAAATCTCCCCAAAATGAAAGAACAGAATTCCATACCCGTCACTAAAGTTCAACGAGCGACGGAGTTTTTAAAGACAGGTGCCCAGATCGGCAGCAACTATCTGAAGCACTATGCCCGGAAAGTCGTCAATCCGGAAACAACCAAAGAAGAACTCCATGCCGACAATGCTGGCGACATTTATAAATCACTCAGCAAACTCAAGGGTTCTGCCCTCAAGGTGGCCCAGATGATGAGCATGGACCGTTCGGTTTTGCCCAAGGCTTATTCCGAGCAGTTTCAGATGAGCCAATATTCGGCACCGCCCTTGTCCTCCCCGCTGATTATCCGCACGTTTCAGAAGTATTTTGGAAAAAGTCCTTCGCAGATGTACGATTCATTCAACCTCAATGCCTCCAATGCGGCGTCCATCGGACAGGTGCACGAAGCATTTAAAGATGGCAAACGGCTGGCGGTAAAGGTGCAGTATCCGGGTGTCGCCGACAGCATCAGCAGTGACCTTCGGATGGTGAAGCCATTTGCCGTAAGGTTGATGGGACTTAATGCAGCCGATGTGGACCGATACATGGGTGAAGTGGAAACCAAATTGCTCGAAGAAACCGACTACATTCTGGAAGTGGAGCGTTCGATCGAAATCTCGGAGGCCTGCAGCGTCCTTGCGAATGTGACGTTTCCAAAGTATTACAAAGAAATGAGCAGTTCCCGGATCATTACCATGGACTGGTTGCCAGGTCGCCACCTGAAGGAATTTCTCGAAACCAATCCGTCTCAGGAAATCCGGAATCAGCTTGGTCAGGCTCTGTGGGATTTTTATGAGTTTCAAATCCACGAAATGCGCCAGATTCATGCAGACCCGCATCCGGGCAATTTCCTGATGCAGGAAAACGGCACATTGGGCATCATCGATTTTGGCTGTGTGAAAGTGATTCCACAGGATTTTTACTACAACTATTTCTCCCTCATCAACCCCGACAACATTGCCGATGATGAACGGATTCTGAAACTGTTTTTCGCCCTCGAGTTTTTGTACCCGACGGACACAGCCAAAGACCTGGAGTTTTATGTGCCTTTGTTCCGGAAGATGATCGAAATGCTGGGGGTTCCGTTCCAAAACGAAACCTTTGATTTCGGGAACGACCAGTATTTTGACGGAATCTATCAGTTCGCAGAAGATTTGGGCAATATGAAAGAACTGAGAGAGTCGAAAGTAGCCCGTGGCAGCAAAGATGGTTTGTACGTGAACCGCACCTATTTCGGATTGTACTCACTTCTCAATCAACTGAAAGCCAATATCCATACCCATTCCGTTTTCAAAACCATGGTGGTGGATTTGTAGAACTGATTCACATCAAAAAATGATTTGGAATTCTTTGTACAGGATTCTTCTCACATAAAAATTGCGAATCAATTTTAGCCGGATTTCCCACAATTTTTGCAAAGGACTTTAAGTCTAAAGTTTTATTAAGGTGAAAACTATGAATTTGAATTGCGGGCTGGCCCGTCCATCCAGCGGGGTGTGGGTTGGAATGTGGGAGGGAGCTTTGGATGGACTAGAGTTTTTCCTGCCCACGGCCTGGCTCAAAAACTCTCGTTTTTGCCCTTTTTTGGGGCAATGTTTACAATCAAGCTTTAGCATGACCAAAAAGAACATATAGCTCAGGCTCGAACGACAGGTAGATGTAAGGGGAGTTTTAAGGTAAGCTAGGTTTGAATTATCCCTTAATTGGCAAAGAAATGGCATAAAAAAAGCCACGATTTCGTCGTGGCTTTTTTTTTCGTATCGGTACCGTCTTTTAAGACTTCGCTTCTTCGCTTTTCACGACGGTAATTTTCAATTCGTCTTTGCCTTCTTCGTGGTCGGCCATGATGGTGTCATCCTGTGAGACTTCGCCTTTGAGTATCTCTTCGGCTACCAGGTCTTCCAGGTATTTCTGGATGGCACGGTTCAATGGACGGGCACCGTATTGCTGGTCGTATCCTTTGTTGGCTAAGAAATCTTTGGCTTTTTCGGTCAGAGACACTTTGTAACCCAGTGTGTTGATTCGCTCAAACACTTTGGCCAGTGATAGATCGATGATGCGATGGATGTCGGTTCTTTCGAGAGAATTGAAGATGATCACATCGTCGAGACGATTGAGGAATTCCGGAGAGAATGCCTTCCGCAAAGCGCTTTGAATGGTGCTCTTCATCTGCTCATCCGCATTTTCCTTACGGGCAGCGGTGTTGAAACCAATTCCGGTTCCGAAATCCTTCAGATCGCGAACTCCAATGTTGGAGGTCATGATGATGATGGTGTTCCGGAAATCGACCCGGCGACCAAGTCCGTCGGTGAGGATACCGTCATCCAAAACCTGCAGCAGAATGTTGAACACATCCGGATGCGCTTTTTCGATTTCATCCAATAACACAACGGCATACGGTTTGCGACGGATTTTTTCTGTCAGCTGTCCACCTTCTTCATAACCCACGTATCCCGGAGGCGCTCCCACGAGCCGAGACACAGAGAATTTCTCCATATACTCACTCATGTCGATCCGGATGAGGGAATCGTCTTTGTCAAATAGATAGGTCGAAAGCACTTTGGCCAGCTCTGTCTTTCCAACTCCTGTTGGTCCGAGGAAGATAAATGAGCCGATTGGTTTTTTCGGATCTTTCAAACCGACCCGGGTCCGCTGAATGGCCTTGGTCAGTTTGACAATGGCCTCGTCCTGTCCGATAACCTTTTTCTTCAGGTCGTCGCCCATGGTGAGGAGTTTCTGGCTTTCGGATTTTACAATCCGATTCACCGGAATGCCTGTCATCTGCCCGATCACCTCGGCGATGTTGGCTTCCTCAACATTGTAACGCTTGGTTTTGGTTTCTTCTTCCCAGCGCACTTTGGCTTGTTCCAGTTGATCCAGGAGTTTTTTCTCCTTGTCACGAAGAAGGGCGGCTTCTTCGTATTTCTGGCTTTTCACTACCCGGTTTTTGTCTTTCTTAATGTTCTCAATAGATTCTTCCAGAATGAGAATTTCTTGAGGAACATTGATGTTGTTGATGTGGACTCTCGCTCCGGCCTCATCCATTACGTCAATGGCTTTGTCAGGAAGGAAGCGATCGGAAATATAACGTTCCGACAATTTCACACAGGCAGAAATGGCTTCCGGCGTGTAGTTCACATGGTGGTGACTTTCGTATTTTTCTTTGATGTTATCCAGGATCTGGATGGTTTCTTCCACAGTTGTAGCGTCCACCATCACCATCTGGAAACGACGGGCGAGGGCACCGTCCTTCTCAATGTACTGTCTGTATTCATCCAGAGTCGTGGCTCCGATACATTGAATGTCTCCACGGGCCAGAGCCGGTTTGAACATGTTGCTGGCATCCAGTGATCCGGAGGCGCCACCGGCTCCCACAATGGTGTGGATTTCATCGATGAAGAGAATCACTTCAGGAGATTTTTCCAGTTCGCTCATCACCGCTTTCATGCGTTCTTCAAACTGGCCACGGTATTTGGTGCCGGCCACCAGAGACGCAAGGTCGAGGGTTACCACCCTTTTGTTGAACAATACGCGGGATACTTTTTTCTGGATGATCCGAAGGGCGAGACCTTCTGCAATGGCGGTTTTACCGACACCCGGCTCCCCGATCAGAATCGGATTGTTTTTCTTCCGGCGGGAAAGAATCTGGGCTACACGCTCAATTTCCTTCTCCCGGCCTACAATCGGATCAAGTTTATTTTCTTCCGCCATCTTGGTGAGATCGCGACCGAAATTGTCAAGCACCGGAGTTCTGGATTTTTCCGCTCCCGGTTTGTTTGCCTCTTTGCCTGGACCGGCACCGTAGCCAGGTCCACGTTCTTCATCGCCGTCGTCGGTATCCGAGGAGGCTTTTGGTGTTTCGGTTGTACCTGGAGTAGAAGTTGAATGGTACTCGAGGGTTTCTTTTACAAGTTCGTAATTCACGTCAAAGCGGTTTAGAATTTGTGTAGCGAGGTTGTCATTATCACGTAGGATGGAAAGGAGAAGATGCTCGGTTCCGATGAGTTCGGACTTGGAAATTCTCGCTTCCAGATACGTGATTTTCAGTACTTTCTCTGCCTGTTTGGTCAGAGGAATGTTGGAAAGGTTTTTCACATTTCCTGTAGCTGTGCTTTTGGTTGCTCTCTCAATGGTTACTTTAAGTTCATCCATTGACACGCCCAGTTTCTGGAGGATGGTAATAGCAATGCCTTCCCCTTCACGGATCATGCCGAGAAGCAAATGCTCTGCACCTATGTATTCGTGGCCCAGTCTCAGGGCTTCTTCTCGGGAGAGGGAAATCACTTCCTTGACCCGGTTCGAAAACTTTGCATCTGCCTTCATTTAATAAATTGGTTTCGTGAGTAAAAGAGAAAAAAAATGATTCTCCAAAACATGACGGTTTTGAAGCATCATTTCAAAGGTAATAAACGTGCGAAAGATTGTATCAGTTTTGCAAATTCCAAAATTTTGTGCCTTCACAAAACAAATGGTCCAACGCTCCCAGACCGGGTACAAATTCCTCTCCAAAAACCTGGTTATAGGAAAAGTCCTTTCCGGATGCGGGTTTATCCTCTTTCCAGCTTAAAAGTAACGGTTCAGTGGGTTCAAAGGTTTCCAACTGATGTGCCAAAATGACGGAAATATTTATCCTGGGGTGGTATTGTGTAAGGATCCATATCATCAGAACCGAGGTGAAGTCCACCAGTTTCTCCGGTGTTCGGGTATATATTTCCTCCAGTTCTGCCTTGTAGTATTCAAAATAAGGGGATTTGCCGTAGCCACTTTGGATGGACCGCCAGTGCTGACTTTGCCACTTCTGTATATAGTCGATCCGGATCTCGGAAGCGGGAGTTCCTTTTGTATGTTTTTTCACCGGAATGCTCAAAAGGATGGGGCCATTCGCACCCAGAATTTTCATTCGGTTGAAACCAGTTGATTTTTCAAAAATAAAATCGGTGCGAATCCTCACTTCTTCCGTTTCGGCAAGTGATGGTATGGCATGAGCCGGGAAACCATACAAAGAAGGAATGGTGATGGCAGATGGCATAATGATTAGTTCTGATTGAACGAAAAGTGATTTTTCAAGATATCAGAAAACAGCTGCATAGGTGATGCGGAACTGTACTTCGGTTACGGAATCTTTCGCCACCATTACTTCGTGTATTTCTCCGTTGCCACCAAGTGAATTGGCATACCATTCTCCTTTTTCTCTGACAAACATGGAATACCGGCCTGGTTTTAAACGGACAGCAAAGCAGCCATCTTTTCCGGAATGGGTTCGTTTGATGAGTCTGGTTTTCAGTTTTTTATAGAATCCGGCATCCTGTCCTTCTTCCGCCTGGTCGGTTCGTGTGAGTTCGAAAAATCCGATTTCCCTTGCCACACCGGCCGGCGATCCAGTGACTTTACCCGGAGAGGGCATGTGGTTGCCTTTCAGAAAAAGGACGGTACCTTTCACACCTGTGGAGATTTTTTTTCCGCAAAGTGAAGTCGAGAGAGATGATCCGGTTTTCTTTTTACCTGCCACCACAGAACCTGCTGCGATGCAGACAATCAGCCCGAAGCTAAGAACGGTTAAAGAGCGAAGCCACGAATTCATGCCGGTCAAAAATCTGAAGGTCGTCAATCTTTTCACCCACCCCAATGTATTTCACCGGAACATTTAGCTGATCCGAAATCCCGATCACGACTCCACCTTTGGCGGTTCCGTCCAACTTGGTGATGGCCAGTGCGGTTACGTCGGTTACCCGTGTAAATTCCTCGGCTTGTTTGAGTGCATTCTGTCCGGTTGAGCCATCGAGAACGAGCAATACTTCCTGCGGAGCATCGGGCAGTACTTTCTGCATCACCCGCTTGATTTTGCCCAGTTCGTTCATGAGGTTCACTTTGTTGTGAAGTCGCCCTGCGGTATCAATAATCACCACATCGGCATTCTGGTCGACTGCCGTTTTCACTGCATCATAGGCGACAGATGCCGGGTCGGTATTCATGCCATGTTCAATGACAGGAACGCCGGAACGGGTTCCCCACTGTTTGAGTTGTTCCACTGCGGCGGCACGGAAGGTATCGGCTGCTCCCAAAACCACTTTGTGTCCGTAGGAATGAAACTGAGATGCCAGTTTTCCGATGGTGGTGGTTTTGCCCACTCCGTTTACACCGACGACCATAATGACATACGGTTTGGTCGGAAGATCACGGAAAAAGTGTTTGACGGGGTCCTGATTTTTATCCAGCAGCCTGGCCACTTCCTCGCGAAGGATTCGGTCGAGTTCAGAGGTGGATGAGTATTTATCCTGTTTTACCCGTTCCTGGATTTGCTTGATGATTTTGATGGTGGTTGGCGTTCCCACATCGGCACCGATGAGAATTTCTTCCAGCTCATCGAGTACATCGTCATCGATTTCGGATTTACCGACGATGGCTTTGGTGAGGCGATCAAAGAAGGTGTCCTTGGTTTTTTCAAGGCCCTTGTCAAGCGATTCTTTTAGCTCTTCTTTTTTCTTTCCGGTAAAAAAATCAAAAAATCCCATGGAGTGGATACAGTTTGGATTGGATCTGCCGGAAATAAAAATAAACCTCTCCGGCAGAGAGGTTGCAAATATGAGGGCAAAAAAAATCCCCTTCACAGGGGATGATCATGAAATCAGTTATTTTTCAACCAATCCTGAACCTGATCATTGGGAACGATTTCCTCTTTGAACGTATAGGCTCCTGTTTTGGGAGATTTAACTGCTTTGATTACTTTGGTAAACGCTTTGCCCTCGCCGGTTTTGAGGGTCGCTACTACTTTCTTTGCCATGTTTACTTAATTTCTTTGTGAACAGTAACTTTTTTCAGAATCGGATTGTATTTCTTCAATTCCATTCTTTGGGTTGTGTTTTTCCTGTTTTTCGTCGTTATATAACGAGAAGTTCCTGGCATGCCACTGTTCTTGTGTTCAGTGCATTCCATAATTACCTGGATGCGATTACCTTTCTTTGCCATGTCTTTTTCCGAAAATGGAGCGCAAAAGTAGTGTTATTTTTAATTCCTGAAATCAATTCCTGAAAAAAAGTTTTAAAAATCTTTTACTGGTTTGAATCTCAATTGTTTGGTGGCGGAAAGGTCCTTACCTTTGACCACCGGATTTCACCCATCCGGACCTTTATGGTTATGGCAACACAAACTGAATTTAAATTCTGGGATTTTAATATCTGGCAAAATATCTCTGCTACAGGCCTCATCGTTTCAGCCATGTCGCAGGCAGGGTTGTTTTTTACCGGGCGGCAGATCGAGGATTTCAACAATCTCTACTGGGTCTGGGCTGCCGTTTTCGCGGCCGGAACCGTGCTGAAATACTACTACTTTAGAAACGGAATCGAGCCAGGCCACCATCATCACCACGATTAGGTAGGTATTGAAGGTTTTCGCTTTTCTGAACTATTTTGATATGAGGATTTACAAATTTAAAACACAATGCATTCACAACCGTACCCCGACAAGAGGCCGGGTATTCTGCAATGGGCAGAAGAAGACCGGCCGAGAGAAAAACTACTATTAAAAGGCCGAAGCAGCCTCACCGACGCCGAATTACTGGCCATCCTGATTGGAACCGGCAGCCGCAATGAAACCGCGGTGGATCTGGCCAAGCGCATTCTCAAAGAAGCATCCCATGATCTGAACCGGCTTGCCCGGATGTCAGTCAAAGACCTTTGCCGCATCAAAGGAATCGGTGAAGCCAAGGCCATCACCATCCTGGCCGCCATCGAACTCAGCAGGCGACGAAATGAATCCGACTCAATATTGGAAGTTCCGCTCAATAGTTCCAAAACGATCTATGCCTACATGAGGGCCGATCTGCTCGATTTACCGGTGGAGCAATTCTGGATCATTCTGCTGAACCAATCGCTCAGGCCCATCCGCAAAATAAAGATCTGCGAAGGAGGAATTGCACATGTTGTGGTGGATGTGAGAGTGTTGTTCAAAGAAGCCCTCGGTGAACTGGCTACCAGCATTGTTCTTGCACACAACCATCCTTCCGGGAAACTCACGCCTAGTCAGGAAGACATTTCTCTTACCCGAAGAATTGTATCAGCCGGAGAACTTCTCCAGATTCGCGTTTTGGATCACCTGATTTTTACCAACAACGGTTACTACAGTTTCTCCGACGAAGGCGCATTATGAAAATAAAACCGGCTCTCATATTTGCTGTATTGGCAGTCCTGATCATACTGATCACCTTTTTTTCTATCCTCACCTTTGGTCCGGAAACGGAGGAATTCAAAGCAGGAGATGTGCTGGATTTCAGGCATTTGAAAAATCGCCTGTTGTCGCAGAAAGTAGGTGCTCCGTTTTATCAGGTGGCAGGATTTGATTCTCTGGTGTATTATCTGCCCAATCCTGGAGAACGGTTTCTGGCAGAAGTAATCCCGGTGAAGGACGGTGAAGAACTGGACCTGATGCCCGATCGGCCAGGTTATCCTTCTCACCGGGTGACGGGATACGCCGTCATTAAAAAAGACATCTGGACCGACACTCTTTTCATTCTGAAAGACCTGGAAGAAACTTCGGATACCTTGTTTTTTGTCCCGTTTTCAGATCCGGGAAACGGCAGACAAAGCTACGGTGGCGGTCGGTATCTCGATCTTATAATAAAGCCAGGGAAGCCGGTTCAGATTGACTTTAACTATGCCTACAATCCGTATTGTGCGTACAACGCCTCATTTGTCTGCGCCAGGATTCCTGGGTTTAACCGCCTGAGCCGCGAAATTGAAGCTGGAGAAAAGGATTACCCCCATGCCGATTCTTCAGCTGTCGCTTTTCCTCATTAATTCCGGATGATCACCGGATATTTTTCTGGTGGCTGTTCTTTCCTTTTTACTTTTGGGGCTTGAAAGCAAGCCTAAGAATGGAATTACTGGAAAAATTATGCTCGGTTCCGGGAACGAGTGGTGATGAAAGCCTCATCCGGGATTTCATTCTGGAATTTGTTCAGCATGAAAAGCATACCTGGCACAACCAACCGGAAATCTGGTCGGGAGATGGGTTTCAGGACAATCTGGTTCTGGTATTCGGAAAGCCTAAGGTTGCGTTTTATGCGCATCTTGACACCGTCGGTTTTACAGTTCGGTACGATAACTACGTTGTTCAGGTGGGAGGAATTGACGGGGCGACTGGCGACCAACTCGTTTTCAGCCGGAATGGGAAAACGGAATTCACCAGGCTTATTGTTGAAGAGGACAACGAACTGGTGATGGTGGATGCTATGCAACCGATTGAGCCCGGAACCACTTTAACGTATGCTCCGTCTTTTTCAGTGGAAGATGATTTTGTTCGATCGCCGTATCTGGATGACCGGTTGGGTGTCTGGGCACTTCTTCAGCTCGCACCCTGGGCGAACAATTTGGCATTGGTTTTCACTACCTATGAGGAGCATGGTGGGGGCGGTGCAGGTTTTCTGTCCCGGCTTTTATTTGAGAAATACCAGGTGAATAATGCCATAATCGCTGATGTTACCTGGTCGACAAATGGTGTGTTTCCTGGTAAAGGTCCTGTCATTTCATTGCGGGACAGCCGTATCCCCCGCAAAGTATTTGTGAATCAGCTGCGGGAGATTGCCACGCGTTCCGGCGTTCCTTTTCAGTTGGAGGTAGAATCTCATGGAGGCAGTGATGGGAAAGAAATTCAGAATCTGCCGTTGCCTGTAGACTGGTGTTTCATCGGGCCTCCGTCTGAAAACCCGCATTCCTGTCTGGAATCAGTTCATAAAGCCGATGTGGAGAATTTTGTCAGCCTGTTAGCTGTGCTGGCAAGGGAGCTGGCTCATTAGTACAAAGGTTTCATATGAGATTCCTGGATTCAGTGTCCACGAAGGAGGTCCTTTCCTTGTAAATCAGGATTTTGCGGTTCGGAATTTCTTCGTTTCTTTGGCCCCCCTAAAAAATGGGTTTGCCCATGACAAGACACCAGATTTCGATATCGTATTCGAGTTACTCCACTGAAAATGAACTACCTGAAGGAAGTTTTAGCTTGTTGAAGACAGCCCTTGAAAATATGAATCATGCATACGCACCGTATTCACATTTTCAGGTTTCAGCCGCCATCCGGTTGTCGAATGGCCAGGTTATCACTGGCTCCAATCAGGAAAATGCAGCCTACCCTTCCGGAATGTGTGCGGAACGATCTGCCATTTACTACGCAGGGGCCCGTTTTCCTCATGATAAAATCGAGGAAATTCTGGTCATCGCACGAAGGGAGGGTGAGTCAGAACTGGTTCCTGCCTGCCCTTGTGGCTCCTGCAGGCAAGCCATGCTCGAATATGAAGAAAGACAATCCAGTCCGATCCGATTGGTTTTTAAGCAGAGTGATGCTGGTTTTATTGGACTGGATTCGGTTTCCGACAGTCTTCCTTTTAAGTTTGGAGCTGAGTCACTCGGATCCTGAGAATACGATACCGGTTCCGGCTCTCTGATTTTCCTGCATGGATATTTACAGCAACCGTTCCACGTACAAACTGATCATCATCCTGTTTGCCCTGGTGATAGGTGGTTTGTCGGTTGTGTACACCAATGACCTTGTCAATAAACTGGCCGACCGGGAGCGGAAACTGATTGATTTGTCAGCCAAAGGGTATAAAGAAATTGCCAGTGCTGAGTTCTCCGAAAGTCAGGGATTTTTATTCAAAGAAATCATAGAAGCAAATACCTCAGTGCCGGTTATTCTGGCAGACGAGGAAGGCAACTACATCAGTCACCGGAATTTTGAAGCGCCTAAAAGACTGAGTCCCGAAAAAGAAGCAGACTATTTCAAGGCTCAGATTGCCGAGATGAAAAAGCAGTATCCTCCCATACTGATTGAAATCGCCGGGCTGAAGCAATACATTTATTACCGGAATTCGGATCTGATTAATCAGTTACGATACTACCCGTTTATTCAGTTGGCAGTAATTGGCCTGTTTGTAATCATGGGTTATCTGGCATTTAGTTTGAGTAAAAATGCCGAGCAAAACCGGGTTTGGGTGGGTCTGGCCAAAGAGACCGCTCACCAGCTGGGTACACCAATATCGAGTCTCATCGCCTGGGCAGAATACCTGAAAACAAAGCCGGAAATCGAAGAAGAAGGAATTGTTGAGGAAATGGACAAAGACATCCAGCGACTCCAGATGATCACAGCCCGTTTCAGCAGCATTGGATCAGAACAGAAACTACAGCTTGAGGATCTGGGCGAAATGGTGGAAGGGGCGATATCCTATCTTCGGAGCCGTGTAAGTCAACGGGTATCGATCCAGGTGAAAATCCAACCTGAAGGGTCGCAGGTTATGGCTTTTATCAACCGGCCATTGCTGGAGTGGGTGGTGGAAAACATCACGAAAAATGCGGTGGATGCCATGGCTGGGGAAGGAAAGCTGACTCTGGAAATCACCGAATTAACAGAAGGAAATGTCCAGATGGACATTACAGATACAGGAAAGGGAATTCCTCGTAATCAATTTAAAAAGGTATTTGAGCCGGGGTTCACCACTAAAAAACGAGGTTGGGGTCTTGGCCTTACACTTGCCCGGCGGATTGTGGAGCAGTACCACAAGGGACGGATTTTTGTGAAGAGTTCAGAGCCGGGAAAAGGGACGACGTTTCGGATCCTCCTTCGGAACCGGATGTGAGGTCTTGTCAGGCAGACTTTCTGGACACCACTTCTTCCAGTTTGCTCACCAGTTGATCGAGCAACACGATTTTCTCAATTTCATCAGCCAACCGCATCACGGAGACCCGTAATTTCCCAATCGCCAGGTTTGTGTTGGCCTGTTGCTTTTCAAGGGATCAAGTCGTTTGTTGGTGGATTCCATTCGGTTATCCATTGATTCTAGCCTTACATTCGTCTGCCTCTGCTCGTCGAGCATTTCGGTCATCAGTTCAATTAATCCTGGGTTTCCCTCCATCGTATTTCAGTTTCA
The DNA here is from genome assembly GCA_036759185.1 of Catalimonadaceae bacterium. Classification (GTDB taxonomy): domain Bacteria; phylum Bacteroidota; class Bacteroidia; order Cytophagales; family Flexibacteraceae; genus CAMDMI01. The sequence continues at coordinate 7,768 of DAIOVD010000008.1, read as the reverse complement.
AAACAAATATTCTGAAATTCTATTTTTCATCAGAAATCCGAACCGATTCTATACGGAAAGAACCGGATAATATCGGCTGGAACGAATACGAGAATCTGTAATTCGTTTCTGTACTGAAGTTTGAGAAACAGTCCTTCATTGAACCTATCTTTGTGCCATGACCAGAATCCCGAAATTCCTTTGGGCAACGATTTTAATGTCTGCCGTTTTGGCGTTTCCTATCCAGGTGTATCCTCAACTGGTAGTAGACAGCCAGATCAGCATTGAGGATGCCATCACAAAACTGGTGGGTTCAGGCGTAAGAGTGACGAATATCCGTGTCAATTGTCCTTCAGGGAAAGGCCGACCCTATGGCTATTTTGTCGACAATACCGGAACCCTCGGAATGACGGATGGGCTTGTTATCACCACAGGGGCCGCAAAAAATGCAGTGGGTCCCAACAATTCGGCTTCCTTATCACAGGACAACAAGAATGAAAATCAGGACCCTGATCTGGCTTCTATCGTGCAGGGAAATGAAAAACAATACGATGCCTGTATTATTGAATTTGATGTAGAGGTGTTTGCCGACACTCTTACGTTTGATTATGTATTCGGATCGGAAGAGTACCTGGAATTTATTAAGGATTACCACGATGTATTCGGGTTTTTTATTTCAGGGCCCGGCATCAACGGTAAGCTAAATCTGGCAGTTCTGCCCGGTACACAACAAACCATCTCGGTTTCAAATGTGAACAACCGTCTCAATTCGAAGTTCTACGTTGACAATGGAACCGGTTCGACTCCGTTTGACAATCTATTCGTTCAGTATGACGGGTTTACAAAACGGCTCGAGTCAAAGGTGGCGGTGGTGCCTTGCGGAAAGTATTCGTTAAAACTGGCTATCTGTGACATCAAAGATGCCATATATGATGCCGGAATTTTTATTGCAGGGAAGAGTTTGAAAACCAAAGCACCGAAAATTGCGGTTCGGTATGAATTCCCGAAGTTTCCTTCTGCTATCGAAGGTTGCAATGGTGCATTTGTGAAAGTGGTGAGGCAATCAAGAATTCAGGACGGAATCACATTTCTGCTTCGCTATTCCGGAACTGCGACTCCTGATTTTGATTTCGGAGAAGTGCCCGACAGCCTTGTATTTCTTCCCGGGGAATCGGAAAAAGAGTTCTTTATTCCAGTTTATTCAGATGCAATTTCTGAGGGCGAAGAATTGATTAGAATTGATCTTCTCAATCCATGTCCAGGTCTGCCGCAGGTAGATTCGAAAAATGTCGTGATCCGGGAAAGTTTTGAATTCGACATGCCCGATGCCCGTTTGTGTGAGGGCGATTCTGTAAAATTAAATCCCAACCCCGCTGAAGGGTATGAATATACCTGGTCACCTGGCCAGTATCTGAGCTGCATATTATGCTCTCAGCCCTGGGCATCACCTCCTTCCAATCAGAAATGGTCAGTGGTAGTGCAGGATCCGGTAAGCCTTTGTAAGGCAGAAGACTCGGTCCTTGTTTCGGTCGACCCTCGTCCCATTGCAGGTTTTACGTTCACCGGAAAGCCGGACTACACCAGTCTTGATGTTTTTTTCAGGAACGAATCGACCAGTGCTGATGACTATTTCTGGACTTTTGGTGATGGCAACACCAGTAAATTACAGGACCCTTCGCATTTTTATCAGGCTGGTTTTAATACAGACAGTATCGATTTCCTGATAGTTCTGACAGCAAAAAATTCCCAACTGGGTTGCGAAGATTCGGCTTCAGCCTGGGTTCGGATTGGAAATCCATTGTTTATTCCAAACCTCATAAGTCCAAATGGCGATGGCCTCAATGATGGATTCAAAATAAAAGGCATTCTGCCATTGATCTGGAATCTTGAGGTGTTTGATCGTTGGGGTAAAAGAGTGTATACCTCATCGGCCTATGACCTGAATTGGAAAGGTGAATCACAGGTGCCAGGAGTGTACTTTTATGTATTGAAGAATCCGGATGGGAATCGTCGGTTTTCCGGCTGGATCGAAATTTCGAAGTAAGGGCTCAATCCTGTTGGCAGGAAATTATTCTGAAAAAATGATTCTGAGTTTGCATATTGGGAGGATGATTTTTCTCAGCGCCCATTGCCCCGGATGGTCATAATTCTGATACAGGTCAGCCATTTTTTACCGAATCCGTGATTTCTGTCAAAGTTTGGGAAAAGATCGGATGAATTTTTTCCAAGGATTTCAAACTTAAAGAACCAAATGTTGGATGAATACAATTTTGAACATATGTTTGTCAAAATTTAAACCGAAATGAAAAAAGTTTTCAGAAATCTTCTTGCTGCCGCAGTAGTGGTAGGCTCAATGTCATCTTGTTCTCTTACCCTTCCGGTTGCTGCTACCAGCAATCCAGTTGGTTCTAAAGTAGGAACTGCTAAAGGAACAGGCTTCTTGGGAGTTTTGTTTTTTGGTGCTGATGCAAGTATTAAGTCTGCTGCCAAAAATGGTGGTATCTCTAAAATCTCTACTGTAGACATTAAAATGTCTAACATCCTGAACCTTATTGTTTCTTACGAAACAATCGTAACAGGTGAGTAATTTTAGAAACTCAATAAAAAAGGGACGATTAACACGTCCCTTTTTTTATTTCATTCCGGTTCTTGTCCTGGCAATTATGGGAGTTTCCTGCTCGCAAAAAGACAAAAATGTACTTCAGTTTGGGTACGGACATTCGTTTAAACTTGTGAAAGGAGAGGCCAATGTGGCAGTAGATTCATTGTTTATTAAGGATTATGAAAGCCTGATTAATCACTATCCGAATCTTCAGATTCCGGTCAACAAACTTGTTCGATCGTCCCGATATGACCTGGTTCTGGCCATTTGTATTGATGGATCCATGAAAGATCTGAGAAAAAATATCAGTCTGGATTCGGCCTATAGAGTGTACGGCAACGGAAATTCCTGGATGGCGGGCCGGACAAGCGACCGGTTTATTCTCAAGTTTCTTCACGACAACGGAAATTTCCCACCTTATTGTATTTCGCTGGTTTCGAAGGACTCTCTCCTGGTTGATTCTGTGTCAACAGGAAAAAACAACATGCTTAAACGCTTTTCTTTTAATGAGTAAATTCAGCCGTCAGGCTTTAGTAATTTTGGGATGCATTGGCCTTGCTTCCTGCTTTGGAGTAAAGCCTCAAACCAAAAGGGGAATAAGCAAAGACATCGAAGAGTTTTTTGTGAAAGCGGGTGTGATGCAGTATTTCCTAAAACCGATGGCATTTGAAGGAGGTAACTCCCATATCATGATTGATTTCAGTTTTCGGGACTCTTCTGCTGTTTTCTCAAAAGTGAACACCAATTTCACCGTGTTTGACGGGGGGACATCTTTGAAAGTCGATTCTTTTTGGGTGGCCCCTTCAGAAACAGAAAAAGGCATTGCCACTGTTCCTGTATTGTTGTTTGTCGACAAGAAATCGAAGGAAGTCGCCTTCCGCCATTCGACTGTTATGAGCTACCAGGCGCTTTCCGATTTGATGAAAAATAAGTCAAAGCTTATTCTACGTGTAAACGGACGGAATCTCACTTATCTGCCTACCAGGAAAACCCGCAAAAAAGAAGCCCGGATTTGCCGGAGTTTGTTTGAAGGTTAAGCACAGGCTAAAACAAATTAAATTGTTGGAAGTCGAAGTTGAAAGACCAGATTTTCAAATCGAATCCAATAAAAAAGCCACGCTCAGTGCGTGGCTTTTTTATTGGATTCGACCCGGTTTTATATTTCCCGGATGGTCCTCACATAGTATTTGCCTTTGGCACCCAGGTTTCCGAAAATCGGATTAAAACTGTTGATGATAAAGATGGGCAAAATGAGGATGTCAGCAATCATAGCAATCGGGTTTTTATTCACTTTTGTAGTGGTGTTGAATACCATATTATTGTATTCAAGAGCCCCCTCCATACTGAATTTCCCTGAAACACTGCCAATCGCAGGGTTCTTTTCAACCGCCTTGTACAAACGTTCCATAGCAGGTGACTTCTCATTGATCACTGAAAATTCCAGTTTGCTGTCCAGCTTGCTGCTTTTGGTCACTTTAGGGACATTGTTTGATGGTTTATGTTCGTAGTCAAGGCAAGTGTTGTAAAAAAGGAGAAGATCATCCTTTGTGTGCATCGCAACCACATCGTCGACATACCATGAATAATAAGTACGGGCACGTATCTGGGATTTGGCAAAAACTACTTTGCCGGTTCCGTTTGTACGGATATAGCCAATTCCTTTTTTGTGGGAATAGTATGTAGTTGTACAGTTGTTGTATTTGTCACACCGCTGTATGGCGTACTGATATCGGCTGGTTACATACAGATCAAAACCGCCATCTTCCCTTCGATCATAATCCTCAATGTAAATTTCATATTTGTCCGTCATGTTGGACGCAGTTCCGCCAAATGATAAAAAGCCTTTCACTTCCAGATCCTCTGTGATCATATTGAACGGTTTTACAAAATCGTCTGAGACGGTGTCTGTTTTCAAATCAGTGAGTCTAAAGTTTTTATCTTCCAGACGGGCACTAAAGAATCCTTTCAGACGATCAGGATAAGCATAGTTGTTTTCATATATGGAATACAAGCCCATGATCCAAAGACCTTTGTCATCCACATTGAGCCTCACCGATTTCATGTTTTTACCGGGAATAAAAAGTTTCACATTCTCAACTGTCGCTGTTTTGGCATCCAGATGAGAAAGCATCATATTCTGATAGGATTCTCCTTTCTCCGCCTGTTTTTTCTCATCCTCTGACTTGGTTACCCAGTTGGTGAAGAAAATTTCATCTCCCTTGGCAATGAACGAAGGCCGGCTTATGGATGATCCACTGGTGGTTACATACGGGAGTTCAAACTTGCCTGCATTGTACGATCGAAGATCATCTTTCAACATTTTGTAATCCACATATGGGCTTGATCCTTTTCCTGCAGAAGGAAACTCAGTTCCCAGAAATACACTTTCCTCATCATAATTCCGGAAAATGAAAAATTCAGCTCCCCGGGTACTTTTGTTCTCAGGAAATTCCATCACCACTTGTAATGGTTGTTTCATCACCATGTCCAGATCATACACTTTCGCAAAAAGCTGGTTCATCTTTTTAGAACTTCTTTCGAAAAAGAAAATAATTGAATTCTTCAAAAGAACCCGTTTTTTGAAAGTATGATTCGATTCTCCTTTTTCTCTGCCATAGTACTGTACATTTTTGAGCAGAGTATTATCCGATAGCTTAACCACATCCATGAACCGCTTTGTCGCTTCGCTTGTTCTTCCTTTGAAATAGTGCTTCCGGTCTACTTTATCAACGTACAGGTTGTTGTTTGCAAACATTTCACTTCCAGTGGGGAATCCGGTTTTACCAGAAAACTTGATGGGTTTTGAATAATCGATACGGATGTTTTGTGCAGAACCGAACAGACACACCATCCAGAGTGCCACGGAAGGGACTAGAAATTTGAACATAAAGTTTATGAAAATAGATTGTTAGAAACCAAAATGGTAGGCATAGCCAAGTAGAAAAGAAAAGTACACGGCGTTTATCTTTTCCGAACTGTAAGCAAAATCGCTGATAACGGCTTCATAGGTTATGGTGCTGGAATAGGTCGGCTTCAGCCTGTCGAGTCTGAAATGACGGATTCCGCCTCCAATGTAAATGTCATGCATTCCCCCTCCGCCACCTGAAAATGTTTTACCGGAAAGGAGCTGAAATCCCTGTGTTTTCATTGTAAGATTGAATGTCTTACCAATTTCAGATTTTTCATACAAATATGAATTGGAGTAGTTCCGGTAACTCACATCCAGGTAAACACTGTTTGTTACATCTTCATCGCTGTGAAAACGGGCACCTATTTCATAAAATGGGGAACTTTTACGAATAGGTGTCATATCCTGAATCATATAGGAAAACCATGGCTCATCTTTTGCTTCCGGACCCGGATCACCTGGATCTACATATTCGAAAGGAACAATGAGTGAATTGATCATGATTCTATCTGCATTATAGCAGGTCCCTACACTCAATCTCAGCATGGTGGTTGAACCAAGAATGCGCCCATATGATAATGAGGCGATATTCCGGAACAAAAGTGAAGGGTTGAATCCAATGAAGTTCTTATTGTCAGCACCTGAAGAAGAGGACCTGGATGTTTTTCCAAGCTTAGATTTAACATCAAAAATGCTTCCTGTGGCAGGACTGTATTTTGCATCCAACGGGTTGGATGGTAGGGTCTGAGAAAAAGATCCTACTGCCAAAGTCAGAAAGAATAAAAGGGAAAATGTTGATTTCATGAAAATTATCTGACTTTAATAAGTGTGACGTACTGGCGAAGTAATTTGATTTTATCTTCCAGACTCACATCTGCCGGGATGGGTCTTGCCGGTGGCGAAACAGGTTCGGTCAATAATTCCATCAGATTCACCAGGTAGGCTACCTTAATGGCGTAAGAAACGTTGTCGGCTTCCTTAATGATGGCATTGGCAATACCAATCACCTCTCCTTTGTCGTTGAACAATGGGCTGCCACTGTTTCCTGGTTGGATAGGCACAGTGGTTTGAAATGAATTGACTGCATTCTGATAGCCTGTTTTAGAGCTGATTTTTCCGTCAGAGAATTTGGCTTCGGTTCCCATCACATTGAAAAGCGGAAATCCAATGGAAAAGACACTGGCACCAGGATTGGCAAGGGCGCCCGTTTTAAAGCTGTATTTGATTGGTTCCAGTGGTTTGAACGAAGGATCATCAATTTTCAAAATGCTGAGATCATTGTCTTTGTCGCTAACCAGCACTTTTGCTTTTACTTTCTTCGGTTGTTCCTTTTCTGTAAAATTGATTTCAATTTCTTTGGCATCATCAATCACATGGTGGTTTGTGACGATCAATCCGGATTCATGAATAAAAAAGCCGGTTCCGGCACCTGTCCATTTCTCATTTGAGGACGATTGCTCTTTTTCTTCATTTAAAGAGTGGATATTGAGTTCTTTAAAGACCAGTTTGTCTATGGTGAGTTTTCCCTTCCCTCCAACAACTGGTCCGAAGTTGCGACCGGTAATTTTGCTGTAACTGCTGTTGAACTGAATTTCACCGTTAATTGAAAAAATCAGTTTCTCTCCGGTGCAAATCACCTTTAGAACAACGGATTCCGGACCTTTGCTTAGAGGTGCACAGAAAAATTCATTGGCTCGGGTTACTGTCACTCCTTCATGCACTTCACCGACAGAAAAATTGCCTTTCTGAAATGTGAAGAACCAATAGTTCTGCCAGTCTTTATGGCCAAAAGCCATCCCCTGCCGGCTGAGCCGGTAATCGGGTTTCAAAAACGTCATTTCGAAGGAAAATGAATTTCCTTCCAGAGGCATATTTAAGAAGCGGGAAGTGCCTGTTTTGGCAATTGATTCCAAAGTAAGAACACCATTGGCAATGGAGGAACTCGATTGATCGGATTGATACAAATCCCAATCCTGCCGGTTGTCACTAAAGTTTTCTTCAAAAACACGGTGTACAGTGCCGTTTTCGTCAAACTCTTCAAATGAACCGTTGGTTAATTGTCCATCCTTAAATCGTTCAATACGAGAGATGTTACCGGACTCAAAAAAGTATGTTGAAGTGCCTTCTTCTTTCCCCTGTTCAGTAAAATTCCGAACCTTTTGTTTTTTACCATTCTTGTAATACCAGGTGCAGGTTCCGGAATATTGGTTCAGATTTTCATCTGTTCCATGAGCCGATTTTATTTTTCCTTCAAAAAATGGTTTGCCGGAAATGTAGAA
>DAIOVD010000007.1:28407-47403 GCA_036759185.1 Catalimonadaceae bacterium | reverse complement strand
CAATGTGCTTTTGAAGATGGGTATCGTCCTTCACATATGAACCCAGTTTCTTATAATCTACGTACTCGAAATCCTCATTTTCAGCCAGCTTCAAAACCTCCTCCCCTACTTTAGCTGAAATAAATTCACCTTCAGAATTCAACAGTTTGAGGGCATTCCATTGAACCGGATTATGGCTGGCGGTGATGATGATTCCACCATCTGCCTCTTCGGCCACTACTGCCATCTGTACAGTAGGTGTTGTGCTTAGGCCAAGATCCACCACATTAAGACCCAGATTCCGAAGTGAATGTGATATCAGATCAGAAACCCATGGTCCGGATGGTCTTGCATCACGGCCGATCACAACTTTTTTACTTTTTGCCTCCTGTAAAATGACGGAACCGAAGGCGGATGCAAATCTGACAACATCCAGAGGCGACAGGTTTTCACCTGGCTTCCCTCCTATTGTCCCTCTGATTCCCGAAATTGATTTGATTAATGACACAGATTGTTTCCCTTGAGAAAATTAAACGTTCGCAAATGATGCCGCAAATTTAAAAAACCGACTCACAGGTGAGGCAATAAATATGGAATATCATGGAATTGGCATGGATAAAAACTCACCTCAGGCGAACTACCCATTGTTATGACCAGATCGGGTGAGTTCAATAACTGAAATTTCAGGCCAGATTCCTACCCTTCCCGGATATCCAAGAAATCCAAAACCCCGGTTCACATACAAATGCTGCTCATCATTTGAGTACAAACCCGCCCATTGTTTATACATGTATTGGACCGGGCTCCACTTAAATCCGGGAATCTCAATTCCAAACTGCATTCCATGTGTATGTCCCGCAAACATGGCGTCAATATCAGGAAACTCTTTTCTGACCTGTGCATCCCAATGACTGGGGTCGTGAGAAAGGAGAAGTTTGGTACGATGATGTTCTGCGCCTTTATATGCTTTGTGAAGATCTCCATACTTCGGAAAATTGCCTTTGGCACCCCAATTCTGGATTCCAATGATGGCCAGTTCATCATTTCCTTTTTTCAGCACCACATGTTCATCCATCAGCAATCTCCAACCGAGGGTTGCGTGGTGTTGTTTCAGTGTTTCTAAATTTTGTTTTTTGTGGTGCTCACTGGGCCACATTTTGTAGTCTCCGTAATCATGATTTCCGAGTACTGAGAACACTCCCATTGGAGCCTTCACCTGTGAAAAAACAGGCAGATAATCAACGATTTCGGTTGCCTCATTATTTACAAGGTCCCCTGTAAAAAAAACAATGTCTGGTTTCTGAGCCAGAATCATATCAATTCCTTTCTGGACAGCTGCTTTGTCGTAAAAGCTACCAGAGTGAATGTCAGAGATCTGCACAATTTTCAAGCCTTCAAATTCCTGAGGCAAATCACGGATTGGAATCCGAACATTACGGACCTGGTACTTATATGCTCCTTTCACCATTCCATAAATCAAACTAAAGAAGGGCACAGCAGCCACACTGAAAGCAATCTTAGCCAGGGCTGCAGAACGAGCTGGTGAATGGGCTGCAGGTTTTGATTCAATTAATGAGCGAACCCAGTTGAAACCTAAAATTCCGCCTCTACTGATGTCTTCACCAAGCAAAAACAGGCATATGATAATCTTAGAAAGATAAAAGATAAAGAAGGATGAAAATGTGAAGAGAAGCACCAGTCTGCTCACATGAGCCTGACCTGCTATACGGAGGTAAAACAGGATTGACAACAATCCAAAGGAGACGACCCAGTAAGCAGGAAATGCCCATTTACGGACAGGACCGGAAACCACGCCTTTGAAAGCCTGAAAAGCATACACATCAATGGCCAGTAAAACCAGCGATATGATAATGACAGGTAGAATCTTCTGAATTTCCATAGGAATTGTCCTAACACAAAAAAGGGGCCAGAAGCCCCTTTTAAATCGATTATTTTTGAATTAAGGGAGGACAACCCATTGCCTCACCATAACTCTGTCTGCCAGAAGTAGCCTGACCCAATACGTACCGGCTTTTGGTTTTTCCATTTCAGCGGACAAATTTATTTCTGAACGGCCTTCATTCAGGATAAAACTCTTCATCAGAATTGTTTCCCGGCCCAAAGCATCAACAATTTCAATCTGAACTTTTTCACCTGTTTTGTGGTCTACAATCAATTTCGGCAGTTCGCTTGATGGATTGGGAACAACAGAAAGCGACAAATTGTCGTCCTGAAGATTTGAGACAGCCGTTATGGTCGTCAACTGAACATCGTCAATGAAAAGATTATTTCCACCAGCCGTTGTAAACTCAAATTTCAAACGGAATAGTTGACTAGGTGCCAGGAACAATAAACTGAGGTATTCCTGCTTCCAGTCGGCGCCTGTTGGTGAAAAAGTAGCTGTGACATAATCCGCTGTTGTTTGGAGAGCGGCTCCTGATCGGGTTGTGGCAGTTTTCCATGTCTTTCCGCAATCAATTGAATAGGAAATCACGAGCTTATCCGTGTTTGCGTTTGTGCGTCGGGCGAAAGCATATTTCATGGCAAGTTTAGCGCCAGTAACCGGACCAACAACTTCAAATACAGGACTGATTAAGGTATGAATCGAGCCGGATGTTGTTGTATTATTGGTGATCATCAATGATGCCTGGCCTGTTGCAGAAGCAAGGGTTGACCGTTTCCAGGTGTTGGAGATGGTACTGGTTATATCCCACACTTTATCCGGATTGGAAGGAAAATTCGGAAATGTTGTGGTTTCGAACCCTTCAATGTCACCCGCCTGATATGCTGGAATAGAAGGAAGAATCCGGATAAGATTCGTTCTTGTGAGTGAATCTTTACCAGCTGAATTTAAGACGACCAACTTAACCGAATAGTTTCCAGCAGTTTCATACGAAACAATTGGATTCGGACTGGTTGAAGATGACGGAGTTCCTCCAGGAAACGACCAGCTGAATGACAGACCAGCAGGATTATTCACATTGTATGCTAGCTGAGTAAAATTGATGTTTTGACCAGCACAGGCTCTGGTAAGGTTCGATTTGAAATCAACTTTCGCAGGGCATTCATCTCCGGGAGTATCATTGGTGGTTCCTGTAAATATAAGATTGGAACCTTTCCACAAACTGCTGCGGAAACCAGCTGAAGAATTGATGGCAGCATGCATTCTGAGTACCTGTCCTTTTGTAAACATTCTCCGGCAACTAGAGTAATCCATATGATTCTGCACATTGTTCAGGTTACCACATGAGATCAGCGACAAATTACATCCGGAACCAGTAACACCGACACAGTTTGGTGTATCCGATATTCCATCATCTATATTACAATTGGTTGCTGCTCCTGGTGTGTTGCTGTTCCCCCAGGTATGAGGAAGATTAAAATAGTGACCAGATTCATGGCTTAAAGTCCTTGAATTGTATCCTGCGTTGCTGGTTCCGATAGAGCCTACATAATCAGAGCGTGACACGATACCTTCATTATTCTGACCTGGTGCCGTTCCAGGATAGTAAGCGTAAGCTGCTGCACCGGATGCAACAACAGAACAAACCCAAATATTCAGATAACGTTTTGTATCCCAGTTGCTAATGGACTTAAGATTTTCTCCACCCTGAGTGTGCAGATTCGATTCTATATAATTGATTCCTTTTGTACATCGTCCGCTGGGGTCTTTCTTCGCCAGACGGAAACGCATTTGTGGTCTTCCAATGATGGGCTTAAAGGCCGAAACTACCTGTGAAGAATCCGCATTTCTATTCTGATAATCTTCATTGAGAATCCGGATACAATCTTTCATCTGTGCTTCGGAAATTCGTTCAGCACCATAGGTATGAAAGACGTGAAAGACAACTGGAATGGTAATGGTCGAATCCAGCAGTTTATCCTGGTTTTCAGACAGGTACTGTTTGGTGAATCGCTCCAGTTCTTCCACATTCTGCAACAACTCAGGATGCTCCTGAAGGGATTTTTCAATCGCTTCAGATGCACCGCAAGGTGTGACGGTTGATTCTGATTCCGTTTGAGCCACCATAGTGAGTGGCATCAGGAAGCATACAGCAATTGCCGCTTTAAAAATTTTATTCATGTTCAGTGCCTATTAATTCCTCAACCAACGAATCACTTTTTCTTCACTTCCGGATTTTGCCCGAATGAAATATATGCCAGGACCTACCTTACCAAAAAGATCAGCAGTTGAAATGGTTGAAACTTCAGCACCGATATTGGTCTTAATGTTACGGGAACTCATAACCTTACCTGTCACATCGAGAAGCTCAAAAGCAATTGAACCTGAATTTGGATTTCTCAGAACCAACGAAGACTGATCCCTAGTTGGATTCGGGAAAATATCCAAAGCCAGTTTGCCAGTTGCCAGTAACTTATCTGCTGCAGTAATGGAGGATATTTCAAAATTATCCATGTAAAGGAAATTTCCTTTTTCACTGGTCATTTCAAATTTCACAATAAGGTTTTTAACATCGGCAGGAAGCGATGCAAGAGAAATCGAATCTTTACGGTACTGGAATGGCTCAGGGATAAATGAACCTGGCACAACATCCGAAACACCATCACCAATAGTACTCAGTTTCGGATTTGTTGTATTGCTTCTTTTAAAATATTCCGTCCATGTTTTTCCACAATCAGTTGAAGCCAAAACCCTCAGCTGATCAGCAGATGCTGCCGTAGAAATACGAGCATAGGCCATCCGGAAAGTGATATATCGGCCAGAAGACGGAATATTTTCAATATTGAAAGATGGACTGACCAGTTCACGGATATCTTTTTTATTCGTCACATTCCGTATTCTAATAGCTGCCACACCTTCAAATGGAGACAGAGTATTCCGTGTCCAGGGATTGGCATCAGCAGTTGTGGTCCAGTTTAAGTCTGGATTTGTATTATCAACCGGGAATGATGTTGCTTCAAAACCTTGAAAATATGGAGGCATATTGGGAGCGACTGAAGGTTTAGCTGTCACAACATTTGATTTACTCAATGTAGTCGAACCTGCTTTATTGGTTACAGTAAGGCTCGCCGAATAGACTCCAACATTGGCATATGTAACGGTAGGGCTGGCGACAACCGGATTTTCATTGCTTGCTCCTGTTAACGTCCAGCTGTAGACCCAATCATTGGTCGGGCTGTTCAGAGGCGTCACAGAATAAGTGGATGTGTTCCCTGCACAAATGGTTTTTGCATCCGGGGCGAAGTCAAATTTTGGTTTCGAAAGAGAGCTGTACTGAATTTCCCAACCTGGAGCATTATCTGCACTACTTGTTTTAAAGTTTAAAAACATTTGAGCGGTGGTGCTTCTCATTGTATCAGGAAGGGTTGTCCCTGTGTATTTCCCAATCAGAGTACCAGTAGCATCTGTTCCAGAATAAGCGTATAAAGTGTCTGAAGTATGAACATTGAAAGACTTAAAAACAGCCACAACAATCGCATTGCTGTCGGTCGGATTTACTACCCAGCCACAGTCACCATTGCTGGCATAATTTTTTGATGCACCGCTGCCATCATCAAAGATTCCGGTTTTTGCATTCATGTATTGTCTCGGGATGCAGGTGGCATTTGTATCTCCTGCCACAATTCCCGTTACAATTATGGAATAAGGCTGAATGGTAGGCTGATTGTTACCTGCGAAAAGAGTTCCCTTGTGGGATACTTTTATTTTATAGGTCTGACCAGCTGTAGGTCCTGTTAATTCTATCTTTTCTACGTTGTCAATTATATTATCTCCTTTTTTAGCAGCATAATTTGCTGAGTCGGCTACCAGTCTCCATGGCATACTTTCCACCTGATTTGATTCATTGATCACTCTCAGATCCAGATCATTTACCAGCATTCGAATCCGGGAATTGTAAGCGGCAGGACCTGGAGTTCCCTGATAATCAGTCCAACAAAGAGTGGCGACCAGCGATTCTGATCCTTTGGCAGTTACAGTAAATTCATTTACTCCCAGATTGTAAAGGGTATCTTCAGTTAACAGGCTTTTCACTTTGTCATTCAGAATGACATCACTCGCTTTTTTTGTATTCATAAGTCCCCAACCAAACCGATAATCCGGACCTGCAGTGGTTCCGCATTCATCAGCCGTGTGAATAACAAGACCTTTCAAAGTAGCCGATTTCATTTTTCGCCTGTTGTGAGAATTGCTGAACATTTCCTGCAACAACAGACAGGATCCGGCAACAGATGGACCCGACATGGATGTTCCACTTAACGTGACATATTGCTGATCAGAAGCCATTCCAGAAGAACTTACATTCACTCCATCTCCAACAATATCCGGTTTAATCCGACCATCATCAGTTGGACCCCAACTTGAAAATGTTGACATAATCACCGCATTTGGGGTCGTATATCCATTTGCCAGTCCATTAACTGCACCAACTGTTAATACATTTTTCGCTACTGAATAGGTTGGTAAACAGTCGTAAGGACCATTATCAGGACGGGACCCGTTACCAGGTCCAGTTCCCCTTGAGTTACCAGCCGATTTCACAATCAAATAATGAGGAGCGTTGTAAGCAATGCGATCCCAGTCTCTTGCCTGTGAATCGTAGAATCCAAATTTATAATCGTATTGAGTGTTGATTGCATCCGACCCCAACCAAACCAACTGGTTATTTGCGTCATAGTCCCAACCACATGGCGTGCCATATGAATGGTTGGATACAAGCAAACCCTGTGATGAAAGTGCCGACATTTCAGCATCGTCATTATCCCAGTCATTGGCCAGCAGCTTAGCCTGGTACGCCATTCCTTTTGCTGTAGGAGTAATTCCACCTGCGATAAGAGTACCGGCCACATGTGTCGCATGTTCGCTCATGGCAACAGTTCCATTATCTGATTGAACGGCTCTTCCTTCAAATTCCCGGTGTGTCAACCGGATTATTCCGCCATCCCACTCTCCTACAGAAAACCCTCTTCCTGCCAGATTGTATTTTGATGCTACGGTTGCTGACGGGTACAATTTATTTGTTGAAATCGTGGCAGATGCCTTAGAATTTTCTGTCTGCTGATAAAGAGGAGTACCAGTCTCGTCAAATCCCACCATTTTGATAATTCTGCCATCTGGCAAATAATGGGTTACCAGCAGGCCATGTTCTTCGGCATATTGCTTAACCTTCATTTGATTAAGTTCTTCCGCAGCCCGGAACTCCTGCTCCATTTTTGCTAGTTCTTTGGTGTTGGTATTTTCCTTCACTTTGTCCTGAGCCAATGCTGTTTGTGCCAGCATAAGCACTGATAAAATGGAAACCGGAATTTTATACATAGTCGGAATGAATAATGGTGTTTTCAAAGAATGAAATGTTTCAAGGCCACAATTTTACAAATTGATTAGGGGCTTTCAAAAAAGTTCAGATATAATCGATTCCAGCCAAGGCGAAACGAGTATCCCTGCTTGATTTTTATCCCGCTGGGATAAGACAAACAGAGATCCGTTTTGGTTGTAAAAAGTTCCCATTTTTTTTCAACATCTTTTCCGGAGCCGAATTGCAGGTAGTGGTTGCCCCGGATTTTTCATTTGGAAAGCTCCCGGAGAGCATCTCTGGCGATCCATCTTGCGGAAGAAGAATCCTGTAACAGAATCCGCTCTGCGGTCTCAATGGCTGCCTTTTTCAGAATCGGATTTCGCTTTCCAATTTGCCTCAGAGCCCAGTTTATCGCCTTTTTTACAAAATTTCTGGGGTCATCTGACATTTTCTCAATCTGATCCAGAAATGATAGAACCACAATATCTTTCATTTCCTTCCGATGAACCGCCATTGCGGCCATCATGACAAACCCAGCCCGCTTCACAAATTCTTCCTTTCTCTCAGAAAGTTGTATTGCCAATACCAATGGAAAATCTGTTTTAACAAAAAGATTCACGATCACCTGGTCACAGAGATCCCATGAATAAAAATCATTCGTCCAGAACATGATCTGCTCATACGTTACCTCTTGGGGAATGTCAACCAGGGAAGCCAGAATACGGGCTTCATGAATTTCTGTCTCCCATAACTGAAGTGCGAGTTTATGATTCTTTCTGATCGATCTTGCCAACAACCGAATCGAAGGCATACTGATTCCCAAACCGTTTCTGGCATCGATCCCAAATCGCTTTCCTCCTTCCAGATAATCCGGAACAGCCATTTGCCGAAGCTGCACCAACACCTGATCGAGAGAATATTGCAGTCTTTCAACAGCCACTTTTCCCGAATTTTAATTGCTTAGAGCTATTTTAAGAATTGAGTCTATTATCTATTGATGATTCAGAATGAGTGGCATATCCTTTCCGGAACCCATAATCACAATTTTCGAATTGGGTGAAAGAGCCAGTTCTTTCTGGGCTTTAATCATTTCATACTGTAACTGATTTGCCGTAAGGTTGGTGGAAATAATTTTCTGGTAATCAGCAATTCCCTGCGCCTCTACCCGCTTACGATCGGCCTCCTGCTTTTCTTTGGCAAGAACAAACTGCATTTTCTGAGATTCCTGTTCTGCATTGATTTTCGATTCGATGGTTTCCTTAACCGATTTTGGCAATGTGATGTTTCGGACAAGAAGTTGTTCCAACTCAAGGCCCCTGGATTGAAAAATCTTTTGAATGTCACTGAATATTCTGGCCTGAAATTCATCTCTTTTGGTTGAATACAGGGAAACAGCATCGTAGTTCACGGCATTATCCCTGATTTTAGTTCTGGTGACCGGACGAACAATCACTTCTTTATACTTCTGTCCGATCTCACGAAGCACAGCAGGCGCTTTTACTTCCTGCACCCGGTATAAAACTGTGAGATCGATGGTGACTTCCAACCCATCTGCAGCCAGTACCCGAATAGCATCATCACCGGCCAAATCTCCTTCATCGTGAACTGAGGACATGGTATAGTTCTGCGTTTTGATATTGAAATGCTCAATTTTTACCAGCGGATTTATAAAATGCAATCCGCTCGGCAATGTGCTTTTTTGCACCTCTCCGAACAAAACCTGAACCCCCACCTCTCCAGGTTGAATTGTTACAAAACAGGAACTCATCACACCAAAAACTGCAACAACCACCCCGCCGATTTTAAGCGGATTCGAAAACCGGTTCTGAGGAAAATTGGCTCTCCCAAACTGAAAACCTGCGATTACCAAGGCAATACCAATAAATATGAAGATCATAATTTGAAATTATTTGTTTGTAAAATTGTCACGTTTATCTGAATCCTGAATCCTAAATTTCAAACATGTTTTCAAACAGTTACTTTCAAAGCCAGAACTTTGGTCTGTGCCTCACAATGGGCATCCTGGCAATCCAGATAGCTGGTTGCAGTTGCTCAAAAGAAAACGAGATAACTTATAGCTCACCAACTCCTGTTTCTGTTTCATCCAAACTTCCCTGGTATATTAAAAACTATTATTCTGAACCGACAGATAACCCAACAACAGCCGAAGGAGTAAAGCTTGGGGAAATGCTGTTCAATGAAAAAGCTCTTTCAGCCAACAATACCATTTCCTGTGCCGTTTGCCATGATCCCAACAAAGCATTTGCGGATGGACTGGTTGTTTCAAAAGGCATCAATGGAATTCTGGCACCAAGGAATGCACCGGGACTTCTGAATGTCGGGTTGCAACGAAAATTATTCTGGGACGGAAGAGATACAAGTCTGGAGCAACAATCACTTCATCCGATTCAGAATCCCGATGAAATGAACCTGAGCATTGCCGAAGCCGTCCGCAAACTGGAACAGATTCCCACGTATCCGGATTTGTTCGGGAAGGCATTTGGCGACCAAAAAATTACCGGCGATCGGATTGCGAAAGCGATTGCCCAGTTTGAACGAAGTCTTATGTCTTTTAAAACAAAGTACGACCGGTATTTACTGGATCAATATACGCCAACAACTGAAGAAAAACTTGGAATCGATTTGTTCTTTACACACCCGGATCCGTTTGTTGGACTGTCCGGACTGAGAGGAGGAAACTGCGGTGATTGTCATTTACCCCAGACATTAACAGGACGGCCCAATGGATTTGAATCATTTCACAACACAGGGCTGGTTTCAACTGGAGATGCAGACATTGGGCTACAAAAGATCACCGGTCTTTCAACCGACTTGGGAAAATTTAAAACGCCCTCTCTGCGAAACATTGCATTAACAGCACCCTACATGCACGACGGACGGTTTGCCACTATGGAAGAAGTCCTGGATCACTACAACAATGAAGAATTATTCTCCAAACCCAATGTGGACATCCTCATTCAAAAAGGGACAAACCAGAAATTTGGCCAGAGCCTGATGTTGACGGTACCCGAAAAGAAAGCCATCATCGCTTTCCTGCATATGCTCACAGACAGCACTTATATCCCATGAACCTTAGGTAATATTCGTTTTTGAGGAGAAAACTCTTCCTTACTGATTATCTGGATATTACGGATGCCCGGATGACCAGGATGAATGAGGAGGTTCAGATCTTTGGGCATCATCACAGACGGAACCATCATGGCCGGAAATTCTGCCTTCTGCAAAAATTCGGAACCCACAATTCTGATTTGTGATGGGGCAGGATATTCATTCCAGTTGGGTGGAAATTCAGAAACAGAAGGTTCGAATATCCCATCCAGATCTATTTCTATCGTTAACAGGCACAATGGCATACGTGAAGGAAAATCCGCCAGGTGGCCCAGCGTCTCCAATAATGACAAAGATGCATTGGTGGCCGTGTACAGCATTCGCTCTCCTTTGAAATTCCAGCGACCGCCATACAGAAAAGCACCTTCTCCACTGAGATCACCGGCAAATTCAGGGTTGCAAAGCCGGTATATCCGCATCAGCCAAAAACGCCATGTTGAATTCGACCGAGTTCATCCATCAGGAAGTGAATACCGAACGAGGTATCAAGGAACTCTTTGGGGGCTTTCATTCCGAGGGATGGGACAGGAGAAGACATGTACGATTTAAAATCTTCAAGAGACCCGAAAACCTCCCTGCCTTTTTCGTAAAGGAAGCCAATTTCTATAGCCCTTTCGGAAGGCTCCGGATCGAGGCGGGTTTCGGGGGAATAGTTGCGGAGGGTGCGTTCATTCAAATGCATAAAAGCAGCCATCTCATGTAATGTAAGACCGGTGACCTCAAGAAGATCACTAAGCGACTTTCGTGTTATGCCTGCCTTAATCAGAGAAATCAAAGATGAAAATTCAGAAGGAGCAATACGTGAGTTGCTGTTTTTTGCCGTACTTCCTGAAATCAGGAAAGGCTTAAAAGCAGGCTCAGAACCATATTGAACATGGACATCGGAAGCAATATCAGGTAGATCCGAGGTTTCTTTCTTTAATTTTCCCATACACAAAGAAAAATAATTAAAGAAAATATTCCAAATTCTCTGGAATATTTTCCTACATATTTCTCCTGTATTGGCCTCCTACCTGGTAAAGGGCATTAGAAATCTGACCCAGAGAGCAATATTTCACTGTCTCCATCAATTCGTCGAAGATGTTGCCATTGGTGATGGCGATATTCTGGAGATCCTGCAACGCTTTCTGACTCCGTCCTTCATTTCGTTGATGAAAATCCGAAAGACTGGAAATGGCATATTCTCTTTCTTCAACCGTACTTCGGATCACTTCTTCCGGAATCACGGTTTTCGAACCTTCCGCACTCAGGAATGTATTGACACCAATAATTGGCAGAGAACCGTCGTGCTTCATGGTTTCATAATACAACGACTCCTCCTGAATTTTGGACCGCTGATACATACGTTCCATTGCACCCAGCACTCCTCCCCGATCGGATATCTTTTTGAATTCTTCCAGAACTGCTTCTTCCACCAGATCTGTCAGTTCTTCAATGATAAAAGAACCCTGAAGCGGATTCTCATTTTTTGCAAGACCCAGTTCATGGTTGATGATCAACTGAATGGCCATTGCTCTGCGAACCGATTCTTCTGTCGGAGTTGTAATGGCCTCATCATACGCATTTGTATGCAGTGAATTACAGTTGTCGTAAATCGCATACAAAGCCTGAAGTGTTGTACGGATGTCGTTAAAACTGATCTCCTGGGCGTGCAGACTTCGGCCAGACGTTTGAATATGATATTTCAGTTTCTGGCTGCGGTCGTTGCCTTTGTATTTGTGTCGAATGGCTTTTGCCCAGATCCGGCGTGCAACTCGTCCGATGACGGCATATTCTGCATCGACACCATTGGAGAAAAAGAACGACAAGTTCGGTGCGAAGTCATCTATGTTCATACCACGGCTGAGGTAGTATTCTACAAATGTGAATCCATTGGAAAGCGTAAATGCCAGCTGCGTAATCGGATTGGCACCGGCTTCCGCAATGTGGTATCCTGAAATGGAAACCGAATAGAAATTCCGGACTTCCCTTTCGATGAAATATTGCTGAATATCACCCATCATCCGAAGTGCAAATTCAGTGGAGAAAATACAGGTATTCTGCGCCTGATCTTCCTTCAGGATATCAGCCTGCACGGTTCCTCGGACCGAACTTAGGGTCCTCGCTTTTATTTTCTGATACACATCAGCCGGTAAAACCTGATCACCTGAAACACCCAAAAGCATCAGGCCCAGACCATCATTGGTTTCCGGAATTTCATTCTGATAGGTTGGTTGTGGTTTATCTTTAAAAATGGCCGTCAGTTTTTCTTTGACTTCCTTTTCCAACCCATTCTCCCGGATGTACAATTCGCATTGCTGATCGATGGCCGCATTCATGAAAAACGCCAGCAGAATCGGAGCCGGACCGTTGATGGTCATTGAAACCGAAGTCGCCGGATGACAGAGATTAAAACCGGAATACAATTTTTTTGCATCTTCAACTGTGGCAATGCTCACACCGGAGTTCCCGATTTTGCCGTAAATATCCGGACGGTGCGCCGGGTCTTCTCCATATAGAGTAACCGAATCAAATGCAGTAGAAAGACGCTTGGCTGGCATTCCTTTACTCACATAATGGAATCGCTTGTTTGTTCGTTCCGGTCCGCCTTCACCGGCAAACATACGGGTTGGGTCCTCTCCTTCTCTCTTCAAAGGAAACACACCGGCAGCGTATGGGAACTTTCCCGGGACGTTTTCGGTGAATCTCCAGCGAAGAATGTCTCCCCAGTCGTTAAAACGTGGCATTGACACTTTCGGAATCCGTGTACCGGAAAGCGTGGTCGTGTACAGATCCTGACGAATTTCTTTGTCCCGCACTTTGTACACAAACTGATCGGCTTTGTACTTGGTGAGCAGGTATTTATAATTCTGAATAACCGAACGGCATTCACCAGACAATTCGTTTTCTGTTTTGGTATAGAGTTCTTCGAGAGAAGCAATCACCTGTTCATCACCTGCCGATTTGGATCGCTTGTCTTTCAGACTTTCCAGTGTTCCCTGAATCTGATACAACCGACGGGCAATGCTGGATTGTTCATCCACATAATCCTGGTACATCCGGTTTAACTCGGCAATTTCTGCCAGATAACGGCTTCGATCAGGTGGAATGATAAAACTCCGACCAAGTTTTTCGGGAAGTGTGAGGTATTGCTGATTTTCTGCCCCCAGTTTTTTCCCGGCTTTGGTTTCAATTTTCTCAACCAAAACCTGAAAAAGGCGGTTTACCCCCGGATCATTGAACTGAGATGCCACAGAACCAATGATCGGAAGTTCTTCGTCTTTCGCAGACCACAAATTATGATTTCGCTTGTACTGCTTTCGAACATCCCGCAAGGCATCTTCTGATCCTCTCTTATCAAATTTGTTGATGGAAATCACATCTGCAAAATCCAGCATATCGATTTTCTCCAATTGAGTGGCCGCTCCGTATTCCGAGGTCATCACATACAGTGAAACATCCGAATGCTCGATGATTTCGGTATCAGACTGCCCAATACCAGATGTCTCTACAATCACCAGATCGTATTTGGCTGCTTTGCAAATGTTAATGGCATCCTGCACATATCGGCTGAGCGCCAGATTACTCTGACGGGTGGCCAGACTTCGCATGTAAATCCGGGGATGGTTGATGGCGTTCATCCGGATACGGTCACCCAAAAGAGCACCGCCTGTTTTTCGCTTGGATGGATCCACTGAAATCAGAGCCATGGTGGCATCTTCGTAATGCAGTAAAAACCGACGAACCAGCTCATCAATCAGACTCGATTTACCGGCACCTCCGGTTCCAGTTATTCCCAAAACAGGAACATGACCTTCTTTAATTTTCGATTCAAGCCGTGCCTGCAGAATATTGGCCATTTCAGGCTCGTTTTCAGCCAGTGAAATCAGACGTCCCAGAATCCGGGGATCCTTGTTTTCCAGCTGGTCGACGGCTGTTTCGAGAAAGTCTGGTTCTTCATCAGCATCACCAACCAGCTGGGCCACAGGTAGTGGCAGCCGGCTCGTCGGGAAATCGCACTTCTCCAGAACATCGTTGATCATACCCTGAAGTCCCATCGACATGCCATCATCCGGAGAGTAAATGCGGGAAATTCCATACGCCTGAAGTTCCTCAATTTCAGTTGGAAGAATGGTTCCACCTCCACCTCCAAAAATTTTAACATGACCACAACCCTGTTCTTTCAACAGGTCGTACATGTATTTAAAATACTCCACATGACCTCCCTGATAACTGGTGATGGCAATTCCCTGCGCATCTTCCTGAATGGCACAATTCACAATTTCCTGGACCGAACGGTTATGACCCAAATGGATCACTTCGGCTCCGGTACTTTGCATAATCCGCCGCATGATGTTGATGGCGGCATCGTGTCCATCGAAAAGGCTGGCTGCTGTGACAATCCGTACCGGAAATTTAGGCTGGTACGGCGCTGGAGAAGGATAAGTCATGTAATCGTTGATGGTGTATCAGGGTGCGAAAATAGAGAATTCAAAAGGGGCCGCAACAAAAACCGATCGTATGAGGCAATCATTTTTTCCTCATTGATCAAAAGTCATTAAAAGCATAACCCCTGGTTCTGATTTGGAAATTCGAAGCAAGAGTCAAAATTTTAAAAATCAGCGCATTATTATCTTTAATCTAATCGCCTGTTATGCTTTTCCAAAATAAAGCAGCGAAATCACAAGTTCTAATTCTCTCAGGATCGGAATTGATTTTATGAAATTTTCCAGATTAGGATGTATTCGAGATCTTAATTTCAGATAAATGAACAGGAGACAGACTGTCAAGCCGGGCAACTCGTTTTTTTGTTAACTACATATATGTTTCGAAAACTCATTTACAAATTTTGTGAATGAATTTTCTGTTAATAAATTTAATTAACAGAATTTGTGAATCAAATTCAAAAATATAAATGCCATTAACAAAAAGCGCAATCAATCCGAACGCTTCATCAATCTCAGATTCTAGTCAAAAGAGGATAAATCAGTATCTCTTATTCGAAATCCGGACCACCTATGCGGACAAAGAATTAAGGATGTCGAAGCTTCTGATTTGGACCAATATTGGCTCGAAATTGGTTTTCTATGATGATTCCTGGTTATGATTTGAGAATGAAATCCTGGCTCAGCTTTCCGCTGTTGCTTCCGAAAATTCTTTTGAAAACTCTTACAATTATCTTCAATCCAAACCTGTATTTCAAACTGAAATTCAGAGAATTAATAAGCTAGTATTGAAGTCTGGCAGAAGATTCAAAATAAGCCTGGCCATTCCGAAGTGAAACATCCTGTATGATTTCTCCTGTTAACTCAATATCAGACGGCAAAACTCCGGCATCAATATCCTGACCTATAGATTGACACAGCATTCGGCTGAAATAATCATGGCGAATCAGATCCGAAATACTCCGTCCGTATGATGGTGGCCCAATATACAATGGCAGCAAACCGTGATTGCCCAAATGATTCAGAAACGAACCCAACCGTTGAGGCGATGCCAAATTCCAATCCATAAAACCTGGCTGCATTTTTCCCCGGACAGAACCGTCCTGAAAGGATCCCAGAACTGATGGCAAGGAATCAGATTGAATCATTGCTGCAGAATTTACAATTGTTTTGGGAAGACAGTTCTCTTTATCCAGATGATCAAAAAAAGAAATCAACGATTTGGTCTGTTCGGCATTTGATTGGGCATCCATTCCGGAATCGGGTCCCAGTTGTCTGAACATTCGGGTGCTGGGATTTCGGACGGTACCGAGATGCAGATTCTGAACCCACCCTTTTTGATTGTCCCATAAACCAAACTGAACCAGCATAAAGGATTCAAATTTGAGGATGTCTGACTCATCCAGTTTTCCACCCACAATGACCTTATCAAATATCCTGGCGACTTCGCCTTCGGAGGAAGGCACAAATTCCAGTGTTTCCATGAAGTGAACTGAAAGCCGGCAACCTTTAGAATGAAAGAAATCGTGGCGGTCTTTGAGTGCCGCCAGATACGTCGCCAGATTTCGTATGTCATATCGGGATACCGTCTGCAACCGGGCAATAAAATCCTTTAATGCCGGTACATTCCGGATGTTCATGGCAGCTTCCGATTTGAATGCAGGTTTCCAATTGATATTGGTTCCACCGTCCGATTCATTTGCCGGAATTTCAAAAAACTCATCCGGATCATGGGCTGTAATGACGTCTTGAACCTGCATTTTTTTCAAAAGCCCTCTCGAAGAAAAAGCAGGATTCTGCAGCTGAGAAGCGATTTCTTCATAGATCCGTTCCGCTGAACCGGCATTCAAAGTTGAGTGAATTCCAAAAATGGATTTCAGCTCCAGAATGGTCTGGAAATACACCGGACTGTTCATCAGATAAGGAAAAATAGTAGCCCATTTGACGAACTTTTCTTTGTCAGAAGCCTGACCAGAGATGAATTCTTCCTGAATTCCATGTGCCCGCATCGCCCTCCATTTCATCGGTGAATGGTGGAGTGAAAGCTGGGTGTAATTCTCAAAATTTCTGTCAGTCAGAAAATCGCCGGGAGCAAGAAACGTGAGGTAATCGAAAACAGGAAGCTGCGATGCATATTCCAGATATAGCCGTTTGGCGGACTCTGAATTCAACAGAAAATCATGGTTCAGAAACGGATGCATATAATTCGCGATGAAAAATGGACAACTTTAATCAGAAACGGGAACAGTCTGGACCCCTTTCATTTTGGATTTGAACCTCAATGAATTTAATGAAACCAAAAGCTAGAACTTCACCTGCAACCGTAAATTCAGAAACCGGGTCGAAAGTGTATTCGGCACCGCATACTGAACATCATACACATCTTTGATCCAGGTGTATGAAATGGTGTTTTCAGCACCAATCAGATTGAGAATTTCAAGCCCAAGCCAGATGGTTTCGAATCGCTTGCCCAGCCATTTTGTTTTATCTCCCAAAGAAATCACTTTGGAAAAACCGATGTCAACCCTGCGATACGGCGGAGCTTTTAAGGCGCCCCGGTTTTCGAGATTTCCGGGAGGTCCGAACGGAAGGCCGGTACCGATCACCATGTTGAGGTACATCCGAACACTCGGATTTTTGGGAAGGTGATCCTGGAAGAACACACCCAGCGTAACCCGCTGATCAGTCGGCCGGCGGATGTAACCTTTGCCATCACCGTCCACATCCTCCCTTGTACTCAACACGCCCAGACTGAACCAGCTTTCCGAACCACGAATGAACTCTCCGCCAACACGCATATCGTATCCAATCGCATAAGCAGTGGCGTTGTTTTTAGCGAAATACCGAATCCGAACGTTGTCAACATCATAAGGCACCACATCCCAGAGGTACTTTCCGTACACTTCCTGATTCAACTGAAATTCCCGGTCCCACAATTTGAATCTGTAATTGGCACCGAGAACAGCCTGATAACTTTTCTGCGCTTTGAGATCCTTGTTCAACTGCCCAGCAGCATTCCGGAGTTCGCGGTAAAACGGCTGTTGCTGATAAATGCCAGCGGATGCCTTGAACAGCCAGTCTTTGTCCCATTTCGGTTTGTGCGAAAACTGGATACGGGGACTTACAATCCACTCGTTGTTCAAACTCCAGTAGCCAACCCTGGCTCCGTAGTTCAGACTGGTCCGGTCGGAAATATGGAAGGTTTGCTGAAGATATCCACCATATCGGGCCGAGACCAGATTCTGACTGGCAATCAATGGAGTAGAAACCGAAACGAAATCAGCGGAATCAACAAACTGGTATTCATACAAATCATCCTTCAGGTTCTCTGAGGAAACATTCCACCCAAACTCTGTCGAAAAACTGCCAGAATCGGACTGGTGATAATTCCGCTGCATAGCCTGCAGAATGATACCATCGAGTTTATTTCGGGCATAACGGTATTCGGTGCCTACTCCTCTTATTGAAATACATTGATTGTAATCGGATTTGGATTGATTGGTTTCAATGTCACACAACCGATAACCTCCTTCGATGTCAATTTTTTCTCTCTCCTGTGTGGATACAAATGATGTGGACAAATCCGACCGCCAGTTGGAATTCCATTTATGGCTCAGTTTCAGGCCAGTTTGCCAGGTATCGTAGCTCATCGTCTCCTCACCTTCATAGGCTGTGTACAAACGAAGTACCCGCTGAATGGTACCAAACTGAGTTTCCCGGCTGGCTGGTCGGACTAAGTAACGATTTCTGGCATAGGAATTCAGAATACCAAGCGTCGTAACATTGGGCTGTTCTTTTCTCTTTTCTTTGCCGGTAAGATCGATGGTGATGTAACTCTGTGCATCTATAAACTGCGGCAGATATTCTCCTTTCACATCCAGACCTTTCACCAGTTTACTGGCACCAAACAGGTAACGGGCATCTTTACGTCGGAATCCCACCACGTACGAAACACGACCCGAAGAATCAGCACCTTCAATGGAGGCTGTCTGAGCCAGAATTCCAAGCGATACGCTGCCACCAAACTTCTTTGGATTTTTATACTGAACATTGAGAACCGAGGCCAGCTTGTCGCCATACCGTGCCTGAAATCCGCCGGAAGAAAACTCAACTGATTTCACCATGTCCGGATTCACAAAACTGAGACCTTCCTGCTGACCCGAACTGACCAGAAACGGACGGTAAATCTCGATGTCATTGACGTAAAC
>DAIOVD010000007.1:0-28307 GCA_036759185.1 Catalimonadaceae bacterium | reverse complement strand
CCAACATAGGAAACCTCGACTTTGAGATCGGTTTCGGCCGGAACTTTGATATTGAATTTACCGGCACCGTCTGTCTGTGTGCCTTTGTTGAGATTACGGATCCGGATGTACACACCCTGAAGCGGTTGTGAAAGGTGCGTAACAGAACCATTGATGGTTCCTGTTGACTGGCCAAACGCAGAAATGGATTGAAAAACAGAAAGGATTCCCAGGAAAAGGAAAACGGGAAGAAGTGAAGATCGGTAGTTCAAATGATTAATACGGATTGGCCCTTTTTAACCGGAGGGCAAATAAAAGGAGATTGACCGATACAAACGGCAAAACCCTCATAAGATTCATCTGAAAACCACCAACAACTCCTTTTCAGGACAGGATCTTTTTCGAATTGCGGATCATCTGACCATAATCCCACTTTAACTCAAGTGCTCTGAGGCAGGTCAGAATCCGTTTTTCTTTGGTTTCCATAGTTTTCGCTTCTGTAACCCAATTACTGAAATACCGCTGATGAGAAGGTGTCAGGCCCGTAAAATACTCAAGTGCCTGGGGTACATCAGAAAGGCAATCCATCAGATCACCATTGGGTACAAAAGGATCTGTATCCTGTTCAAGTTCAACCTGAATGGTGGCTCCGGCTTCTTTTCTAAGCTGTTTTCTCAGATCTGCTTTCAAGGCAAAAATGAAATCGCCATCGCCCATTGGCATAATGGCAAATTCTTTAACCGGGACGGCATCAAGAAAACCTTTTACCCGAAAGGCTTTTCTATTTCCAGGTTTCAGTTCCAAAGCCAGAGATGCAGGAATAATGAAATACCGCCAGCCGGTTTTCTCACCCATGTCCCCAAATTTCTGAATCAATGCCTCAAACTGAATTTTCATCTTCCTTCACTTCGAAAAGCAATAATGAGAAATCCCGACTGAAAGCCAATAAAAAAGCCCCGTTTTGATGCGGGGCCTTTAGAACTTAGATTAACGTAAGAACAACAGTTCCCTGTATTTTGCCAATGGCCATTCTTCGTCATCCACAATCAGTTCGAGCTTATCCACCTGATAGCGGATCAGTTCGAAATACGGTTTGATGGAATCGCAGTAGGCCACGGCTTTGGCGTCGCTGTGCTCGATGTTGTTGGCTTCTTTCCGTGCTTCTACCATTTCATCTACTTTCGTTTTGATGACGGAAAGGCGCTCTGAAATTTCTTTGATGGTTTCCAGACTGGCACTGTAACTGGCTTCTCCCAATCCCAGATCTTTCAGCCCTTTCGCATTCACGATCAGCTTGTTCTGGTAATTGACAGCGGTTGGAATGATGTGATTCAATGCCAGATCACCGATCACACGGCTTTCGATCTGCACCTTTTTCACATAATCTTCGAAATAGATTTCCGTCCTTGCCTCAAGCTCTCTTTCTGAGAAAATACCGTTTTCAACAAACAATTTTCTTGACTTCGGATCGAGATACGCTTTCAATGCGGGCGGTGTCGTGGTGATGTTGTTCAGTCCGCGACGGGCCGCTTCCTCAACCCATTCCTGTGAGTATCCGTTTCCTTCGAACAATACATTTTTCGATTCCTTGATGTAGCGACGAAGGATATTGATGATGGCCACTTCTTTCTTGGTTCCTTTCTCCAGTTCGGCATCCACTTCGGCTTTGAACAGCTTCAGTTGTTGCGCCACGATGGTATTAAGAACCACCATCGGAGCTGAAATATTTGCAGATGATCCAACAGCACGGAATTCAAATTTATTTCCGGTGAAAGCGAACGGTGAAGTCCGGTTACGGTCGGTGTTGTCCAGAAGAATCTCCGGAAGTTTGTCGATTCCCAGTTTCAGGTACAGGTTGTCACCTTTTTCAATTATGTCGGAATTCTTTTCCAACGACTCCAGAAGGTCGAACAATTGTGAACCAATGAAAACGGAAATGATGGCGGGAGGTGCTTCGTTGGCTCCAAGTCTGTGGTCGTTGCCAGCAGACGCAATACTCGCCCTCAGAAGATCGGCGTATTCGTGCACCGCTTTGATGGTATTCACGAAAAAAGTAAGGAACTGAAGATTCTCTTTTGGTTTCTTGCCCGGACTCAACAGGTTTTTCCCATTATCGGTACCCAGAGACCAGTTGTTGTGCTTTCCACTTCCGTTGATTCCAGCAAATGGTTTTTCGTGAAGAAGGACACGCAGGTTGTGTTTTTCAGCGACCCGATCCATCAAATCCATCAGAAGTGAATTCTGATCCACCGCCAGATTGACTTCAGAAAAAGTTGGCGCACACTCAAACTGAGCCGGAGCCACTTCATTGTGACGGGTCCGAACCGGAATACCCAGCTTCCAGGCTTCAAATTCAAAATCCATCATAAAAGCCTGAACCCGTGGGGGAATCGAAGCAAAATAATGATCTTCCAGTTGCTGTCCTCTTGCTGGAGCATGACCGAAAACGGTCCGGTTGCTCATGATCAGATCGGGGCGGGAATTGTACAATGCCGAATCCACCAGAAAGTATTCCTGTTCTGGTCCAAGTGTGGCGATCACACGCTTAACATCTTTGTCAAAATACTGAACCACTTCAGTTGCCGCCTCATCGATGAGGTTCAGTGCTTTCAGAAGGGGTGTTTTATTATCAAGTGCCTCACCTGTGTACGACACAAATACGGTTGGAATACAAAGCGTTTTTCCACCTTGAGTATCCATAATAAAGGCCGGAGAAGTCGGATCCCAGGCCGTATAGCCACGGGCTTCGAACGTATTCCGGATTCCTCCATTGGGGAATGACGATGCATCCGGTTCCTGCTGAACCAGAGCGGAGCCACGGAATTTCTCCATCACCTCCTCTCCTTCAATATCAAAAAAGGCATCGTGCTTTTCTGCGGTGGCGCCAGTCAAAGGCTGAAACCAATGCGTGTAGTGCGTGGCTCCCAAACTGATGGACCAGTTTTTCATCCCCAAAGCCACCGATTCCGCCAGAGACGGATCCAGTTTCTGGTTTGTTTCCATTGTCCGGGTGAGTGCTTTGAACACTTCCGGAGATAGGAATTCCTTCATTTTCTTCTTATCGAACACATAAGAGCCGAAATAAGAAGTCACCCTTTCTTTTGGAAAATCCAGAGCAACCGGAGTTCTGGAGTTCACTGTTTCGAGAGCTTTGAACCGAAGAATGGCCATTTTGTTATTTTGTCGAAAGTTAATTTTTGAAAGGGCAATATTAATCAATTGATATTTTTTTCTTTCAAATACCTGAAAAATCAAGGGGGTATTTTATGAATTTCCTTACATTTCCAAAGAATCCCCCTCAAAATCGAACGCTATTTCTAAAATCTCAAAAAAAATCCGCCCATTTCTAAAATTTGGGATGTTCATTGTTAACAGCCTCCTTCGTAGGTTCGCACCGTTTATCTTCCGGTTTCGCCGGGATTAAATTTGCTTCTCCTTGAAACGTACTTCCTATTCGTACAATCGCTTTAAAGCGTTTTCTCCAACTCTGATTTCCTATGTAGAAAATGATCCTCAGTTAAAGGACTTTTCTTATGGCAAACCCGAACTCACTTCATTTCCGGATGCAGTGAAACGGAAGGCAGCACATTATCCGGATACCATCCGGCAGAAACTTGCCGGCCAACTCCAGCAACAGCATGCCGTATTTCCACTGCATCCGTTGCAGAATCAGAATCTGGAGCTTCTCAAAAAGAACAATACATTTTCTGTTTCATGCGGACACCAGCTGGTTTTGGGTGGAGGCCCGATGTACATGGCGTTCAAGATTTTATCGGTGGTGAAACTGGCAAATGATTTATCCAGAGAATTTCCGGAACAACATTTCGTACCCATATTCTGGATGGCATCGGAAGACCACGACGTCGAAGAAATCCGCAGCTTTTCATTTTTTGCCCAGCCTTATTCCATCAATGTGAATGGCGAAGGTCCGGTTGGCCGAATTTCGACGGACGGTATCGAAGAACAACTTTCGGCCATCAAAGACTTTCCTTCCTGGATGGCAGCGGCTTTCGGTCAATATAAAACAATGAGTGAGGCCACCCGTGCCTGGCTTCAATACGCTTTTGGCGACAGAGGACTCCTGATTCTCGATGCGGATTCCCGTGAATTGAAAAAAGAGTTGTTGCCGGTTTTGCTCAAAGAACTGCAATCAGACGAAAGCGAAAAAAAGGTCCTTTCTGCCAGTGCAAAGTTGGAAGCGATGGGACTGAAATCTCAGATTCATCCGCGTAATGTCAATCTCTTTTATACAAAAGAACATCAAAGAATCCGCCTGGAAAGAACGGAATCTGGAATCCGAACTTTGGATGGATCACAATCCTGGACAATGGAAGAAGCCCTCTCCCACTTTTCGGCTCACCCGGAAGAACTAAGTCCGAATGTGTGTCTCCGTCCTGTGTATTCACAGATTTTAATGCCGGATGTGGCTTTTATCGGTGGTCCGGCAGAAATTGCGTACTGGCTCCAGTTGAAAGATGTGTTTGATGGATTTGAGACACCTTTTCCACTTCTGGTTCCGCGTTTTTCAGCTCTATACATTCCGGTTTCGCAGGGAAAGAAACTGTCAAAACTTGGGTTACAGTCGGATGATCTGACACTTGATGAACTCACCGTCCGAAAGAATCTGGTAAAACCCGAAAATGAAATTGAACTCCCGGATCTGGAAAAAGTGTACAGTCAGTTGCTTGATTGGGCCCAGAAAACCGATCCGACCCTGGTTCCGGCCGGAAAAGCGGAACTGAGCAAAATGGCAAAAATGGCAGAATCATTTCAGAAACGAATTCAGAAAACAGCCGAAGCCAAAGAGGAACAGAAACTGAAGCAAGTCACCCAACTCTGGGATCGCTTTTTCCCAGGCGGAGGTCTTCAGGAAAGAACGGAAAGCTGGCTGTCGTTTTTTGTGACGGATCCGAACTGGCTCAACAAAGTGTATGATGCCATTAACCCTCTGGATTTCCGGTTTCACATTCTTGAAGAAGAACCGGAATTGCCGGCGGCTTAGTTCTTGTATTCCAGATAGAAAGCTTCGTCCAGCTGTTCTGCGGACGGAGCTGAAAAATGTCTCCAGCGACCATAATAAGGAAGGTCGGCCACTATGCGGGTGAGCTCTTTTGTGACGGGGTGAAAAAACTCAATGGCATAGGAAAAAAGAGCCACATCTTCTTCCCGATTTCGCTTTGCCCCATATTTGGCATCGCCAACAATCGGAATTTTATCCATCGCCAGTTGCGCTCTGATCTGATGGTGCCGTCCTGAAAAAAGACGGACCAGAACCATTGAGGTTACCTCATCCTTTGCCACCTGCCAGTAGGCCAGATCCGCCTGTTTGGCATCGCCCCGCTCGTAGGTGTAGGTCCATACTTTGTTGGTGACTTCATTTTTCTTGATCCAGTGCCGCAGCCATTTGTAGGTTTCTGGTTTTCCTTCGACCAATGCCAGGTAGATTTTGCTGATTTCCCGGGTCTGAAACATGGTATTCATCCGGACCAGAGCTTTTGATGTGCGTGCAATGATGACAAGTCCACCCACCGGCCGGTCGAGTCTGTGAACAGCGGTAGCAAACACATTTCCGGGTTTCTGGAATTTCTCTTTCAGATAATGTTTGGCTGCGTCTTCAATGGACGGTGTCCCGTTTTTGTCTGTTTGTACCAGAACACCGGGCGGTTTATTGATGACCATGAGGTGGTTGTCAAGATATACAACGTCACGTTCCGTCAGAATATAGGGTTCAAAGAGTTCATCCATAGGTTAGTAAAACAAGCAGTCGAATCGAAGTGCAAATAGAAACGAATTTCCCAAAATCAGAAACATGGTAACAGGAAGAACAAATTCAGCCTTGAATTGCAATGATTTGACTACAATCGCTTTTATTTGCGGCATGTCAGACAAAAAGCCTCTTCTTTTTTCAAAAACCAACTACACCATAATGATCGCCGGAATCGCTCTGATCATGATTGGTTTCATCACAATGACGATGGAAACTGCCCAATACGGTTTTGGTCCAATGGGGCTCACCATCGGGCCAGGATTCATCCTTGCTGGTTTTCTGGTTGAGATTTATGCCATCCTTCACAAGGACAAGGCCCAGCCTGAATAGGAACAATTCACTTTCGGCATTCGCTGCATCCGGGTTGAAAAATCCGGATTTTTTTTTGAACACACCTGGTTTCAGGAATCAAATCCCGACTACATCATAGCGAACAGAAGCTGACGAGGAATTCGTTCCTGAATTAAGGTAATTTCAATGCCCTCAACATCTCTGCTTTACCAGGCGGTCCTGCCAATTTTTTAATCTTAAAA
This sequence comes from Catalimonadaceae bacterium, assembly GCA_036759185.1. Taxonomy (GTDB): domain Bacteria; phylum Bacteroidota; class Bacteroidia; order Cytophagales; family Flexibacteraceae; genus CAMDMI01. The sequence goes on along the minus strand of DAIOVD010000007.1, from coordinate 22,028 downwards.
CCCACCTCCTTCAGGTTCCTTTTTACATCTCCTTTACAGCAATAGGTAACCAGAACTCCCCCAGGCGCCATACAATCCCAGGCCTTACGGCATGAATTCAAATCCCACAGTTCAGGCTGTGTATTGGGAGCAAATGCATCGTAAAAAAGAACGTCCAGTTGCTGAAACGGAGCTGATTCCGGCCAAAAAGCATGATGCCAGCAAAACTGAAAGCAATCACCCAGTTTAATTGTTTCTCCTGCCTGAGTATCCATTAATGTCTGGTATCGGTGATCTGCCCAGGATTCAGCACTCAGTTCCCGGATCATATCTGGTGGAATCGGATACGCTTCGATTGATACATACGATACCTCACGTTCTTCCTGTTCTGCTGCCTGAAGTGCCAACATCGCATTCATTCCGGTTCCCAGTCCTATTTCTCCAATTCGTATTAGTCCTTCCGTTTGAGAAAAACGATGCCGTAGTCCTGCCTCAATGTACACATGAATGGATTCTGTGAGGGCGCCATAATAGCTATGGTATGATTCCTGAAAGCGGTCTGAAAAAATAGTCAGTGATCCGTCTTTGGTTTTTTGGAATTGCGGATATGATGGTGTCATATTGAGCGCTAATTACGTACCTGCTTTCATGCCAAAGGCAAAATCTCTGGTCTTTTTGTTCATTTTTTCTGCGTTGTTTCTTTTCACAGGGAAGAAATGCCAGGCATGGAAAAAGCTTTCCGGGAACCAGACATTCGATGTGGTGGTATTGGGAGCAACTCCCGGAGGAATTGCTGCTGCCATCCAGGCTGCCCGAATGGGAATGAAAGTGGCATTGATTGACCGGAACAAATATCCTGGCAGAGATTTTCAGTCTTTGCCTTTCCTTGAATCTCAAAATGAGGGAGGATTTTACAAAGAATTGTCCGACAGTTTGCGTCATGCCTTTACCCGCGAATGGAAAGCCTTGCCAGACTATTCGGAAGCAAATTTTTACTCCCCTTCCCTGGCCTCAAACGTGTGGGAAGAACTGATCCGGAAAGAAAGCAACCTCACATATTTCCGATCGTGTCAGTTTGATCCTTTGGCTGAAAACATCCGGAATCCACCATCCGGCGGACCAACACAAATCCGGGTGATCAATACCCGAAGACCCGCTAAATCATACTGGATCGCAGCAAAGATCTGGATTGACGGCACCCGCGAAGGAGATCTCGCTGCTGCATTTGGTTGCCGCATCAGAACCGGTGTCGAAACAGAAGGTGAATTTAATTTAACCGGCGAAGAAAAGTTGAGGGCAGGCAATAGCTGGTCTGCAACTCCACAGGATTCTGTGAAATGGAGCGCATTTTTGAACAACAAACCATCCATTCGGATTGGCCTGACCCGAAATCCTGAAAAGAAAAGCATCCGGAAACCAGAAAGATACAAACGGGAAGAATTTAGCTGGCTCTTTACAGCATTGCAGAATGGTTTACTGACGAGATTTTTATCTGATCCCGGAAGGACAAAAAGTCTGTTTCAAAGAGAATCAACACTGGCCAGTGTGAATACTTTAAATGAGATGGTTCCATTGCCAGAAATTCTTAGTACGAATGCCTGTAAATATTCAAATTTAACCTGGAGCCAACGGGATTCCATCCAGGCAAAAGCCCGGCTGTTCGTTCAGGGATTACTCTGGTTTGCCCAAAATGACACCTCACTGACGGATTCTTTCCGGGAAGAGGCCTTGCAATTCGGGCTCCCGAAATCAGAATTCAAGGACTCTGATCATTTTCCTCCCAGCATCCTTCTCCCTGTTGGAAGTCGGGTCGAAGGCAAAACCGTTTTCACTGAAAAAGATTGGATAAGCGAAGCTGGTAAAAGGCCTGTGATTCATAGAAATTCCGTTGCGATAGGCATGAATCAAATAAAGAAGGAAGGTATGCCCGGATATGACAAAATCTACTTTACGGTTCCGTATGAAACAATCGTTCCTGTTGAAAAGGAGCAGATTTTGTGTCCTGTTCCCTTTTTTGCGACACTGGATGCAGCACAGAATCCTGCTATGGAAGGCGTACGTCTGGAATTGGGTCAGGCGGCTGGAGTAGCAGCTGCAGTAGCGATCCGAAAAGCCATTTGTGTTTCAAATGTACCGGTGGATTCCATTCAAATTGAACTCATCCGGATGAAAACGAATTTGGTGTTTCTGAACGATGTTTCGGGAACCGATCCGGATTTTGAACTAGCCCAGAAAGCGGGAATCCTTGGGTGGTTTTCGGACAATTCTGCCAGGTTGAATGCAATCGTTGAACGAAAAGACTTAGAATTATGGTCTGTCCGAAGCGGTTTTTCTCAGAAAGAAATTACTGAACTTGTGGGCATATCATCGCGGCGAGATGCATTGAAAGCCTTGCTCAAAAAGTATCAGGATCAATGGAAAGCGAAACTCTGAACCTACAAAAAAAAGGCCTGGTGATTCTCAAACCAGGCCTTTTTGTAGAAAGAATTCGTATTACGGTTTTACTCGGCGGAACAAATAACGGGTAATGAAAATACCAGTGCTGGATTCTACTCCGTACACACCTGTATTCACGTTAACGAGTTCCCAGCCAGCATTGACATTCTCTTCAATTTTCGCTGCCAGTGTTTTGTCGTTGTCTTTTATGTTTCCAAAGTTGATCCCCACCAGACTGAAAAAATTATCCAGTTTGATTTCTTCCATTTTTCCGTCTTTATCACTTGTTATCAGTCTGGAACGGCCCAGTCCACCTGGAACAACAGATTCCACAGCAGTCATTTGCTTAAATTCATATTTTACTTGTGCGTCTGCACCTTGAACTACTGCCCATAAAAGGAGGGCTGCCACAATCATTTTTTTCATTTGAAAAGGTATTTTTTGTTGAAGACACAAGGATGCAATTTTTTTTCGGGAGATTTGCCATGATGTTTATTAAAGCAAAATCTTTACGAAAACCGGAAGCCAGTTCCATGGCCGACGCCATTCAAAGCTGGATGAAGGTTAACCATCTGGAAGATAAGTTTGCTGAAAGCGACATTACTCTTTCCTGGCCTTTGATCGCCGGACCGATGATTGCCCGTCACACCAGACGTATCCGTATTGAAAATAAGATTCTGAAAATTGAAGTGGATAATGCTCCGCTGCGTGAACAACTGAATCTGTCCAAATCACGTATCCTGAAACTGGTGAATGAAAAAGCCGGAAGGCAACTGGTTATTGAATGCCTGATTTTTTAACCCAATCCACTAAGCTCTCTGAAATTTGATTCACAGGTTACACAACCAATAGTCCCTGGCAAACCACGGGAGAAAACACAGTCCGTGTATTTTGGTTGATGAGGACATTCATAGACTGATCGAATTCGTGAATTTCCTCAATTTCAATGTTGTCCTGTATCCGGAAACCGATTTTATCTAGGTACTGCAAAAAGCTCTGGCTGTGGTTGGCGACCCCAACAAATTTCCGTTTCTCGCCTGGTTTACATTCTGAAAGTAAGATGGCGTGGGTAGCAGGCAGTTCACCCTGAGCGTTTGGAATCGGGTCGCCATGCGGATCAAATTTTGGAAAGCCCAGAAAACGGTCGAGTTGATTCAGGAGTTTTTCGGATTGGATGTGTTCCAGCTGTTCAGCCACTTCATGCACCTCATCCCAGGTAAATTCCATATTTTTCACCAGAAATGTTTCCCATAAACGGTGCTTGCGGATCACAAGTAATGCCAGTTTCTGCCCTTCTTCTGTAAGAGTCGCCCCTCCGGTTCTGCTGTAATCTATCCATTTTTTATCGGCCAGTTTCCTGAGCATTTCGGTAACGGTAGCCGGATTGATATCCAGATTATGGGCGATGGAGAAATTCGGAATTTTACCTGATTCACTCTGGCTCAGCTGGTAAATCGCTTTCAGGTAGTTTTCCTCTGTAATAGTGGCAGACATTGCCGTAAAAATGGGAAAAGTAAAAGAAAACTGAAAATGCCTCAGCAGATTCCATTGCGGGTAATGCGTGATGCCAGACAGAACCCTCATTCATTAGTTTGATCAAGGATGCCGAAATCTAAATACTTCGCACCAATCTGCCCGTTTACTCACAATCTGGTTCAATTGGAAGAATCACTGGCGATAGGCCATCACCAAACGATTTTCTGACTATTTTTGGGGCATGGGGAAATACATCCGTTTTACAATTCTGTACGCTGTTCTGATCTGGTTCGCTGGCTGCCAGACGGTTCCGGAATATCCGGTTGCTCCATCCATTTCATTTGGTTCTGTTAATTTTAAAGATTTCCCACCAACTGAACAGGACATCATTTACCTCACCATCAAGTACAAAGACGGAGACGGAGATCTGGGCCTGAGTAATGATGATTTAAATACTCCACAGTTTATAGACACGTTAATTGTAGATGGAAAAAAAGTGTTCAATAAAAACCACCACAATATATTTATTGAATACTACCGAAAAGATGGCAATCAATACAAATACGATACGTCAGGCGAATCAAACGGATCAAATGGAATTTTTCCCCGGCTGCTGGAGAACGAAATTAAAAGCCCGATTGAAGGAAGCATTTTGTACCAGATCAAGTCTTTTTATTTCTTTGGCCAGGACAGCTCGATCGTAAAAATAAAGGTTCATATTCAGGACAGGGCATTGCACAAAAGCAACACGATTGAAACTCCACCTTTTTCAGTGATCAACAAACCATAGATCCCTTCAGGAAATATGAACCATAAAACAGGCACCCACCCGTTAAAGTTCCACATTTACCAGCTTTTTGTCCGCCTTTTCGGGAACACAAAATTCAAGACCATTCCAAACGGATCAATTAATGAAAATGGCTGCGGCAAATTCACTGACCTGAATGAGGACGCACTGAAATCGATCCGGGAACTGGGAATGGATGCAATCTGGCTCACCGGTATCATCCGCCATGCCACACAAACCGACTATTCCAAAGATGGATTCCCTGCCAGTCACCCGGCAACCGTGAAAGGAAAGGCGGGTTCTCCATACGCCATCAGCGATTATTTCGAACTCGATCCGGACCTGGCCTCAAAACCTGCGAAACGGTGGACGGAATTTGACGAATGCGTTCGACGGATTCACAAAGCAGGCATGAACGTGATTATCGATTTTGTTCCCAATCACACAGCCAGAGAGTATTCGAGTCCGACAGCAAAAAAACGATTGCAGCGTGATCTGGGTGATCAGGATTTTACCCACGAGACCTTTCATCCCAACAATCATTACTACTACTTTCCAGACCAGCTACTTGAGCTTCCGGATAACCGCACCGATTCAAAAGGAAACCCATATTCCGAATTTCCGGCGAAGGCAACCGGCAACGATTGCTTTTCGGCGCACCCTTCTGTAAACGACTGGTATGAAACCATCAAACTCAATTACGGACGGCACTATGGAATTCATCAGGATTTCTTTTACCCGGTTCCAGCCACATGGCTCTACATGAAAGAAGTGCTTACGTTCTGGGCAGAAAAAGATGTGAATGGATTCCGTTGTGACATGGTCGAACTGGTTCCGGTGGAGTTTTGGTCCTGGGTCATTCCTCAATTGAAATCAAAATTTCCATTCTTGATTTTCATCGGGGAAGTCTACAATCCAAACTTATACAGGACATTCATAGAAAATGGTAAGTTTGATTTTCTGTACGACAAAGTCGGATTGTATGACACTCTGTGTGAACTGATTGAAGGCCATGGTGACGCGAACCGGATAACACAGGTTTGGCAAGGACTTGAAGGAATTGAAGACCACATGCTGCGGTTTCTTGAAAACCACGATGAACAACGGATTGCGGGAGACTTCGCAGGCAAGGATCCATTTCGGGCCATTCCGGCTCTGGCAATTTCCTGCCTGATGCACAAAGGACCGGTGATGTTGTATGCCGGCCAGGAACTGGGAGAAAAAGCATCAGGAGTCTCAGGTTTCTCAGGAGACGACGGGAAAACCACCATTTTTGATTACGAAGCAGTTCCTTCCTTGCAATCCTGGAACAACGATGGAAAATGGAATACTGAAAAACTGACGGAATCGCAGATTAAACTTCGAATGATGTATGCCCAGTTGCTTCAGTTTTCAAAAGAAAGCAAAACCATTTGTGACGGCTCATTCTATGATTTACAGTATTCGAATCAGAGCCACCCACAATACAATCCGCACCGGATGTATTCTTTTTTGCGATTCCGCCATATAGAGAGGATTCTGATCGTGTGTTCGTTTGAAGAAAATGACCAGTGGATACGATTGGTTATCCCGCCTGAAGCATGGCATACTTTGGGTATTGAAACCCAAAAACGGTGCCGTCTGGAAGATTTGATTCCATCCGGAGAACCCATCGAATTTTATGTTCGGAGTAGTTTCATCAGCGATGGCGGAACAGCCGGAATCCTGATCCCTATCAAGGCTTTCAGTTACCGGATTTTCAGGATCTCTACTTTGTAATATGCCCAAACTGTCATTGTCAAAAAACCATCATTTATTACTGATTCTGAGCGCAATATTTGTCCTCACTGGAAGTGGCCTGATCTACATGTCGGGCAATGAAAACTGTTTTCTCCGGATCAATCAGCACCTGACTCCGTCCTTTGGAAATCTGGCCCGGATTTTTTCGGCTCTTGGCGAATGGTATGCGATGGTTTTGCTACTGGTTTTAAGTTTTGGTATGCCTTTTCGTAAAACATTGATGGTGGCATTCATCTGGTTTTCCGGCGCTTGTTATTCATGGGTTTTCAAATTATGGCTTTTGAAAGGATTGGCCAGACCACTGGAACATTTTGAGAAAGCAGGTATACCAATCAATCTTGTCGATGGCGTGAATGTGCATCATTTCAATTCCTTTCCTTCCGGCCATACGCTTACAGCATTCAGCGCCGCTTTTGCTGCGATTTGCCTTTATCCCTCTTCCGGACGATGGATTCAGATTCTGGCACTGTTGCTGGCATTGGCCTGTGGTCTCAGCCGGATTGTACTGGCTCAACACTGGCCCTGGGATGTTGCAGGTGGTGCCGTTCTGGGGATTTTGGCAAGTTACACAGGGCAGGAACTGGCTTCCCGACTTCCCGACCATCCTATTTTCAATCGAACTGTGTGGCCAAAAAGTTAAAAAATTGCCCGAAATGAACCTGATAAAATTCAGGCCCGGTTTGTTTTTGATCCTGAAACTTTCAAATGATTCGCTTTACATTTGTTCTTTATTCTAACTCCTAATTAACGAAATGAAAAAATCGTCATTCTTACTATCACTGGTTCTGGCAGTGGTTTTCTCTGTTTCAACTGTTTTTGCAGGTGACAAATTCGCCAGCTGGCCTCAGATCAAAGCGTTCCATACAGTGATGTCGCAGACATTTCACCCAAGTGAAGAGGGAAACCTGGATCCCATCAAAAAAAGAAGCGGGGAAATGGTTGAAATGGCAACTGCCCTAGCCGCTGCTCCCATTCCAAAAGAATTCAACAACAAAGAAGTGGCTGCTGCTGTAAAAAAACTGGAAGCCGACAGCAAAGCCCTTGACAAACTGATCAAAGCAAAAGGAAGTGACGACGACATCAAGAAATCTCTGGCTGCTTTGCACGATACCTTTCACACAATTGTGGAAAAATGCAGCCCTGGTGACCACCACGATGAGCACGAAGGTCACGGCCACGAGGGACACAACCATAAATAACAGGTTTGATTCAAGCAAAAAAAAAATCAGCCAGACAGGCTGATTTTTTTTTTGCTTACACATTAAGCCAATACACAAGTTTGACCACAAGTGCCCGGTTTTTTGTTTTCCAGGGTTGTGGGAGATAATTCTCTGAGTACACGACAAATAAATCCGATACCGGTGCAAACCTCCACTGATACCGGGCATTTACATTGATGTTATCTGCCTGCTGATTGTATTGGAGAAATAATGTTAAGAAATGACTTTTTGTAAATGAGATCTCGGCTTTCGGACCAACCAGCCAGAATCGGTTATCCGGATAGGGATCTGGAAAATAAAACTGGTTGAGGGTAAAATTGAGGTACCAGTTCGCCCATGATCCTGTTCTGTAGCTGATGTACCCATCCGAAACAAAAAGCCAACCATTGAAATACTGTCCAAACTGGTTATTCATCGAAGCAGATAATCTTCGTCGGGTATTGGTAAGAAAATTCAGACTGCCATAATTATACCGGTACACAGAATTGGAATCCAGCATTTTCGACCCGGTATTGGTTGGATCAAATCCTCCGTTATACAACCGGGTATAGGCCCTGTTCAGATTTAGGGTAACGGCAGCTGTTGACTTAAACGACAAGGTGGTGGAATACTGGAACAACCGGTCACTCGCTTTTCCTTTCTGATCCCAGTAGTGGTCGTTGTAAAGAGTCAATGCAACATAATTGATTGGGGAATTTTTCAAATATATCCGGTAATCAAACTGAGGTTCAATCCGGAAATATCCCTTTGGTCTTTGCAGATAGCCCAATTCCGGATTGTATCCCTTCCCTACCCACTCATGGTTCCAGACCATTGAAAACTCCGGCACATTGTACATCAGATAGGCTGCATGTGCAAACTGATCAGTACGCTTTTGATTTTCAAATGATTGATGAATGAAAAACTTGCCGGTCCACCGGTTGTTTTTTGAAAGAAGATTGTAGTCCAGTCCCAGCACCCGGTTGTACACATTCTTTCTTAAGGAAAAATCTCCGCTGTCATTCCGGAAAATCTGTTTGTTCACCAGCATTCCGGCAATGTTGCTTCTTCCGAAAACTTTCTGCTGGAAAGTAAGGACCGAAAAGTTGGTTCCTTTTGATTCGGTAGAAGCATCGTCAGCTGTCTGCACATTGAGTACTCCAATCCGAAGATTGGGATTCAGTTTACCACTCAGCCGGGCACCGTATAAAATCCGGGTCTGCAAATATCCCGGAGCATTCGGATTTTTCACCAACCCTATCCTCCTGGAAAAAAAAGGCCGGATACGGGTGAATCCAGACTGGCTGAACAGATCGGAGTTCTCATTAAAAAACTGTCGTTGCTCCGGAAAAAAGATTTCAAAGCGACTCAGATTGGCTACCTGTCTGTCCACTTCCACATTGCTGAAATCCGGGTTGATGGTCAGGTCGAGATTGAGCGATGATGTCACAGCCACTTTCGCATCTCCTCCAAATTCAATGGCATGCTTGGCCGGCTGATCCTGTGGATAGTGGTTCTTACTGGCATTGACACCAACATACGGAATGACGGAGACATTGGTTCCTGTTTTCTGAACCGGCTTGTCCCAGATGAGCGGTGCCGATAAACTCAGAACCGTCAAAGGGTAATTTCTTGGAATCCGGACCCAGGTTGTCACTTCATTTCCTGACACATCTGTCCTGGAAAAATTGATACGCCAGTTTTGCAGACCTGAGGTAAAGCGAAGAGTTGAAAATGGAATCGCCATTTCCACAATCCACCGGTCATGCTTTTTGTGAACATGCGAAAACCAGCGGTTGTCCCATAACGTAAACGACTGATCGCCGCTGACAATCAGAGCTTCTCTTTGGGTCCCAAGTGGTGTGACTGCAAAATTGAATCCATTGGTTCCATCCAGATACGGATCAATCACGACCGAGAAATTGTCATTGGTTTTCAGTGCGAAATCCCTTCGAAGATTCCAGACAACCTGCTTTTCATCCGGATTCTCAAAACATACAGCCGCGATGTACAGATTTTTTTCATCATACGACATCATCACTTCCGTCTGGTTAACTGCCATCCCGGTATCAAACGGAAACTGCCGTACAAACTGGGAAGCCCTGGATGCGACAGCCCAGGTCTGTTCATCCAGCTCGCCATCGACTTTAATCTTATCTGTTGCCACTTTGATTTCCAGTCCCGTTGGATTCTGTCCGTAGACCTCAAACGAAAAACAAAGAGCCATCCAGAAAAAGATCCGGACAAAAAATAAGGGTAGTGCTGATTTCAAATTTCAGGGAATTTAGTTTACGATTAGTCGGATGGTATCGAATCTGATCCAAACTGACTATCCTTCCTGCACTGAAATCTGAGATGCTCAGAATAATACTGATCAGGGAACTTACAATTGGGTTTACATCCAAATCCGATGTGCAAGAATAAAAAAATATTCAAAGAATCTCTATGGTTTCCGGATGAAAACAAAAAAAAAGGGAAGCAAGCGGCTTCTTATTCTCAGCCAACCCCTTCCCTAAACTTTATTATGGTGAATTACTCTAGTTCGGTTTCCTTAGAGAGGAATATTACCGTGTTTTTTTCTAGGTAAAGTGTCTGCTTTATTTTCCAGCATTTCAAAGGCATAAATCAACTTCTCACGCGATTGAGATGGCATGATCACTTCATCCACATACCCACGATGAGCGGCACGGTATGGTGTGGCAAACTTTCGGTTGTACTCATCAATTTTCTCCTGAAGTGTCTTCTCCGGATTTTCCGACTGGCTGATTTCCTTTTTGAAAATGATTTCTGAAGCTCCCTTTGCTCCCATAACAGCAATTTCCGCCATCGGCCAGGCGAAATTCATATCCGCTCCTATGTGTTTGGAGTTCATCACATCATACGCACCTCCGTAGGCTTTCCTGGTGATAAGTGTCACTCTTGGAACCGTAGCTTCTGAGAAAGCATACAAGAGTTTCGCACCATTTGTTATGATGGCGTTCCATTCCTGGTCGGTTCCGGGAAGAAATCCTGGCACATCTTCCAGCACAAGCAATGGGATGTTGAAACAATCACAAAAACGGACAAACCGGGCTGCTTTTTTACTGGCATTGATATCAAGAACTCCGGCCAAAACCAAAGGCTGATTACCAACTACACCAATGCTACGACCGGCAAGACGGGCAAATCCAACGACAATGTTTTCAGCATATTGACCATGAACTTCAAAGAAACTCTCTTCATCCACAATACTGGTTATCACCTCTTTGATGTCATATGGCTGATTGGGATTCTCCGGAATAATGTCATCAAGCGCAGGTCGGCTTTCTGACCCTGGAGAATAAGGCGCTCTCGGAGATTCTGATTCGCAGTTCTGTGGCATGTAACCAAGCAATGACTTGATCTGCTCGATACAGGCCACTTCATTGGGAGCAGTGAGATGGGCAACTCCACTCTTGGAACTATGGGTGGACGCACCGCCCAGTTCTTCAGAAGTCACCACTTCGTTTGTTACAGTTTCCACCACTTTCGGACCGGTTACAAACATGTAGCTGGTATTTTCAACCATCAGTATAAAATCGGTAATGGCGGGTGAGTAAACTGCTCCTCCGGCACAAGGTCCCATGATGGCTGATATCTGAGGCACCACTCCGGATGCCAAAGTGTTGAGATAAAAAATATCCGCATACCCGGCCAGAGAAACAACACCCTCCTGAATCCGGGCTCCCCCACTGTCATTGAGACCAATAACCGGAGCTCCATTTTTCATGGCCAGTTGCATGACCTTCACGATTTTCTCCGCATGTGTTTCCGAAAGTGCTCCTCCGAAAACAGTGAAATCCTGAGAGAAAACATAGACAAGGCGGCCGTTTACTTTTCCGTATCCTGTCACCACACCGTCCCCGAGATAGTATTCTTTGTCCATTCCAAAGTCTTTAGCCCGGTGCATGACAAATTTCCCGATTTCCTGAAACGTACCCGGATCGATCAGTAGATCAATTCGCTCACGGGCGGTAAGTTTTCCTTTTTTATGCTGGGCATCCTGACGGGCAACGCCGCCACCCAAAAGAGCTTCTTCATTTTTGGCCTGAAGAATCTGGTATTTTTCCTGGTGTTTTTTCAATGCAGAACAGTTTTTTAGGATGGGGCGAAAGTAATTTGAATTTTTGTGCTGTGAATTGAAAACAAGCAGATCCGCTTGAAATCGCTCATTTTTTTTTTACATCCATGGCCAACCGAATTTGTTTCCTGGTAATTCTCCTGTTTTGTGTACCATTCTTTGGGTTTGGGCAGGATGACGAGGAAGTTCCGGAAATCATCACCAATTGGGAAGATGCACCATTGTACCTTTCTGCCGGACCAACTTTGAGTCAATACCAGAATTCTCAATCCCCCCTTCAATTTCCCTTCAAACTGAAAGCAGAAGGTGGTTTTCTGTTTCAATATTCTTTGAATCAGCAGTTTCCTTTCTGGAGTGGAATGGAGTTTCAGATGCGGGGATATTCAATCAGCAATTTCAAATCTGGTAAACTTCCCGACGGACGGTACTATGAAGACAAAGTGAGTGGAGACGGAAGAATGAACTATCTGGTTTTTCCGTTATTGTTTTCGATACCTGCTGAAAAACCTGAAAAGAAACTTCACTTTCTTGCCGGGACATCCATCTCATTGAGGATTTATTCCAGGATCAAATTTAAGGCCGTCAGATCGATCCCGTCAGATACACTGGAAATTCCTGTGGAATATGATGATGTTGGAAACGATGCCATTGACCTTCTGGACTTTAATGTGATTGGAGGAGTGACCTACCGGATCAAACCGGGTTTTGAAATCCTGGCCACTGGATCATACAAGATGATTGGTTTTTCAATGGGTCAGGAAAACTTCTTTTCTCAAAAGGAGAAAAACACTCTTTTCAGCCTGAAACTTTTGTACCGGATTGGTCGCATGACAGACCTGCCTTTTTTCTGATCAGAAGAAATCAAACATCCTGAAGTTCACCAGATAATGCAGGAAATCTGAAAGGGAAGCGGGATATACCACAAGACAAAATAATATTCCCCAGACTGAACCATAAAAGTGGGCATCGTGATTGATTGTTCCTGAATAGTCATTTTTCGATGCATGGGCGGTGTAAATCAAATAAATGGCACCATAAACGAAGCCCGGTATGAAACCCCAGATTCTCATTTCCGGGTACATCCAGATTCCGGCAAACACCACGGCTGATACAGCACCTGATGCTCCCAAAGAACTATACCGGCTGTTATTCAAGTGTTTCTGAAAAGTGCCGATTTCTGAAACAACCAGAGCGGAAATATACAATCCCAGGTAAATCATCCAGCCATTTCCTCCCGAATAGGCATTGAAAGCCGCTTCCAGTGAAGGCCCGAAAAAATAAAGGGTCAACATGTTGAAAAACAAATGGTTGCCGTCCAGATGAAGGAACCCACTTGAAATAAACCGAAAATACTCTTTGTATTTTACAACCGAATACGGTTTGAAGGTGTACTTCTCAAATGCAGCAGAATCGTTCCATGCCGCATAGGATGCAATAACTGTAATAATAATAATGCCGATTGTGATCATGCCTTCTTTGTAAAAACTGCGATCAGTTCCGGGTCCACCACATCACCATACTTTCGGGAATTGTTTGAAAAAATCCGTTTCCCGATTGGCTTCAGAATGAACCTCCACAAGAAACTACGAAGCCAGCCCCCAAACCCAAATGCCACCGGTCCATTGCCTCCGATGTGGCGGATTTCCAGATTACTTAGTCCGGCGAGTTGAGCCATGGATGGACCACTGAAATGTGTGATATGGGTAAAATCTCCAAATGCGATGGGAATCCCGAATGGAGAAGCAAAATTGGGTGTCATCACTACAAACTGCCCGCCAGGATTGAGTTTCTCTTTTACCAGCTTAAATGTTTCGAGGACTTTGGTCTTTTCGAAATGCTCCAGAAGATGAGCGCAAAGGATAAAATCAAATGTCTGATTGGATTCCTTAAGAAAGGTCGTGGCATCGGAATACACCACCCGGATTCCCTTTACCGATTTCTCCGAGATCTCCTTCATCTCACCGGAATACTCCACACCAGTGATGTTCTCAAATCCATTATTCTTGAGATAAAGGAGAAAATCACCATTGCCACATCCCAGATCCAGAAACACCGAAGATTTTGAAGCGGGGAGAAAATTCTTTATCCGGCTGTCCCAGTAGGCTTTCCGGAAAGGAAATTCATTGATGGCATGTTTGAGGTGATTAGTGTGGTAGTTTTCGTAAAACTCGTGGAGATCCTCGTTCGACATTCAGGTTGGGTATGAGTAGTGGTGGTAAGAATCAATGTGCAAGAATGACGTTTTTCTCCAGTCTTGGAAGACATTCATAAATGCTGTTTTGGAGGCAGAACTCAATATCTTTATGAATATTCAACCGGTTCAGTCTTTGAAAATGGGAAGACTCCCGGAGGAAATCCAGCATTCGCCCCTTCTGTAATTCGAATAAATCACGTGCCATCAGTGCACTGTCATTCCCAACAGCAAAGCTCTCTTTTAAATGGCTGACAAGTGCACCTGCGAACAAGGTATCCTCCGCATTCACCTGGCCTTTCCAGCCGGCACAAAGTAGAACAACGTCCAGTCCGCGAATGAAAAGATAATCGGCAACGGTTTTCAGATTCAGGAAAGAACCAATGATCACCTTTTTAGCATGTGCCGACTGAAGGATCGCTTTGGTTCCGTTGGTGGTGGTCACACAGATTTTCTTTCCATACAAAACCGGGTCCATATAGCTGAATGGCGAATTGTCAAGATCAAATCCTTCCATTTTCAAACCATTACGTTCTGCAGCCGTTATGTAGCCCATAAGACCGTAGGTGGCTGATTCTTCCAGCGTAGCAACTGGCTTGATTTCAGAAATTCCATGTGCAAAACCTGTAACCATACAGGAAGTGGCACGAAGGATATCGATGACGACCACGATTTTATCATCCAGCTTAAAAAGTGGAAGAAGTTCAGGCGTCAGGCAAACGTCTATCTTCGGCATTAGCCAGTAAAATATTGAAAAAGAGCGATTTACGACTTGTAGAACGGCAAAGATACGACTTCTGCCGCCAGATTCCGACCGCGTACGTCAATAAAAATCTGACTTCCTGGTTTTGAATGACTTACCGGAACGTATGCCAGCCCAATGCTTTTTCCGGACGATGGCGACATCGTACCGGATGTAACCACACCGATTTCATTCCCATCCGCATCTTTTACCAGATAATGTCCCCGGGCAATGCCTTTGTCTGTCAGTTCAAAACCCACCAGTTTGCGACGGGTTCCTTCTTCTTTTTGATTCTTCAGATACTCACCGTCCACAAAATCCTTGGTGAATTTGGTGATCCAGCCAAGTCCCGCTTCGATGGGTGAAGTGGTGTCGTCGATGTCATTTCCATAGAGACAGAAGCCCATTTCCAAACGGAGGGTATCGCGGGCACCGAGGCCGATTGGTTTGATTCCTTCCGGAACACCGGCTTCAAACAGGGCTTTCCATAAGGTTTCTACTTTGTCGTTCGGCACATATAACTCGAATCCACCTGCACCTGTGTAACCCGTATTGGAAATGATCACATTTTCGATTCCGGCGACGGTACCTTTCGTGAAATTGTAGTACGCAATCGGGTTCAGATCCACATCGGTGAGTTTCTGAATCACTTGTTTGGCCAGAGGACCCTGAACTGCCAGAAGAGAAATGTTGTCGGAGAAATTCTCCATTTTCGCTCCAAACCGGTTTTGGGATTGGATCCAGTTCCAGTCCTTTTCAATGTTGGAAGCATTCACCACCAGCATGTATTCTTCCGGTCCGATGCAATACACGAGGAGATCATCCACGATTCCGCCCTTTCCATTGGGCAGGCAGGAATACTGAATTTTTCCGGGTGTGAGTTTGGCTGCGTCATTGGAGGTAACCCACTGAATGAGTTCCAGTGCATTGGGTCCCATAATCCAGAATTCGCCCATGTGGCTCACATCAAAAACACCCACGGCCTTGCGGACGGTGTGGTGTTCATCCAGATCGGAACTGTAACGAACGGGCATATCAAATCCCGCGAACGGCACCATTTTAGCGCCTAAAGATTGGTGTACTGCATGCAGGGCAGTTTTTTGAATCGAAGTATCGGTCATGATTCTTTTAGTATGATGGCTTTCTTCTGAAAGTTAAAAACGAAACAGTAGTGGGAAATAATTGGGCTTGGGGCCTTAAAAGGAGTAAAATAGAATTTGAAAATAGAAAGGTGATAAAAGCGATCTAAAGCAATAATGAGTAAAAAGATTCTGAATCTTAAACTCTTAACTTTTCACTCATCACTCTTAACTCGCCTCAATCGTTCATATAATCCTTGTCCTGCATCTTCTTGATGCTTTCCTCCACTTTCATCCGCAGACTTTCTTTGTGCTGCTTCAGTTTGGCCTGAACCAAGGGCTCGGAAAGGGCCAATATCTGGGCGGCCAGAACGGCAGCGTTTGTTGCATTGTCCAAAGCCACAGTGGCCACAGGAACTCCGGTTGGCATTTGCAGAATCGACAAAATGGAATCCCATCCGTCGATGGAGTTTTTTGATTTGATGGGAACTCCAATCACCGGAAGGCTGGTCAATGAGGCCACCATTCCTGGCAAATGTGCAGCTCCACCCGCTCCGGCAATGATTACTTTCACACCACGATCGGCTGCGGCAATGGCGAAATCGAACATCCGCTTGGGTGTCCGGTGTGCCGACACGATGGTTAATTCATATTTAATACCCATTGATTTCAGGGTTTCAGCAGCTTGCTCCATAATTTCCATATCGGAAATGCTGCCCATAATGATGGCTACCTGTACGTCTCCTGTCATGCGATGACTTTCAAATGATTTTTTACAAAAGAAACCTTTTGTTGCAAGTCTGCCAAAGAATCGGCAACAACGGTTACGTGTCCCATTTTCCGATACGGCCTTGTCTGTGCTTTTCCATAGATGTGTACAAACACTCCACTTTGCGATAGAACCTCTTCAAGTCCCTGATACACTGGCTTTCCGTTGTAACCCTCCTCCCCGATCAGGTTGATCATGGCCGCAAACGGATGAATCTGCCGGGGATCACCCAAAGGCAGATTCAGGATGGCCCGCCAGTACTGAGAAAACTGCGAAGTAAGATTGGCCTCAATGGTATGGTGACCCGAATTATGCGGACGGGGCGCCATTTCGTTTACGAGGACCTGTCCGTTTTCATCGATGAAAAACTCTACCGCCAGCAACCCGATCATGTTGAGGCGGGAAATCAGTTGGATGGCTAATTCCTCACAGGTCCGGTTGTTTTCGGTTGAAATCTGCGCCGGACACTGAAGGTACTCCACCAGATTGGCTTCCGGATGAAACACCATTTCAACGGACGGAAACGTTTTTACCTCACCGGATGCATTTCGGGCCACGATCACCGCAATTTCTTTTTGAATCGAGACTCCTTTTTCCAGAAAGCCGGGAGAATCCGGAAGCCGTGAAAAATCGGACGGTGACCCGACCCGCATCACGCCTTTTCCATCGTATCCTCCTTCATCCTGTTTCCAGAAAGCCGGCAGAAAATCGGAATACAGGGACAAGTCAGAAGGTAAAAAATCCACAAACGGAGAAGTTGGAAACCCATTCTCCACCAGAAAATACTTTTGTCTTTTTTTATTCTTAATGATTTCCAGAACCGATGGCTGAGGATACACCTGCTTCCCTCCTGCTTCCAGTTCCTTGATGGCGTCCAGATTGACATCCTCAATTTCATAGGAAATCACATCGAAATCAGCACCAAACGAACGAACGGTATCGTTATCCCGGAAACTTCCCTGAACAACTTTTCCATAAGGCAAAACAGCCGCTTCCGGATCGGGTTCAAGGAAAACCGGCTCCAGATGCCAGTCTGCACATGCCTGGGCCATCATCAATCCCAATTGTCCTCCCCCTAAAATGCCAATTCGTTTGTCTTTCATCGCGGCTGCAAAGAAATCAGGAACCGATGAGGTTTTGTAACCCTGCAAAAGAAAAAGGCGCCCGTTTGAGCGCCTTTTTTCATTTGAATCAGGTAATTGTTATTGAACCTTTGCTACCCAAAGACTCGCATTGGTGAGCAAAGTGGCATGACTGTATGCACTCCAACCATTGTAAAGTGTATTTCCAGGTCCACCCGTTCCGTCGTCGGTTGGTGAACTGTCACCCAGCATAAACACACGACCGGTACCAAATGTAGAACTGGCGCACAGTACATTGCTTGTATTCTGAGTATACCCGCTGCGCCAAACATGACCCTTCACATTTGGATTGGCTGTGGTATTGATGGTTAAGGAAGCCCCGTTGTTGTATTGCAACTGAGTCACTGTTCCAGCCACTCCATTTAAGATTGGGTGAGAAACGGCAGATTTATTTGAGCTCACACCACTGAAATTATTCAGCGTAACGCTCATTCCGAATGGATTGGCCTGAACGGTATTGTTGGTGAAGAAATCATTGAAGATAGCAGGACTATCCCAACCATCGTTGTTCCGGTCACTCACAGTGTGATCAGAAACCATTACCAGGCCACCGCCATTCTGAACAAACTGCAGAATCGCTGTTTTCTGAGCGGCAGTGAAAACAATGTTCGGTTCATCAATTACAAATACGTTGTAGTTTGACAAATCCTGTGGATTGGAAGCATTGCCGTATGTGATGCTTCCGGAACTTGGTAGGGTTTCAACGGTGTGGCCTCTTTTCACGAGGGCGATTCCCCATGCGGAAATGGCACCTTGCCAGTAGGTTTCGGCTGTGGTTGCGGTGATACCAGATTGAGCCGGAGTCGGGAAACGAGCCGGAACACTTCCGTCCTGATCAATTACCCAGTCTGCATTACCCGCCATTTCGGCTTTGGTGTTGTCAAAAAGGAATTTCTTTCCGGTTGGAACCACAACTGAATTGATGGTGAATGTGGCAGAAGTAGTTGTTCCACCACCAGGTGCTGGAGAAACAACGGTTACGCTGGCAGTTCCTGCGTTTGCCAAAAGAGTGGCAGAAACTGAAGCTGTCAACTGGGTAGCGCTCACATATGTTGTCGATAAAGCCGTTCCATTCCAGTTTACTACGGATGTGTTGACTAAGTTGGATCCGTTCACCGTCAACGTCATTGCAGAAGCACCGGCATTGGCTGATGTTGGAGAAATGCTGGTCAGAGCCGGAGCCGGATTGGTTGTTGAAAAATCCGTGATGCTGATGTTATCAAAATTTACACGGTTTGTACCACCACCTGTTCTGCGTAATTCAATACGGGCATTGCCACCTACGTTTACGGTGAACGTTGCCGTAGCCAGCACATTTCCGGTACTGGTGATGGTTCCTCCGGATTGTGTGTAGGTTGAACCTGCATTGGTGGAATACCACAATTGCCATGTTCCCGGGACATCTGAGCCAAAAGCGGCATGTGAAACCGTTACCGTTCCGATACCGCCGGTTTTATCGAACTTCATTCCGATTTTACCATTGCGCACACGGGCAGATTGTGTGCCGGTCTTGGCATCGGTTGCTGAATTGCCAATAAGAGCATCGGTGAATGTCCATGTTCCGGTTGATAAAACGACATCGCCTGTTGTGTAGGCTGTTTTGGTTCCGGATTCAAATGTTTCGGATAACAAAGCGGTTACGGAGACACCCGCCGATGTTTTTTTTCCTCCCCCGCCGCCAGATGGGGCTGGTTCTTGTTCCTGATAAGGATTGAAGCAGGAAACGGCTCCCGCCATTACCGCTAAAATCAAATAAGTAGAAATTCTCATGTCGGAGAAAACTGGTTTTGTTTAGATGTATTTGCTGATAAAAAGACGACGCAAACAGGGAAAAAATTTGGTAAAATCAATCATTTACAGATTTATGAACTTGAAAATCAGGAGAGCAACCATACAAATCTTTCCCGTTCACTGTGTTATGCATAAAATCGATACAGATGATTTTCGACAGAATTTTGGACTATCAGACCAGAAATGACTTACGAACCTGCAACCATATCGATAAGCAGGGTGGCAATCCGTTTGATTTCAGCAGCCTGTTGCCGCACTTCTTCCATCGATTTCAGATACACCAGCCGCCTGTCTGTGTACGTTCCCTCCAGAATGTCAGACGAAATCTCCACCACTGGCGCATAATGAAAAACCAACCGGATCACGGACGGATCATGGAAATTGAAGGTGAACAAATCGACACCCGAAACCGAATAGCTGGGGGCATTCCATTTGATTTTCTCCTCCAATCCGGGCAAGGAATGAAACACCGCCCGAAGTTCTTCGATACCGTCCTTGAGTGAGTGGTTTAGTGCCTCCATGTATTCAGGAACCGAGGTTGTGGCCGCAGCCTTCTTTTTCTTTTCTGTCATTGTCAGGTGTAGTAAAAACTTGTTCGTATATTGCTCTGCAAAATGTACGAACAAAAGGGATATGCTTTGAGTAACTGCTAATAAGCAAGAAAAATACTGTGCTATTTGAATTTATCGGGGTGCATAAATTATTGATATAATTCAAGTCGATTAATTTTACCTGTAAGAGTGTCTACATTGATATAAGCTCCACCTCCAAAAGTAATTTTCTTGTTTCGTAGTTCTATAATTACTGAAGATCCACTATCTCTAACTATGGCATTGTATTTAGTTAAATTTAAATTCAATTTATACAATCTAATATAAGCCATTCCTATAGTTCGAGGTCGGTTACCACAGCCATACAAAAAATCATTGTATTTATCCTTTTGGATAGAACAACCATTAATTGTTAAAAAACCAATTAAAAGTGTAGTAGGTATTAAATATTTGACTTGATCCAAGGTTGCAAACATTAGGAGTACAATAAATGTTAGAGTATTAAAAATTCAACTTGTTCGTAGTCTTTGCGAAGCGAGACTTTGTCTGGGTTTGTGGCTCCACAAAATAAATTTCGGTTTCCCGATCATCCTTCCCATTTCCCAAAATATCAGTGGATTCACCTTCTTAAAACTCCGCCCGAATATCCTGCAAAAACCGGAAAGGCTGACATCTTTAAAAAAACATTGGATCAAAACACATTTGGTTGGTGCTTATCACATGCCCTCTAACCTGTCAAACCAGTTCAATTACCCGGGCCTGTTTTGAGGTGAGAGTCGTGTATTTCATTTCAAAATCCCAGTCCAGCTTTTTGAACCAATTCAAAGACAACTGAATCCGTTCCGTGGAATTTTTATCTTCCATTCTAAGTAAAATCACCCCTTTGGTTGGTATGCGGGATTTGAAAACAAGCTCACCAAAATCTTTGTCCTTTGTGAGAACCACCCGATTATTCTCCCAGGCATATTGAAGCAACACTTTATCCTGAGTACCAAACTTTGATTCGGCTACATATTCTACATCAAACCCAAGGCTTCTGAGTTCGATGACAAGCTTTTTGTCGATGCCTTCATCGGCTAGAAATTTCATGCAGTCGCAGGATAGACCATCGTTCGTTTCAAAGCCCAGGCTCCATATTGCAATGCTGCAAAAACGTCTGCTTTCTCCAAACGAGGATAGTTCTCCAGCAAATCCTCTATTGAATTTCCTGAACCCAACTCCTCCAGAATGAGTTCAACTGAAATCCGGGTTCCTTTAATGACCGGCTTTCCTACCAGCACATCAGGATTTATTTCAATTCGTTCGGTTAATTCCATGTCCAAAAATAATTCAATTTTCAGAATAATGGATGCCGAATCTCCGCAAGGATTCGTGGCTCCACAAACCAAAAATCGGTTTCCCGATCATCCTTCTCATTTCCCAAAATATCAGTGGATTCACCTTTTTAAAACTCCGCCCGAATATCCTGCAAAAACCGGAAGTCCCGGCAAGTTTTTCAAAAATACCAGCCAGCGGAGTGAAGTTGAAAGAGTGTAAAGTGAATGTTCTGCAAGCCTACAAAACCTTGCTCCAATTTGGAGCGACTAAAAAAACACGTTTGAAACCCCGCTCCAATCTGGAGCGACTAAAAAAACACGTTTGAAACCCCGCTCCAATCTGGAGCGACAAAAAAAACACGTTCGAAACCTTGCTCCAATTTGGAGCGACCAAAAAAACGCGTTTGAAACCCTGCTCCAATCTGGAGCGACAAAAAATGTGGCATGCAAGACCTTCCCGCAACTTGCAGCGCCGTAAAATGTGACACTCAATACCTTCCTGCAACTTGCAGCGCCATAAAATGTGATGTACAAGACCTTCCTGCAATCTGTGCGGACAAAAAATGTGACACTCAATACCTTCCTGCAATCTGCGCCGACAAAAAATGTAACATACAAGGCCTTCCTGCAAATTGCAGCGCCAAAACCAATCAAATCAATCCACATTGAAAGAAATTAACAGATTGGCCTGG
>DAIOVD010000006.1:0-49741 GCA_036759185.1 Catalimonadaceae bacterium | reverse complement strand
TTAAAATGTTTACCCTATGTTTACCCCGATAAGAAAAAAGCCTTGCAAGTATCTAACTTACAAGGCTTTACGACTAAAATAGGTGATCCCGGAGAGACTCGAACTCCCAACCCTCAGAGCCGAAATCTGATATTCTATCCAATTGAACTACGGAACCAGCGGGAGGCAAAGGTACGCCGGTTGAACCACAATGCCAAGGTGATCACAGAATCAAGTCAAGAAAGAGGCCATTCAACCTGTTGAAGGCAAATCTGGAAAGATACTGACATAAAAATCACGTTGATTCCTGTCGAAAATTCATTCTGTGAATTAGGCCAAATCCGTATTTTGCGGCTGACCATCCCACAAATCCAATTTTAACTATGTATTATTTAAAGCGAGAGTTGTATGAGCTGATGAAGACGGATGATCTCATTTTTGATTTCATCCAGGACTCTTCATTGGACGGATTATGGTATTGGGATCTGGAAAAACCGGAAGAAGAGTGGATGAACGCCCGCTTCTGGAAAACCCTGGGTTATGAGCCCGAAAACATGCCCAATTCTCCTGCTTCCTGGAGAAATCTGATCAATGAGGAAGATCTTCAGAAAGCACAGGAACTGGTAACCCGCCATCTGCAGGATCCTACCTTTCCATATGACCAGGTCATCCGTTATCTGCATTCCAATGGCTCCACTGTCTGGATCCGATGCCGGGGAATGGCCATCCGGGATGAAAACGGAGTTCCAAAACGAATGCTTGGTGCTCACATTGATATCACCAGCGAAAAGCAAAAAGAAGTTTACCTGTCCAATACCAACAAAAGACTCAAAGAAATTCTATACCATCTTGGCGATCTGGTGCTGGTGGTGGATAAAAATTTCATCATCACAGAATATTACCAGACCAAAAACGATGAGATCCTGTTCCTTCCGCCGGAACAGTTTCATAAAAAAAATCTGTTTGAAATTGGTCTTCCAAAAGAAATACCTGACCAATTCCACCAGGCAATTGAGATTTCAAAGATTTCCGGGAGAAATTCAGAAATTGAGTATTCCCTCGAGATCAATGGAAAAGTGGAACATTTTGCCGGATATGTGTCCTGCCTGCTTGACGATGAAGGAGCCCTGATCGAGAATATTTTCATCATACGAAACATCACCGAGAAAAAGAAGGCGGAATCCCGTCTCAATGAGCTGGCCCTTGTGGTGTCGAAAACGTCCGATGCCATTGTTATTACCAATCAGCTAGGGCGTATTGTTTGGGTTAATAATTCCTTTAGCAGACTCACGGGCCATCAGCTAACTGACATTCAGGACCAAAATCCATTTGATCTTCTCTTCGACCCCTCCTTAAATGAAGGGCTTTATGAAACAATGCGTGAATCGCTGAATAGCAGCGGAGTTTATTCCGGGATTTTGCAAAGTCAGACCAAAACGGGCAGGAAGTTCTGGTCTGATATTACCATCACTAAAGTGTTGGACGACTCAGGAGTTTGCACCAACTACATCGCTTCAGTCAGGGATATCAGTACCAGGAAAAAGGCAGAAGAAGAACTGGCGATTACCCGCGAAATGCTCCAGGAAACCAATCAGGTTGCACGAATCGGAGGCTGGAATTATGATTTGACTCAGAACAAAATTACCTGGTCAGATGTAACCCGCGAGATCCACGGTGTGGGCAAAGATGTAGTGCTGGAAATGGACCAGATCTTTGGTTTTTACAAAGAAGGAGAAAGTCGCAGCAAAGTCGAAAATGCAGTGCAAAAGGCTATTATGGATGGTACTCCCTACGACCTGGAACTACAGATTGTTAACGACAGGAATCAGGATGTCTGGATCAGAGCCATTGGAAAACCAGAATGGAAAAACGGACGGTGCACCCGGCTGTATGGGACTTTTCAGAATATCGATTCATTCAAACGGACGGAAATCGAAATTCAAAAATCATCCAGGCTTCTAAAAAACATCACCGATCAGGTTCCTGGTTGTGTATTTCAGTTTGAAATGAAACAGGACAAATCCTATTCATTTCAATATATGTCAGAGGGATTGTATGATACGTTTGGACTTCAGGTCGAAGATGTATTTCAGAATCCGGTTCTCATTTATAAAAAAGTTCTGGAAGATGATCGTCCGCTTGTAAAACATTCCATACACAATTCTTTTCAAAAACTTACCAAATGGGAGGTGGACTTCCGGATCATTCAATCCAATGGAAAAGAGCGTTGGATCCGTGGTGAAGCCATGCCTTCACAACAGGGCGAGAAAGTGGTCTGGTATGGTTTTTTGCAAGACATCAGCCATTACAAAGCCGCCGAACAAGCCCTGGTTTTATCGGAGCTCACCTACCGAAGTCTGTACCAATCCACCGGCGATGCCGTTATGTTGTTAGACGACAAAGGATTTTTTGATTGCAATCCGGCTACAGTGAGCATGTTTGGTGTGAAGTCAAAAGAAGAATTTTGCCTGCTCCACCCAGCTGATGTTTCACCAAGGATACAGGCTGATGGCGGTCTGAGCCGGGATCTGGCCAATGTGCGGATTTCCAAAGCATACGAATTAGGTAACCAGTCGTTTGAGTGGATTCACAAAAGGGTAGATACCCAGAAAAATTTCAAGGCCGAAGTATTTCTGACTGCCATGAACCTCAATGGCCAGCATGTTTTACAGGCGGTGGTGCGGGACATCACCAAGCGAAAAGAAGAAGAAATCGCCATTCTGCAAGCTAGAGAACAAGCCATTGCAGCCAGTAAGTCGAAATCCGAATTCCTGGCAAACATGAGCCACGAAATTCGCACACCTCTCAATGGTATCATTGGATTTTCGGATCAGCTGGTGAAAACAGATCTGGACCACGTCCAGAAAAGGTTCGCACAAACCATCCATCATTCAGCGCAATCACTTCTTGAAATCATCAACGATATTCTGGATTTCTCAAAAATTGAAGCCGGAAAACTGGAAATGGAACCCGTCTCCACAGATCTGTACGATTTGTTTTCTCAGGTTGTGGATTCCGTTAAATACCAGGCCCACAAGAAAAAGCTGGAATTGCTTCTGGATATCTCTTCTGATTGCAGCCGTTTTGCAATGACCGATCCGTTGCGCCTGCGGCAGATTCTTGTCAACCTTCTGGGCAACGCAGTCAAATTTACAGCTGAAGGCGAAATTGAGTTGAAGATTCAGATTATGCCTTCATCCCAAAAGGATGCGATGAAATACCGGTTTTCAGTGCGGGATACCGGCATTGGAATTGATCCCGACAAGCTGGAGACAATATTTGATGCCTTTTCGCAAGCCGATGCCTCCACCACCCGAAAGTATGGAGGGACCGGATTGGGACTTGCCATCTCCAATACGCTTCTGGCATTAATGGGATCACAGCTCAAGGTACAAAGCAAACCCGGGGTTGGCAGTACATTTTATTTCGACATTATGCTTCCTGTGCTGAAGCAGGATCCATCGGGCAAATTACCGGACTGGTTAGGAAAAACTGTTCTTGTAGCCGACCGCAATCCAGGGCAGATGGAAATACTCACACATATCCTGAAGAGTTGTCAGATCCGGGTCATACAGTCGCTAACACCTGAATCCCTTGTTCTGGAAGCCAAGGATCCACATTTTGATGCCATTCTGATGGATTCCGCTTTTATGGAAATAAATGGATCAGTGTATGATGCTGACATACAGAAACAGCTGATGTTTCAACTGAACTCTATCCCTCTGATCCGTATGATTCCGTCCGTCGAATCAGCTGATTACCAACAAACTCCTGTTTTCAGTGGGCAGGTTCTCGAATTGGTGAAACCTGTTATGCCTGACCGCCTTATCCAGGAAATCGGGCAGATTTTCACAGGCCAGAAGTCTGCTGAAGTGGAAGCAGCCAATGAATTGGTGATCGAAAAAAAGCAACCTTGTGAAATCCGGATTCTGATTGCTGAAGACAATCCGGTGAATATGCTTCTGGCTGAAACCATTATCCGGCACCATGTTCCTGATGCCCGAATTTGCCAGGCTGAAAATGGAATAGAGGCTGTAGACTGTTTTCGGAGAGAGCAGCACGACATTGTTTTTATGGATGTTCAAATGCCGGAAATGAATGGTTTTGATGCGACCCGGTCCATCCGGAGTCAGGAAGGTTTGTCCAGGGTTCCCATTATTGCTCTAACGGCCGGCACTACCTCTGAAGAAAAAGATAAGTGCTTTGATGCCGGAATGGATGATTTCATTTCCAAACCTGTTCGTCCCGGAGTTTTGGAGAAAGCTCTGGATTTCTGGATATTATCAAAAAAACGGAATGCAACTGAACCAGTACCTGAAGGAAAAATGCATTTCAATATCGATGATCTGAAAAATAAAACCCTCAACAACAGGGATCTCATATCGAAGCTATTGCGACTGGCGAAAGAACAGCTCCTTCATTTTGATTCGGAATTGAAGATAAATGAAGAAAGTGGAGCAACTGCAGGTGAACTAGCCCATTCCATCAAAGGGCTTGCGTTAAACATTGGGTTTGAAAAGCTTGGTTATCTGGCATCTGAATGGCAACATTCAGAATCAATGGTACCTGAAGGCAGACTCAAACTGAAGAATGAACTCCTGAAAGAAATCAGCTTCCTTCTCCTGAATGTAGAATTCGATGATCCTTCCGGGTTAAAATCTGTGCAGAAAGGCAGCCCTTTGCTCTGAGTGGGTTTTACGATTGGAGAAACTGAGTGGCTTTTTCGAGGTCTGCAGGTGTGTCGATGCCCAGACTTTCCCATTCCGTTTCGGCGGCATACAATTCATATCCTGCCTCCAGCCAACGCAGTTGTTCTAGGCTTTCGGCCTTTTCAAGCTGCCCGATTGGAAGTTTCGCCAGTTTGGTGAGTACGTCTTTTTTGTATCCGTACAAACCAATGTGTTTGAAAAATGTAGCAGACCCAAGCCAGGATTCTGCATCCGCTCCCCGTACAAACGGGATGGGGTTTCGACTGAAATACAGCGCCTTGCCGGTTGAAGCTTTCACCACTTTTACCACATTGGGATTGAAAACGGTTTCCTGGTCTGTAATTCGTCTCGCCAGTGTACCAATATGGATGTGCTCCGGTTGCATAAGCCGGATCAGTTGGGATATCTGTTCCGGCTTAATAAATGGCTCGTCCCCCTGAATATTGATAATGATTTCCTCACTGATTTCCCGGCTGCTGATCACTTCCGCACACCTGTCTGTACCCGACTGGCAAAGGGGAGAAGTCATCACCGCATCACCACCGAATGAACGGACGGTATCAAAAATCTCGTCACTGTCTGTAGCAACCAGAATCCGGGAAACTTCTGTGCAAAGGGTTGCCTGAATGTATACCCGCTCAATCATAGTGATGCCCCCGATTTTGATCAGAGGTTTACCAGGAAAACGGGTACTGGCAAATCGGGCTGGAATGATGACGGCAGCTTTTTTCATGATGTTAATTTTTCTGAATGTTTGATTTCAGGCCCGTTCTTATAAAGTTTTCCGGTTGAAAATAGTGGTCGATGCCTGGTCCAGTGGCATAAGCAGAACTTCGGCAATATTCACATGTTTCGGTGCTTCCACCATATATACAATCACCTCGGCTACGTCTTTACCTGACAAAGGTGTCACACCCTTATATACATTGGCCGCCCGGTTCTCATCTCCTTTGAACCGCACCAGTGAAAATTCGGTTTCCACCATGCCGGGCTTAATTTCACTTACTTTAATCCCTTCTGAATTCAGGTCAATCCTTAAGCATTCGGTAATCATCGAAACCGCTGATTTAGAGGCACAATACAGTGACCCTTTCGGATAGGCCTGATCACCAGCTATACTACTGATGTTGACGATGTGTCCTGACTTCCGGGCAAGCATCAGAGGCAAAACGGCTTCTGTCACAGCCACCAATCCTTTGATGTTGATGTCGATCATGGCTTCCCAGTCGGCCCAGTTTCCTTCCTGAAAAGGCTCCATTCCATACGCATTTCCGGCGTTGTTGATCAGAACATCAATTGCCTGCCACTCTTCCGGAAGCGATTGAATCTGTGATCGCAGTTCTTCCCGGTTCCGAACATCAAAACAGCAGGTCAAAATCCTCTTAGAACCGAACTCCTCCACAAGAGCATCCAGTCTTTCCTGCCGGCGACCAGTGGCAATGATGGCATAACCTTTTGCGTGTAAAATCCGGGCCGTCTCCAGGCCGATTCCGGATGTGGCCCCTGTAATCAGGGCGGTTTTTGTTTGCATGAATTCAAATTGAATCGCAAAAGTGGTGAATAAAAGAATTCACATTTTGGGTTCGTCCGTAATTTCCAAATCTCTACTTTTACGCACCATAAACGGATCCATCCACTCCATCCAAAACAACATATTGGTAGAAAAAATTATCACCCTGGAAAATGTGTCATTGGTTGACTTTCTGGGCGTAGAAAACCGGAATCTTAGGGAAATATCCCAGGCATTTCCGGAAAGCAAAATCATCAGCCGGGGCAACGAGATCCGTATCCGGGGAACCGGCACCGAGATCATAAAAATATCGGACATCCTCACCAGTCTTCTCGAGCACTACAATCATTATGGTAAGATCTCGGAAGAAAAAGTAAAGTCACTTATTCAGCACGATCAGATTGCCGCCGAAATGGAAGGTCAGGAAGACGTCATCATTTATTCTGCCAAAGGATTTCCGATCAAGGCCAGAACACCCAATCAAAAACGAATGGTGGATGCCTGTCTGAAACATGACCTGGTCTTTGCTACAGGTCCGGCCGGAACAGGAAAGACGTACACAGCCGTTGCGATTGCTGTCCGGGCGTTGAAGAATAAAGAGGTAAAGAAAATCATCATTACCCGTCCGGCTGTAGAGGCAGGTGAAAATCTTGGCTTTCTTCCGGGTGATCTGAAAGAGAAAATTGATCCGTATCTGCGTCCGGTTTATGATGCGCTCGACGATATGCTTCCTCCTGAAAAGATGAAGTTTTACCAGGAAAACCGGGTGATTGAGATCGCACCACTGGCTTACATGCGGGGACGGACGCTCAACAATGCCTTTATTCTTTTGGATGAAGCGCAGAACACTACCCCCAGCCAGATCAAAATGTTTCTTACCCGGATGGGCCCCAATTCGAAAGTGATTGTGACCGGCGATATGACACAGGTAGATTTACCCCGACATCAGCAATCGGGTCTCACAGAGGCCTATCACATTCTGAAATCCATCAAAGGCATTGCTTTTATTCATTTGGATTCCACTGATGTGGTTCGCCATAAGTTGGTTCAGGAAATCATCCGGGCATATGAAAAAGAAGACGAGAACAGAAGGCCGCCAGGCAATTAACTGAAGGAAGGAATGTTTGATTTCACCACACAGATTCGTGTCCGGTATGCCGACACCGACCAGATGGGTTATGTGTATTATGGAAATTACGCCCGGTATTTCGAAATCGGCCGGGTGGAAGCGCTCCGAAGTCTGGGAATTTCGTACAAAAACCTCGAAGAACAGGGCATTATGATGCCGGTTCTGGAGAATTTTTCGAAATATCTGAGGCCGGCATTCTACGATGATCTTCTTTCACTTCGGGTGATGATTAAGGAAATTCCGGGCACACGAATCCGGTTTGAATATGAAATACGCAATCAGGAGGGCACTTTGATCCACATCGGCCACACTGTTCTGGTTTTTATTTCCGCTGAAACAAAGAAGGTTGTGTCGTTTCCGGAGTACATAAAAGAGGCGATTCAAAGATTTTTTGAAAAAACTCTTGAATAACATTTGGCAGAAAAAAAATCAAAGTTTACTTTTGCACCCCCATAGAGAGATGGCAGAGTGGTCGATTGCGGCGGTCTTGAAAACCGTTGACTGTTAAAGGTCCGGGGGTTCGAATCCCTCTCTCTCTGCAGATTTATTATAAAGTAAAGATTATCAATGGCAAATCATAAGTCCGCCCTCAAGAAAATTCGTGCCGATAAGGTTAAGAGGTTACGTAACAAATACCAGCTTACCACCGCACGTACTTTCGAAAAGAAACTTCGGAAGACTAACTCTAAATCTGAGGCAGTAGAACTTTTGAAAAAATGCGCTTCTCTTTTCGACAAACTGGCGAAGAGAAACATCATTCACAAAAACAAAGCAGCTGGCCACAAGTCTCGTCTTGCGAAATTTGTGAATCATCTGGCAGCTTAAGACAAACTACCAAAATAACCGGAGAGGTCATACCGTTGTATGGCCTCTTTTTTTTTGTCTTTTTTCAGATGATCTTCACATGATGAACCCGTTCCGGTTTTGTGTACTTCTGTTTTTTCTGTCAGCCTCGAATGCTGTTGCAGAAAACATTCCTTGTCACTGCCGGGCGAACCTGGATTCCGTCCTGCGGCACATCCGGGTCAATTATCCGGGATATCCGCTTAAAAACACAGACAGCAAAGAGTTTGAGGCTTTCCTTCAAAAGTCCCGGGATGAAGCCGATCGTACCATCCTTTCGAAAGAATGCCAGAAGGTGATCAATTCGTTTCTGACCTGGTTTTCAGACGGCCATCTCGGTGTGTCCTATTCGGGTGATGTATTTAAGCCCAAACAGATACGGAACCAGAATACGCCGGTCTGGGAAGGACTCACAGAAGAAGTTGCAAAACACTACATCGACAGTCTCCCGGTGAAAGACTCCATGACCGGCATCTGGGAAGGGTATGAATCCTTCTATAAGGCGTTGATCTGCAAAACACCTGATGGCAGAGGATACAGAGCATTTCTGATTGAAACCATCAACAACAACTGGAAACCGGGTGAAGTAAAAATGGAGTTTTTCCCAGATGAAAAAGGGAAAATGGTCTGCACGTTTTATGCTTCCGACCATAAACCGGAACACCCAAAGTTTGTGCACCGCAAAAACATCCTTGAAATAAAAAAGACCACTGTCTGGAACCGGACTTATCCGGCTGATGAGCATCCGGAATCGGTGGAAGCCTATGTTTCGGCCCGGTACAAATGGACCCAGGAATTCCGACCATGGAATGACGAGGTTTTTTATGTGCAGTTGCAAAACATCACGGCCGGTGTAAAGCCACTGATCGACAGTCTGGTGCGTGAATACCGGAAACAGATTCTGTCCACGAAAACACTGATTCTGGATCTGAGGGACAACGAAGGCGGCGACCTCACCGCATTCGAATCATTCTGGCCAATTCTTTTGGATGAAAAAGCGGTAATTTATGGCACCACCTATATGTGCACACCGTTCAATGTAGCAGCCTATACCAAACAGATTGAATCGATGAAAGGTCAGATCGATCCGGAATATCTGGAAATGGCCAGAGAAATGGCATCCCATACCGGCGGAACCTGGTCTATCCCCAACGATACTTTAGTTCCCGAATCGAAGCACCCCTTTCCTGAAAAAATCGTTTTGCTGGTAAACGGTGTTTGTAAAAGCAGCACAGAAGATTTCATTCTGGCATTAAAACCCGGGAAGCGAATTATAGTGGCGGGTGAACGGACAGGTGGTGTGGCCGATTTTGAAGAAACAGTCGATGTAAACCTTCCCTGTTCCAGTCTGATTTTGTACCACCCGATCGGAATCAGCAACCGGCTGCCGTTTCAACCTATTGACGGAGTCGGAATTCAGCCGGACATAATCCTCCATTCCAAGAGCAAAGCATGGCAACCCTGGGTGAGAGAGGTTCTAAAAGAAATTGAAACAAAGAAGAATTGATGGGTGGCCTTGGATTGTGGCCGAAAATCACACAGCTTCCAATGGTACCCCATTAAAATTACTTAATTCCTGAATTATTCCTTGAGTATTTGCCACGATCGGGCCTAATTGCGGGCCTGTTGTATGAATGCCTATCTTAGCAACAAGCTTCGTAATCTTTCTTTTCTTCTCATGATTCTGGTGGCCTTTATCCATGGCTACAATGTGAATCTGAAATTCAGCGATGGAGAGCAGTTCAGTCCGGCTCTGTGGCTTCAGTTCGTGGAAGGATTCGTTTCCGATGGCATTTGCCGTGTGGCGGTGCCGATGTTTTTTGCTATTTCCGGTTATCTGGCCACTCAAAGCCTGAAAGGAGAATTCAATACCAGGATTTACGGAAAAATACTGAGAAAGAGGTTTTCTTCTTTGATGGTACCTTACCTTTCAGTGAGTGCTCTGGGTATTGCCACTGTCATCATTCTGCAAATCATCCCTTTTTCCCGTCCGTTTTTTAACAATTTCAGCCTCGGGAGCACCACTTTTAGCAAATGGATCTGGATATGGCTGGTTTCGCCGGTGCCATACCAACTATGGTTTCTCCGATTCCTGTGTATCTATTTCCTGTTGTATCCGGTCATCTATTTTCTGGCCAAATACCTGAAGCTCATTTTTATTCTGGCTCTTTTGTATTTCTGGTCAAGTTTTGGGCTGCAGCAACAGATTGGTGTGACCAAAATTGAGGTCGAAGGCCTTCTGTTCTTCAGTATTGGCGTTTTTGCTGCAACCAGCCAGATGAATCTGCTGTATCGTATGCCCTCAAAAACATTCTTCCTTTTGCTGGCAGTCTGGACTTTTTGGGTTGGATACCGGACCTGGATCAACATTGTACCTGAATTGTTCGATCACTATGCTGTCCACTATCATCTGATTGGATTCACTTCACTTGGGTTTGTCCTGTTCTGGTTTCTGTATGATGAAATGGAACCTATAATCGCAAGATCCTCCTGGATTAAGGAATATTCGAACTATTCTTTCGGGATTTTTCTTTTCCATGAACCTTGCCTGACCATCGCAAAGAAAATTCTGGTCCGGATTGGGGCAAGCAACGACACAACACTTCTGCTTACATTTCTTCTGGCGCCTGTTCTCGGCTTTGGTTTTGGCTTGCTGTTATCCAGAATGCTGTTCCGGTTCACTCCTTTGTTCTATTCTTTTCTGACGGGTAACCGGAAACCGGCCCATTCTTCGGAATAAACGCATTCATTTTTTCAATCCATTTCTGGTAGCCGGCAGCGGATAAGTGAACTCCGTCAGCAGAATAAGGACGTAACAATGTTTCATTTTCGGCTATGATGGAGTTCAGATCAATGAACGGTATTTTCCGCTGCAACAATTCAGCCTGAATCAATTGGTTCAGTTCAGTCACAAGTGGGTTTATTTCCGGAATGTAGCGGACATAGAATACAAGGGTTGGAACCACCGTGTAACGTCTGACAGCTATTTGATCGAGGATATTTTTGTACGAACTCAACACATCCGCAGGCTTTCGTCCTCCCAGCAGATCATTAATACCAATCTGGAGAAACAGAACTTTTGTGGAGTCACCGGGTGGAAGTACTGAAATACGGGCATGGAGACCTTCTGTTGATTCGCCCCCGATTCCACGATTGGTTGTTCTCAGCCCGGAAAAGACTTCCTGCCATTCGCACTGTTCCATATGGGAATCTCCCAGAAAAATGAGATCTGCCGCCGTTCCATAGTACAAAGTCTTCTGTTTATCCACCTCGTTTTTCCAGTTCTTACCAAACACGGGTTGGGTGGCAAATATGGAAATCCTTTCCCAGAGTTTGTAATGCACAAGAACCCAGGAACAAACCATGAAAACCAGACAAACTGCGATTGCCAGAATCGTTTTCACCTTTTATAAATTTTGCCTTCGTATCCCTTCGGAACTTCAATTTTAATTTTCGAGAGCAAACTGCTCAGGTTCTGGGCAAGATGACCGGATCTGGGAACATTTATCATCCCCAGTTCCTGGTGAGGCTGAGATTTAAAATACCATTCCAGTTCAAAAGGGTTTGCCGGAGGGTTTCTGACGATGATGTATTCATACTTATACTGGTTTTTATGATAATCGATTCGTTGCGGAGTTGATGCTCCACGATCCAGATACTGAAAATCAGAACCAGCTTTCATCACAAAATAGTAATACGCTTCGTCTCCTATGACTTTGCTTCCTTTCGGGATCATCCGGGAAATTTGCTTCTGCACAATCTCAGTATTTCTGGAGGCAGCAAAAAGCCAGATAACGGTGTTCTTCAACGTGAAAATCGAAATATTTAATACCATCAGACAGATGAGTCCGATTTGCAACAACCGTTCCTGAAACAAAAAAGTTGTAAAGCTCTGGCCAATACAGGCGAGACATATGTACACCCAGGGCATGGAAAAAATGGAGTAAATACCAGTATCGTTCACCAGGGTGTAAAATGCTGCAAGGTTGAACATGGAAATCCAGAATATCCAGACCATTGCTCGTCTGTAGTAGATAATCAGGCTTATAAAGATACCGAGAAAGAGAAGAACGGGGATCTGGAAAACCGGAATATACTTCTTATAGGAAATATATCCGTCGGCCAGACTTTTGAAATACAACACCTCTTTTGGCTTACCAAAGAAGTAATGATAGGCCTCATTGTATCCTCCAAAACCCCAGAAAACCCAGATCGAATAAAGGCCCGCAATCAAAAGGGCAACTGAAAAGGACAGGAAAAATTGTTTGGTTGTCGGTTTTGAAAAAAAGAAAAGGATCAAAGCTGCAACCGGGCCAATCAAAGAAACAGCAATCCGGGGAGTGGTGAGTAAAGCGATTCCAAAGGAAACGCCGCAACCAAAGTACCATAAAACTGAATCCTGCCGAAAGCCTTTCAACAAAAAATAAATGCCCCCAAAAACAAAAAACAAGGCCATTGAATCCATGCGGCCAGAGTGAATGTTCTGGAGAAAAATCGGATCGAACAAAGCAAGGACGAAAACAAAATTACGGAAGCTTGCCCTTATGTTGCTCACTTCAAGAATTTTATAAACAACCGGTAAGGAAACAAATCCAAAGAGCAGTGCTGGAATCCTCATTTGAATCATACCAAATCCAAACAATTTAAAACTGGATGCGATCACCAGAAAGTATGCAGGTCCATATGCTTTGGATTGAGGATAAAAATACTCCAGCATCGGTCCGATTTGCGGCATGAACTCACCTGTTTTCTGGAAGTGAAGGGTCATGCTGGCGAAATAAGTTTCATCAAACCATGGCATAGGGGAGATATCAATGGTCAGCAGGTGGTACACCAGAGCCATTGCCCATAAAATCCAAAGCCAGCCGGGTATTTTTCCGGAATCAGCGTTCATTTTTTCCGGAATAATAGACCTTATCGATCAGATAATTGGGACGGTTGCGGCTGGCATCAAGGGTTCTCCATAGATATTCACCCAATACTCCCAATGAAATCATCTGGAAACTGGATACAAACAACATCACCATCATAAGGCTGGACCAACCAGTGGCCGCAATGAGACCGGTCATTTTTGCAAAGACCACAAAGAGGCCATAGAACAGCGCTCCCATACCCAGAAAAAATCCGGTTGTCGTGATGGCACGGATGGGTAAAAAGGAAAACGAGACAAACGAGTCGACAAACAGTTTCAGTTTCTTTTTCAAAGTCCAGCGGCTCTTCCCGATTTTCCGTTCCTGGCGAACATAGGGTATGCTTACATAATCGAAACCAAGCCATACCATGAGAAAAAGACTGTTGGTGTTCTTCTCCTTCATTTTAACAACTTCATCCCGAACCATGGCATCAAACAGGACATAGTCAAATCCACCATCCGGAAGATTTGACAATGCAAAGTTCTTCATCAGATAGTGAAACGTATTGGCAAACAGGTTTTTAAAAAATCCTTCCTGACGCTCTTCCCGGTTTGCAATCACCAGTTTCAGACCTTTGCACCAATATTCATACATTTTGACCATCAGGGATGGTGGGTCCTGAAGGTCCGCTGTAATCACGACGTTGCAATCGCCGGTCGCATTTTCCATCCCGGCAACAATGGCATTGTAGGAACCGGAATTGGAAACCAGTTTAACCACTTTTACCTTTCCAGGATTCTCCTTTTCAAAGCGTAGAAGTGCTTCAAGTGTTCCGTCTTTTGAGCCATCGTCCACCATAACATATTCGAATTCAACCTCCTGTGGAAATAATCTCTCATTTTCAAGAAGTGCCTGTGTGGTGACAGGAATGTTGTCTTCGTTGTAATAGCAAGGAATAATGACGGAAATTTTTGGCATATAATTTCGCTTCGGTGCGGTTGCTGAACCGTTTCTGCAATGCAAAACAATTAAAAAATCCGGAAGCTTCTTTCATTACGATTCCGGCTTTCGCTTATTTGTACCTGCAATCACGTTCCTTTCTATGCTTCAACGCCTCCCGCACAGGGCCAAAAATTTGATTCTTCTCCTGTTGACGGCTTTTACCATCAGCAGTTCACACACATTCGCTCAGAATTTCACAGGCAAACTGATTGTTGGAGTGAACGGATGCCAGATCGACGGAGATGGTCTGAGTGGATATTACAAAGCAGGACTCGTATTCGGTGCTGGTGTCCGGTTTCCATTGAATGAAAAACTAAGTGTAGGTCCTGAAATCATGTATTCTATGAAAGGAGCCAAGACTTCATTTGACCAGGTGACGAAGTTCAACTACCCCAGATTGATTTACAGACTCAATTATGTGGATTTGCCTCTTGTGGCTGAATATAAAGTGAATGATGGGCTTCAGGTAGAGGGAGGATTTCTGTTCGCCTACCTTCTCAATGCCAAATTTGACAACGGAACCAACCTTGGATTTGTGAACGTAGATTATCTGTTTAAAAAGTTAGACTACCAGGGCTTTATTGGGCTCAAATACCAGATATTTGATAATCTGTGGATCCACGGAAGGCTGCTCTATTCGGTCGTATCCACCAATGCCATCGGCCTTAATAATTTCAACAACGGAATTATTGGTGCCAGAACCCAGGGAGGATATTTTAACAATCTGCTTCAGTTTGCCCTGAGTTACCGTTTGTTTGGCGGGAATTCTTCTGAGAAATGAAAATAAAATCTTTGGCCACCTTGCGTTCTGCAGATCCATTTGCTGGTCTGAAATCCAAACAAGAGTTTTTGCTCTGATATTCAGATAAACCCATGCTGGAAATAATTCTGATCTGGATCCTCACTGGAATGTTGGCTTTGCTATGGGGTGGACTCCTGGATTCTCTGACGGGAAAATTCTTTGCAGAAGGGCGGGTCAACATCTGGCTTCGGTTTTGGAGCGGGCTTGCTGTTCTTTCTTTTTTCCTGGGAATTGCCACCTTTTTCACCCCCCTCACACCTTTGGTGAAAGGGATTTTATGGACTGCTCTTTTATTGCCGGGCTTTCTGAAAGGACAATTGTTCTTTTCACTTGTTCGCGAAATTTTCCAAAAACTGCGATCTCTTCCATTGGTATCCTGGATTCTCCTCTTTGTATCTATGGGCATTTCTTTGCTCAAGGCAAGTGGAAGACCAGAGATTTTTGATGAAGGAGCCTATCATTTACCACTCATCCGGATGTGGGAAAATCAAGGGCTGGTAATGGGAATGGCCAATCTGAACGGCCATTATGGACTAAACTCTACCTGGCATATTCTGTCTGCTTTCACCAACCTCAGTTTTCTACCCTTCTGGAAAACAGAAATGTCACTGAACAGTCTGGTTGCGGTTGTACTTGGAATGTATTCGGCCACAAGGGTTCGGAATATTCTGAAAGGGTCACGCCTGGTCTCGCATTGGATTGTGGTTTTTCTCCCGTTTCTAGTTTTCAGGAATCTCCTGAGTTCTCCTTCAACCGATATTCCGGCCATCATTTGCACCTGGTTTGTTCTCACGCATTGGCTTGAAACGATTGAAAAAGAAGAATCGCCCTGGCAAATCTGGCCTGCATTTGTGGTGCTGCCTATTTGGATTGTCATTTTAAAAACATCCTCGGCTGCCCTTCTTTTTATTCCGGCCGGGGCACTTTATCTGGCAGTCCAGGAGGAAAGCTGGGTCCGGATTCGCTGGATGATGCTTTTTGGCTGCCTTCTTTTGGCTCCCTGGATTCTCCAGAACTGGCTCATCACTGGGTATGCAGTCTTTCCGATCCGTAATACGGCCATCGGGCACCCGGCCTGGCAGGTTCCAATTGAAGCCATCGACAAGAAATTCTACCTTTCTCAGTTTGGCGACTTTGCACCGCCGTCTTCTTATACCTGGGGCTGGTTTTTGCAATGGATTCGGGCTCAGAATACAGATTCCCGAATGATCATTCTTTTGTCATTCACCACACTTATTTCCGGACTCGCCATATTTTCATTCCTTAGACGACAGCGAAACATCATCACCATATTCCTGTACCTGTCTGTTCTTGCTTTGGTTTTAAGCTGGTTCCTCACCATTACAGAACCAAGATACGGTTTTGGTGCACTTGTATTTTCAGCTCTGTTTCCGGTTGGCTATTTCCTTTCAAAGATCAGTGCACGTTGGAAGTGGGCAAAATTTGCTGCCATTTCCGTCCTTTTCCTGCAAGGCTTTAATCTGATGAAAACGATCCGGGAATTGCCATCAGAACCAATCGGAGTTATGTTTCCGGCCCCTGTGCCGTCGGTTAAATACCAGAATTATGCATGCGGAAATTTCATGGCCATTGTTCCGGTAGCGTATTTGTCAGAAGTGCCGTCTGATAAACCAGTGTTTTGCTGGGATTGTCCGTTTCCTTGCGTGCCTTTGGAGGGAATCGAAGATGCAGGGCATATTTACCAGTTATCGGGTTATTTCTGGCCTTGTTACCAATATCGGTAACCACATACCAGAAATTCAGTTTATTTGGCCTCTTCGAATTCAACACGAAATCTTTGATTCTCTGATATGATAACGTTTTACATTTTTCTGTCCATTGCCGTCCTCACCATTTTTCTTGGGCTGGTTACCGTAAACCAGGGCACTATTGCGGTGGTCACCATGTTTGGTAAATATCGCCGCATCCTTTACCCGGGACTGAATTTTAAAATTCCGTATCTGGAGGTGATCAATAAACGAATCAGTATCCAGAACCGGTCGGTGGAACTGGAGTTTCAGGCTGTAACGCTTGATCAAGCCAATGTTTATTTCAAAGCAATGCTGCTTTTTGCTGTGTTTGATCAGAATGAGGAAACAATAAAGAATGTGGCCTTCAAATTTGTGAGTGAGAACAATCTTATGACGGCCCTTGTCCGAACAATCGAAGGTACCATCCGTGGGTTTGTGGCCTCAAAGAAGCAGGCAGAGATTTTGTCCCTCCGAAGAGAGATTACAGATTATGTGAAGAATGAGGTGGACCAGCATCTGGAAGGCTGGGGTTATCACCTGATCGATCTTCAGATCAACGATATTTCATTTGATCAGGCTGTGATGGATTCCATGAGTAAAGTTGTGGCCAGTAACAACCTGAAAGCTGCCGCAGAAAATGAAGGTCAGGCTCTGCTTATCACCAAAACCAAAGCTGCGGAAGCAGAAGGAAATGCCATTAAAATTGCAGCTGAAGCCGAAAGAGAAGCGGCCAAACTCAGAGGTATGGGTGTTGCCTTGTTCCGGGAAGAAGTAGCCAAAGGGATGACAAACGCAGCCAAAGAATTACAGGACGCCAATCTGGATACCAACGTCATCATGTTTTCCATGTGGACCGAAGCGATCAAGTATTTTGCTGAAACCGGAAAAGGGAATACCATCTTCCTCGATGGAAGTACAGATGGTATGCAAAAGTCAATGCAGCAGATTATGAGTGTACTGGGTAAGGACAAAATCAAATAATCTCAAACAATTCATTACATAATTTAGTTTTTGATCCTCATTTTTTCAAAATACTAATTCCTGATTATCAACTGGTTGGTATAAATCAAGGTTTTTATTTCATATTTTTTTTACGTGTGGAGTTGGAAAACAAATATTTTCTCTCACTTTCGTAAAAGGTTTTTGGTCCTCTCGATTTTAAGAACGGTTAGTAATATTGTCATATTTCGTCCTTCCTTCTCCTCGTTTGTCCCCCATCTATCCGTTTAATTAATAAGTTTTTTTAGTTTTTTATGAATCTTTATGTTTCAAACATCGCTTTCAAGTTGAGAGACGATGAACTCCGCCAGGCATTCGAACCTTATGGCGAAATTGTATCTTCCAAAATCATTATGGATCGCGATACCGGCCGCTCACGTGGATTTGGTTTCGTTGAATTCTCAAATCGCGAAGCAGGTCAGTCTGCGATCGACGCTTTGAATGGTATTGATCTTGGTGGTAAAGAAATTTCGGTTTCTGAAGCTCGTCCAAGAGAAGACCGTCCTCAAAGAAGTTTTGGTGGTGGCAACAGTGGCGGTGGCGACAGAGGTGGCTACAACCGCGGAAGCCGTTATTAATCCATTCCGAATCTGAACATTCCAAGCCCCGCCTAACAGCGGGGCTTTTTTATTGTTGAGAGATAAAATAAAAGCCTTTCCTGTTTTTCAGGCTCTTTGGTACATGTGATTCTTACAACCGTTCAAAAATACCGGCTACACCCTGGCCACCTCCCACACAAGCCGTTACCATCCCGTATTTCTTGTTCTGGCGGGCCATTTCATTGAATAACTGAACTGTTAGCTTCGCTCCCGAACAACCCAGCGGATGGCCCAATGCAATGGCGCCTCCATTCACATTTACTTTTTCCGGATCCAGATCCAGTGTCCGCATTACGGCCAGTGCCTGCGAAGCAAACGCTTCGTTGAGTTCGATCATATCGACCTGGTTTTTTTCAAGACCGGCAATCCGAAGGGCTTTTGGGATCGCTTCAACCGGACCAATCCCCATCACCGACGGTTCCACGCCAGCCACCGCATAACTTAACATCCGTCCTTTGGGTGTAATGCCCAGTTCTTTCATTTTTCGCTCGCTCATCATTAGCACAAATGAGGCTCCGTCTGAAGTCTGAGATGAATTTCCCGCTGTGACGGTTCCCTTTTCGGCAAAAGCTGGTTTGAGTTTGGCCAGTACATCCAGATTGGTGTCAGCCCGTGGGCCTTCATCTGTGTCCACTATGTAGGACCGGGATTTCTTCTTCGAATCCGGACCTACGAATACTTCTTCCACTTCCACCGGCACAATCTGTTCTTTAAACCGCCCTTCGTTAATGGCCTTTATGGCTTTCTGATGGGAATGAAAAGCGAACAAGTCCTGGTCCTGTCTGCTGATGTCGTAGCGTTTCTGCACCATTTCAGCGGTGAGACCCATACCCAGATAATAATCAGAATGTTCCTTCGCTATTTTGTAATTCAGCGCTGTTTTCCAGCCGGTCGTTGGAACAAGTGACATTGATTCCGTCCCTCCGGCAATGATGATGTCGGCTTGTCCTGCATGAATACGGGCAGCGGCAATGGCAATTGCCTCAAGGCCGGAGCCGCAATACCGGTTTACAATCATTCCCGGAACCTGAATCGGAAGGGAAAGAAGGGAAATCATTCGTCCCATTTGCATGCCCTGTTCCGCTTCCGGCACCGCATTGCCCACTATGAGATCGTCAATTGTGGATGGATCCAGTTGTGGAAACTTCGATACCAGGTGTTTGATCACCACTGCAGCCAGGTCATCCGGGCGCATAAAACGAAACAATCCGCGGGGAGCTTTTCCAACTGCGGTACGGTATCCATCGATCAGGTAAGCGTTCATTTTTGAGGACGGTAATTTTCGAAAGCAATGTAAAACCCTATGCTTTCAATTCATAGAAATGTTTTGAATTCCCGGCAGTGACCTTCGAAATCAGCTCAGTTTACTGCCGGACCACCAGTGTTCCCGCCATGGAATCATGGAGTGTCTGCGATTTATTGCTCCACAACATCATCAGATAGCCAATAAACAGAATAATGGCAGAAATGAATTTCCCAAAATGCCTCCCTGTTGCCTGAGCAAATGAAATCCGGGCATTGTTGTTGGCTGAAACAACTTTTATTCCCATTGCCATTTTTCCAATGGTGCCCTGCTTTTCAGAGCTTTCCAATAAGGCATAATAGAGCCAGTTGATGCCCAAAGTTATGCCATAAACACCGATCATTTTACCAAAGAGTGCCATCAACTTATCCGGATCATTCAGATTGCCAGGATTGAGGATCGACATTCCAAAAAAGGTTATGATGATCATATTGACAATATACAGGATCACACCATCCAGAATGGAGGCAACCAATCGCTTTCCAAAACTGGCATACACAATTTCCTGGTCGCCTAACTGGTACTCATCGAGTGAATTTTCCATGATGCATTATATTCTCATTTTAATAGAATTGACTCACAACAATCAGAAAATCAATTGACTTTGCAAAACATTGACATCTACTTAACTCGGGCTTCTTTGTCCACCCACTCCCAGATCCTGCCTTCCTGGTTCGGTGTATATGGAAGCCAGACTTCATTGTTCATGAGCCAGTAAATCCCCCGTGAAGTCGGGAACTGGTACAAGTCTTTGCGGCTTGCTTCGTCTTCTATCCAGGACTTTAACTGATTCTGACCTTCGTCCCAGTCACTGAGTTTAAAAACCACTTTTTCCCCGGAGAGTTTCTGGGCAGTCACTTCCCGCCTGGAGAAGCTCCATTCGAGCCGGATCTTTTCGTAAAAGTTGTTCTTCTCCAGTGAGCCCAGCGTCATTTCCATTGGGAGCTCTTTGCCTCCTTCTTCCAGACAGGCTTGTATAAGCTCTTCGGTAAACCGGATCCAGTCTTTTTCGACCGTGGGGGAAATCCATTCGGTTGAGTCTGGCTCCATAAATAAAACCTGGGAATTGACTGCCTCGATCCATTCTGATTTCTGGTGAATCTGAAGAAGATTGTCGAGCCAGAATTTTGGCAGGTTTCCTTTCCAGGAGAAATCGTCGTTTTCGGAAAACCCTTCTGCCTCTATCTCATCAAGAGGAATTTCATCCCGGTCGATGTATTCCTGGGTGAATTCTGCTTTCAACTTTCCTCCCGAAGTTAACTCAAAACGGACCAATGCATGAAAGGCATGAGGAGCCGGAATATCACCTGCTGTTTGAAATAGGATGCTGTATTTCTTTCCGATTGTTGTCATGGACCTGGTTTTTCTGGTTTTTCCCAAAATGGGTTTGCTGCCACCAAAGCAGACCGGATGGCCGGAAAGTCGGTTTTCTGACTTGCCGTCATTGGTCGGGATGGCAAAGTAAATACAGCTTTGGGAAGAATTCGTCGTTTTGCCGGATCCGTTACCTTCATTATCTGATTTTCCCAGTCCGATTTCTCCCAAAACTGACGGAACGTTTCTGAATCATCTGAATAAAAAACCACCACAACCCGTTGGCCAAGAAGGTGGTCGGGCATTCCCAGTACATCAAAATCAGGGTTCGTTTCCGGAATAAGAGATAAAACCAATGAGGCTACGGAATCCGGTTGAATTTTCAATCCACCAGAATTAATGATGTGGTCTGATCTACCCAACAGTAGAAATCGGGTCGGAGAAATTAGAACGGCAACGTCGTTTGTCTGGATCCATTCCTGGTCTGTTACCGGTCCGCGAATGGCCAGACAGGAATTGTCATTGAGCCGGATGTCGATTCCAGGCAACAAGTCAAACGCAATGTCGGTAAAATGTTCGTTTTCAGAAGGATGAATCTGCCTCACCGCAATATGTGAAACGGTTTCCGTCATTCCATAACTATGAAAAACCGGACAGTCCAGCGATGAAATGGCTTTATTTATCTGGTCCGATACCGCTGCACCACCAAGAAGAATTCCCGCCCAGTTTTGAGAAACAACCGGAAGATTTTCAAGCTCCAGCAACTGGTAAAACTGCATTGGAACCATGGAGATAAACCATTTTCGAAAGGACGGAAGCCCTTCAGCCGGAATGGGATTGGAGGAAGGCGGTAGAATCAACACATCCAGATTGCCCAGCATTGCCCTCACCAGAATCATAAATCCGCCTACATGGCGGGCTGAAATACAAAGGACAAGTCCGACATGTTCCGGATCCGGTTTAAAATAATCAAGATGAAGCCTCGCACTGCTTTCCAATTGCTGGCGGGAAATCCGGATGGGTTTGGGATCGGACGTACTGCCTGATGTATGGGTTGTCCATTCTTCCAGATCAGAAAACCAGAATCGCAGAAATGAAAGAACCGGAACCAAATGTTCAAGGTTTTCAGCTCTCTTTTCAAGTTCAGCAAACGAGGCCGGATCATAAGGTGATCCTTCGATCCAAAGACGCATGGACAGGGTCTACAAGAAATTCAGCTTCTGGAAAAGCGCTTCCTGGTAGGTTTTACTGATCGGAATGTGTTTTCCATTGATGATCAGTGTATTGCCTTCGATAAACTGAATTTTCCGTAAGTTGATGATGTAGGAACGATGAACCCGGACAAATGTGGTTCCTTTCAGTTTTTCCTCGATCGCCTTCATGGTGGAATACACAATGTAGCGGGTGTTTTCTGTGTATACGAGGACGTAGTCGGCCAGTGCTTCCACAAAATAGATGTCCTGGTACGAAAGTTTGTAAAATTTGGAGTTTGACCTTACATAGATTTCTTTCTGATCTTCGAAAGGTTCTGTCACACGTTTCGAAAAATAGATGGTATCGATGGCCCGGTGAATCGATTTGGCGAAACGCTCAAACTGGACTGGCTTCACCAGATAGTCGAGAGCCCGTAAATCGAATGCTTCAACTGCATAACCCGATTCAGTGGTAATCAGAATCGTTTCATGTGTGTTGGGAATGGCTTTCATCAACTCGATT
Source organism: Catalimonadaceae bacterium (assembly GCA_036759185.1). Classification (GTDB taxonomy): domain Bacteria; phylum Bacteroidota; class Bacteroidia; order Cytophagales; family Flexibacteraceae; genus CAMDMI01. The sequence continues at coordinate 27,232 of DAIOVD010000006.1, read as the reverse complement.
CCACTCATTTCGGGCATATTGATATCGAGCAGAAGAATGTCAACATCCGGATTGTTGATCAGAAAACTAAACCCTTCTTTCCCACTCCGGAGCGACGCTTTCAATTCGAGGAATTCAATCCGGCTAATGTAGTTTTCCAGAATCAGACGGGATGCATCGTCGTCCTCTACAATAACACAGGAATAGGTGAGTGCTGTTTTGTCGCTCATGTTTTTGAATTCGCTTCGTAATTAGTCGACCAAAGTAGAAAATTGATATTGAAAGAACCAAATGGATTGGTGGTGAATATACATGATTTATGTTGTTTTTTTTCAGTTGGACGAATGAATGCTTCAAATCAACCGGAATTTCTGAAATTTCATCCCCTCAATCCTTTTGCAATTGTCTGGCATGGTTCAGGGCCGAAGCTGCTAAATTGGGTGACATTCGTTTTTTCTCACCTCCTTTTGTGTTTCTTTCGCAGCAATGGACAAACTTAAAAAATCACTTCTCGAAGTAATTGTCATTGTGTTTTCTGTGTTGCTGGCGACCTGGCTGGAAAATCTTCGTCAGCGAAATGAAGACCAGGCCGTAGCCAAAGAGTTTCTGCTAGGGCTGCGGGGCGATCTCCTCAGCGATATTTCCGAGATGAAAACCGACATCAAATCATATCGTAAAACCAGCCTCGGCTTCCGATATTTCGGTAGCCTTTCAACCGGTGGAGTCTGGAATTCGGACAGCATCAATAAGTACCGATACATTTTTTACAATACAACTGAATTACTGCCCAATAACGGAGGGTACGAAGGTTTCAAATCCAGCGGGAAAATGTACTCGATCGAAAACCGCAAACTGAGGACCGAAATTCTGGATCTTTATCAGGAATCCATCCCTTTGCTTTTAAAAAGCACCGAATTGTTTATTGAGAAAAAGCGTCGTCTCGCTGTCTATTTTGAAGACAACCAGCGGCTTAATAAGGACGGAACTTCGAATGACCAGGATCTGATTCTCAGCCCTAAGATCCAGAATCTCTGCAATGGACTTACATACATCGACGAGATTGTGGATCGTTACAACCGAAGCGTTGCCCTGTCTGAAAGCATCATTTCAACAATTGAAAAAGAATATCAACTTCTTCCGGATTCATCTGCTACTTCCAGGGAAGGAACATGAGCTGATTAATCCACATTTTGCCCGTTTACGGATAATGTATATGAAACTGTAGTGGTGGGCTCCAGCGTTTTCGCAACGGAACAGTATTTATCCAGCGACAATTCAATAGCCTTTTTCGCTTTTGCGGGTTCAAGTTCACCTTCGATCATAAAATGAAGGCAAACATTTTTGTAGAGCGAATAGTCACCCACCTTGTCTTTATCGGCTTCCACTTCCACTGAAAACGAGCGCACGTTCTGTTTCTGTTTTTTAAGGATTACCAGAACATCGATGGAACTGCATCCTCCGGCAGCCGCAAGCAAAAGTTGCATAGGTTTCATCCCCAGATTTTGTCCCCCAATTTCATTGGAACCATCCATTTCCAGACGGGCTCCTTCATCGTTGATTGCTTCCATGTGGAAGTCCTCATTTAGTCTGTTGATCTTAATTTTTACTGCCATTGGTTTTTATGTTTTTGTCTGTTCAAGTAATTTCTTTCGGTTGTCCCCAAAAACGATTTATCTCATTTCCCGCATTGAGATTCATGATTTTTGTTCTCAGTCAACAAAGACAGAATTGCCGCGAAATAGCAGGAATTTCCCTGCACTCCCGATGACAATACTTTTCCAGATCCGATGGATACAATTTTATCGCACCGTCCTTTCTTTGCTTTTTTCTATCCTAATAATCCCAGAATGCGTGCTTTTCCTATTTCTGAAAGTAAAAGATTGATGAGGTTTATTCAGGCATAAGAGAAGAATCCGGTTTCAATTTGATCATTGGCTTATGTGTGAAATTTTCCGGACATGTTACGCAGGGGCCTCTTGTCGATCATTTTGGTCCAGGAGTAGGTGGAATTGCGGGTTTTTCCTACATGGAAAACGGTTATAATACCATTAGAAACACAGGCTTTGGTTTTAAGGCTATCCCGATTGATTACCTTTGCCATCACTGATCGACATGCAATATCTGTTCATCTCCATATTTGTCCTCTCAAATCTCCTCAACTTTTCCATGCAGATGGAAAGTGCGAAAGGAGAATCCAGGGGATTCACGATCCGGAAACAAGCCAGTTCCGGAATGGCGATTGCATCTGTTGAGTTTTTCCTGGAAGAAACCGAAGATAATAAAGAACAGGAAGAGCACGATTCACCCGAAATTCAGGGAGGTGCCCTTCAGGGACAACTCACGGGTTTCACACACAAAGTGGTTCAGATTTTGGGTTCCGGCCAGGATGGCGGAGAATCCAACCTATTCATATACAAAAAATTATTTCTGTTTCTGCACAACATGCGGATTTGATGACTGTTCGGTTGGTCACCAGTTCGTAAGACTTTCTTACAAACGGAGCCCGAAGTATCAGTATGCCGGAGCGGTTTTTTCCGTAGGCTGAAGTATCACTATTCTCAACATTCGATTCATGAAAACGAAAACAGAGTCCCTTCCTAAAGATGGAATAGCGGGACTAAAAGAAAATTTTACAGCCGATGCGATTTCAGGATTTATCGTATTTCTGCTGGCACTTCCCCTGAGTCTGGGGATTGCAAAAGCCTCTGACTTTCCTCCGGTTATGGGCCTGGTTACCGCAATTATCGGAGGAATGCTGGTGAGCATGATCTCAGGATCGAAACTCACGATTAAAGGACCGGCAGCCGGTCTGATTGTGATTGTCGTAAGTGCCGTTGCCGAATTTGGTGGTGGCGATACAGGCTGGCATCTTGCTCTTGGAGCCATGGTAATGGCAGGTCTGATCCAGATTCTGTTTGGTGTTTTAAAACTCGGACGTCTGGTAGATTTCTTCCCGTTGTCCGCTGTCCATGGTATGCTGGCAGCCATCGGAATGATCATCATTTTTAAGCAGATTCCGGTACTGCTGGATGTGGATCCCGCCCTTGCGAAAGGAAAAACTCCTTTTGGGCTTATCGCTGCTATTCCTACGTTTTTGCAACATCTTGATCCAAAGGCATCCCTGATTGGAATTATCAGTCTCTGGATTATGATGGAATGGGGCAATGTAAAAGTGCCTTACCTCAAATTACTGCCTGCCCCATTGGTTGTTCTGTTGATTGCCATTCCGGGAGAACTGCTGCTTGATTTTCACGGCACCTTGCCGAAATATGCGCTGGTTCACATTGGGAATCTGGTCGACAGCATCCATATGAATGTGGATTTTTCCGGGGTTCAGCAAACTGGTACCTTCATAAAGTTTGTCATCATGTTTGCTCTGGTGGGTTCACTGGAATCGCTTCTTACAGTAAAGGCCATCGATATGCTGGATCCGTTTAAACGTAAATCCGATGCCAATCAGGATCTGATAGCTGTTGGTATCGGAAATACCCTGGTTGCCTTTCTTGGAGGTCTTCCGATGATTTCTGAAGTGGCCCGGAGTTCAGCCAACGTAAACAACGGAGCCAGAACCCGCTGGTCTAATTTCTTCCACGGATTTTTTCTCCTTGGTTTCCTTTTACTGGCATCCAGTTATATGGAGCTGATTCCCAACACGGCTCTGGCCGCAATGTTGATTTCAGTCGGTATCAAGCTGGCACATCCAAAAGAGTTTTTCCACATTTTCAAAATCGGGAAAGAGCAACTGGCCGTTTTTCTGATCACCATTTTCTTCACTCTTTTTGAAGATCTGCTTGTTGGAATCGGAGCCGGAATTCTGGTGAAAATTGCGCTGCACCTTCTTCATGGTGCTCCGTTTCAATCTCTCTTCTCCGCTCAGGCAAGTGTGTCATTTAATGGGAAGGATTACATTCTGGAGGTTGAAAAAGCAGCCGTATTCACAAACTTCCTGGGTATTAAAAGCCGCCTGGAAGCAATTCCCAAAGGGATGAATGTGACGCTGGATTTTTCCAAAACCACCCTTGTGGACCACAATGTGATGGAAAGCATTTACCAGTTTAAGGAGGAATACCGGGCCAGTGGCGGAACAATCCGGCTGGTGGGTCTGGAAAACCACATTACACTTTCCGACCACAAAACAGCCACACGTGTCAGAAGCGTCGTTTCCTGATTTTTCACAACCGGAAACACACGAATACCATTCGTACAGAATCAGGATTCATTTACATGACAGCTTTACAGGATTTTTCCAACCGGAAACGAAACACGATGAATGACCCGATTGCTTTGTTTGACGAACACAAACTGTTGCACGACCTGAAGCATTACCTTCCGGCTCAGGCACCGTTAAAGGATTTTATCCATCATAATTCACTCCACGCTTTCCAGACGGAATCGTTTTTTGAAGCACTGAAAGACGCATCCGACACGTTTGGATACCGAACCTATCTGAGTCTGGCCGAATACCGAAAGATGTACCAGGCCGGACGGATTCACAAAGAAGTGACCGCCCAGACGATTGCTGAAAATAAGGGGGAACAACAACTGGATTTCTGGCTCGACAAAATGATCAACCAGGAGTACAATGAAAATGTGGAACCCAAAATCGGAGTGCTGCGTGGTTGCTGGAAGACCCGGTTCAACATCGATCTGGAATCGTTTATCCAGCCAATTTTGTTTCGGATTCTGTGCAGCTACCTCGATCAGGGAATTTCCATCTGGGACTTTCCTTCAGACGGTATGGGTTTTCTGGAATCCATCCGGGAAATGGATCGCCACAGCTATACGAGCTTTTTCAAAACCAAACGGGCCCGGCAGATTCTGAAGCAGAAAGATCTGTCCATTGAATACCTTCTTGATCTGCTGGTGGCCGATCCAACGCTGTATGAGCAATATGTTTTTGATCAGCAATTCGCACATCAGGGCTGGTCGGGAATGGTTTCGGTGGTGGAAGATATGCCCCAGACCTTGCTCATCTCAAAGAAGATTTCGTTGAAGGAAGTCATCATTTTTGAGCTTTTGCTTGAACTGGATACACTCGATTCCAGACTTGGAGGGAAATGGAAACCGCTCAATGAAGTGATTTCCGTCCGTCCGAAATCCTTATTTGAAAAACGGGACATTACCGAGTTGGACACGGTTTTGAGTTTGTGGCAGAAATCCTTTGAGTGGAGTTTTTACGATCAGGTGCTTGCTGGTATCCAACTGGAAAAGGTCGAGAAAAAGGACCTTCCGAAGAAGAGCTTTCAGGCCGTTTTCTGCATTGACGACAGGGAATGCTCCATCCGGCGATACCTCGAGCGGTTTGACGATCAGGCCGAAACCTATGGAACGCCAGGGTTTTTCGGGGTTGAATTTTACTTTCAGCCACAGGGCGGGAAATTCTATACCAAAGTTTGCCCGGCACCGGTCAATCCAAAATATCTGATCAAAGAAGTAGGGGTTCGCAACAAACTGCAGACCGATTTTACCTTCTCCAAAAGCTCACACAATTTTGTGTTTGGCTGGTTCATTTCGCAGACCATCGGGTTCTGGTCGGCCCTGAAGCTGTTTTCCAATATTTTCAAACCAACCATGAGTCCGGCCACCGCTTCTTCTCTGAAGCACATGGACCAGCATTCCAAACTGATCATCGAAAACAAGAACCCCGAACACAGGGAAAATGATCTTCAGATTGGATTCACCTTGCCTGAAATGGCCAACCGCGTAGAAAGTGTACTGAAGAGCATTGGTCTGGTGAAAGATTTTGCCCCCATCGTGTACATTGTCGGTCATGGCGCCAGTTCGGTGAACAATCCGCACTATGCCGCCTACGATTGCGGTGCCTGTTCCGGAAGGGCCGGCTCGGTAAATGCCCGGGTGTTCAGTTACATGGCCAATCATTCGGTGGTGCGCTCTATGCTGAAGGAAAGAGGCATTGATATTCCGGTTGACACCCAGTTTGTGGGGGCCATCCGTGACACCACCCGCGATGAAATCGTATACTTCGATCTGGAATCTTTGTTTCCAGGAAATCAGCATTACCATCAGGAAAATGAAAAGGTCTTTGAAAAGGCCCTGGACTACAACGCAAAAGAACGGTCCCGGCGGTTCGATTCGATCAATTCAAAACAAAGTCCAAAAACCATCCACGGCCAAATTCTCACCCGCTCGGTTTCTCTTTTTGAACCCCGGCCGGAATTAAATCATGCCACCAATGCCATGTGCGTTGTCGGACGGCGTGAGCTTTCGAAAGGGCTGTTTTTAGACAGACGGTCCTTCCTCAATTCCTACGACTACAGGGTGGATCCCTATGGAAAATACCTGCTGAATATTCTGAATGCCGCTGCACCCGTGTGTGGTGGAATCAACCTGGAATATTATTTCTCCAGGGTCGACAACCAGAAACTGGGTGCCGGAACCAAACTTCCGCACAATGTGATGGGACTTTTTGGGGTGGCCAACGGAATCGATGGTGATCTGCGACCTGGACTTCCAAGTCAGATGATCGAAGTACACGACCCTGTCCGTTTGCTGATGCTGGTGGAGCATTTTCCCAACATTGTGCTGGAAACCATTCAGCAGAATCCGGCTACGTTTGAGTGGTTTGTGAATGAGTGGGTGGTTCTGGTGGTGGTCAATCCCGAAACCAAAGAGCTTTTTCAGTACAAAGACAAGGTCTTCAAACCCTACAAACGGGTGAATAAAGAACTTCCGGTGGTTTCCAATCTGGACAAACTGTTGGAATCGCACGAGGAAAATTTCCCGGTGTTTCTCCTTGAGACCAAATCCTGATTTCCATCAACTAAACCATTGTTAAAATGAATCTGAATTTTTTTCTCCAGTTTTTTGTCCTGATCCCGATCATGGGATTTTTGATCAGCCTTCTGGTTTCGGACAAAGCGGAAAGAGCACTTTCCTGGGTAGCGACGGCAACCGTTGGTCTGCAGATGCTGGTTGGGGTTCCGTTCGTTTATTTCTGGGTGTTTCATCAGCATCCCAATCTGAATCTGGCCGATATTATGTTGTATCAAAACAACGAGTATCAGTTTCTCATTGATTTCTACTTTGATAAAATCACGGCTACGTACTTCCTGGTGGGTTCCTCACTCAGTTTTCTGGTGATTCTCTACAGCCGGTACTATATGCACCGGGAAGCGGGCTACAAGCGGTTTTTCAACACCATCCTGTTTTTTTACATGGGTTACACCATCACGGTGTTTTCGGGGAATTTTGAAACCCTTTTCATCGGATGGGAAATTCTGGGGATTTCGTCCTTTTTGCTGATTGCCTTTTACAGAGAGCGCTTTTTACCCGTGAAAAATGCCATCAAGGTGTTTTCCATTTACCGGATTGGCGACATTGGATTATTACTTGCGATGTGGATGAGCCACCACCTGTGGATGGAGAATATTTCCTTCAGCAAGCTCAACAACCTCATTCTGGTTCACGATTTACTGGAACGGCATAGTCTGGTCGGGTTTTTCATCGCTTTTATGATTCTGATTGCGGCTGCGGCTAAATCGGCGCAACTTCCGTTTTCATCCTGGCTGCCACGTGCAATGGAAGGTCCGACACCATCGAGTGCGATTTTTTATGGATCTCTTTCGGTTCACATGGGCGTTTTCCTTTTGCTTCGGACCTATTCGTTCTGGGAATACCAGCTCTCTGTCCGGATTCTGATCGGTGCTCTTGGATTCACCACCATGCTCATTGCCACGGGTATTTCCCGTGTCCAGTCGTCGATTAAAAGTCAGATCGCGTATTCGTCGATAGCCCAGATCGGGATCATTTTCATTGAAGTGGCCCTTGGATTCGAGAAACTGGCTCTTTTCCATTTTGCCGGAAATGCGTTTTTGAGGACCTACCAGTTATTGGTTTCGCCTTCGGTGGTGAGCTATCTGATCCGTGAACAGTTTTATACCTATTCGCCCCACATCAAAAGTATTGAGGCCAGTATGCCGCTGAAAATCCGGAATACGCTCTACATTCTTTGCCTGAAAGAATGGAACCTGGATTCGTTTATGTACGAAACTATCTGGAATCCGATTAAGAAGTTTGCCCGGGCCCTTTCCTTCCTCAACGAGAAAAATGTGTACTACTTTTTTGTGCCCACGTTTCTGATCGGTTTGTACGGACTCTACCACAAGGAAACCATTCCGGAAAGCGTGCGGGCCTATCTTCCGGTTTCGTATGCATTTGTTGGCCTGGTGATGGTGATGAAGTCCTTTTCTGAAAGACGAAATTTACTTTACACCTGGCTCCTCATTATTATGAGTCATTTCTGGATTGCGCTTGGCCTGGGCTTCAATGAGAATTTCGAGTTTTCGCAAATTTACATGTATCTAAGTGGGATCATTGTGTGTGGTGCCCTCGGCTTCTGGATTTTACTTCAGATCCGGAAAGTGGAGCCTGACATCGATTTGTCCCGGTTTCATGGGCACGTGTATGAATACAGAACCAAGGCTTTTGTGTTTCTGATTGCCTGCCTGGGACTGACTGGATTTCCCATCACACCCACATTCATCGGAGAAGATTTGTTGTACAGCCACATTCATTCACATCAATATGTTCTGGCATTTTTTGTGTCACTCAGTTTCATTGTAGACGGTCTTTCCATCATCCGGGTTTTTGCCCGTGTTTTCCTGGGACCCCATATCAAAACCTACCACGAGGTAGCATACAAAAGTTCATAGACAAATTCTGCGGACAAGGATAGAGAGGCCATCCAGTAAAAGCCTTTCGTCCAAATTCGGAATCATGATCTTCCTTGGTTCCGGTTTTATCCAAATCTTTCAGGAGGACTCCTCAAAACAAAGAAACCTGCCATTTCTGACAGGTTTCCAATTTAATACAATGAGTTAATCTATGCGGTAACCATAGCACCATCAAGCACTTCGTTCAAGCGGCGTTCAGGACGACCCACCCATTCACGTTTGTGAAGTGCATAACCTGCAATAATCGGCATTGCGATGGTGGCTTCGCTGAATACCATTTGCTCGTAAACGGTATCCACTTTCCCCCAGGAACAGGCTTCCTTCAATGTGGAACCCGAAAGGGCTCCGTCACGCTCATCTGCCACTGTAATCTGAACGGCATATTTGTGCATTGGTGCTTCTTTTTCGAGAATGTCGCAGGCAACCACGATGTCCTGAACAAAGTTCTTCGGAACACCGCCACCGATCATAAAAAGACCAGACTCCTGGTTGGCCAGTTTGATTTTGGTAATTTCGAGAAAGTCTTTGGCAGAATCGATGCTGATGTGTGATTCCGGATTGTGGAACTGGTGGTGCACAAGACCAAAACCGGCGGAGCAATCAGAGAAGGCCGGAACGAAAATCGGCACTCCCTTTTTAAAGCACTGATATACGATACTGTCCTTTCTTGACTCGGCATATTTTTCATTATCAGCCAGAAACCGACCCATTTCACGAATGAATTCGCGGCTTGAATGTGGCTTATGCGGAAGTGTATCGCAGATTTCACCAATTGTAGCGTCACATACACGAAGATCTTCCTCATCGATGAAGGTATCATAAATACGGTCGATCATCAGTTCGCGAAGTTCCTGATCGTCGATACCATATGGAGTTCCCACATAATGTTTGAAACCGAGTGCCTCGAAGAAATCCTGATCCACAATGTTGGCACCGGTAGATACAATCACATCGACCATGTTGTTCTTAATGAGGTCAACCACGACTTTTTTCAGACCTGCTGAAATCAAAGAACCAGCGAGTGTTAAATACACAGTGCAGTTTTTATCTGCCTGCATCATGTTGAAAATTTTAGCGCCACGGGCCATGTTGCGGGCCTGAAAAGCCATATGTTCCATAGCTTCGACCATAGAAACCACATTGTGCTGTGATATGTCAATGTGCTGGATGGTTTTCTGAAGCAATTCTGCTTTGCGAGCGTTCATTATATTTCTGTTTAATTGATTACGAATTCGATATAAATTTTCTGGACCTGAGATACGGTCCGGCATCTTCTTCCCCCAGGGTATAGGCTTCGGACATATGCTGCAGACCATTCTCCATTTCTCCTTTCTCCACCATCAGTTTCCCGTACCAGTATTGTGCATCAGCTGACTTCCGGCCGAACCAAACTGCATTTTTCGCATGCTTTAACGATTCATCTTTCACCTGAATGGCATAGAACGCCTTGGACATCAGCAGGTGAGTCTGCCACATGGTATTGTCCATCCGGAGCGCTTTCTGTCCATAAAACAACGCCCTTTCCGGTTCGTCAAAATGAAGGGCAATATCTCCCAGCATCACGAGATTGAGGCAATCATAAGGCCTGTGTTTCAAGGACGCTTCAAACCATTCACGGGCTTTTCTGAACTGCCGGCTTTTGAACAGCAGAATCCCTTCTTTATGCACAATTGTTTGTTTTTCCCATGCCGACTCTCCCCCACCGAATAAAACGCGGATGAAAATGTAGAGTCCGAAAAAAACAAAAAATACGATCGCTTCCATCTTTCCGGTGAATTCCGGGGTTGGTTAAAAGGACTGCGAAATTACACTTCTCCTACGAAAACTACACCAATATTTGCGGGACGATATGGAAGTTGAAAAAGTGAACAGCGAATTGCCATTGATCAGCCGTGGAGGTCTGGCCTTGCACAACGGAAACGACAAAGACACCATTTGGGTGGCTTATCAAGGTCTGGTGTACGATGTGAGCAAATCCAAACTCTGGAAAAACGGTAAGCATTATGAACACTGGGCGGGTCAGGATCTCACCGAGGAACTGAAACAAGCCCCGCACGCGGAATGGGTTTTTGATAAATTCGATCCCGTCGCCCGGCTGATTTCGTAGGTCAGTAAGGCGATGAAACCGGATTACTGAAAAGTTCCGGAAACAAAAAACCCCGCAGATTGCGGGGCCTTTTGAAATCAAAAAAAAACAAAAATCTTAGTTGGTCGGACCGTTGTCAACAGTTGCCTCCAGGGAATTTTCAACTGCATCGGCAATATTGGAAAGCAGATCCAGACCGGTTGCTGTTTCAATCGCATCAACCGAGGTGCGATAATACCCCCAAGGTTGACTGTTTACAGTCTGAACATTCGGAGTGTTGATGGCAATCACCCTTGTGCTGGTGGAAATCCGGCTCAGATCGTTGCCTCCAACCGGTAGAATGACGGCCACTTTCCAGACATTTGAAGGAACGGCAATACTTCCATTGTTGATGGTGGTGGTGGTTCCTCCTTTTGATCCGGTTCCTCCGTTTCCATAGGATCCGGATACTATGTATAATTCATTGCCTGAATTCAACAAAGATCGGCAATAATCTTCAAAATTGCCCCATGTGATCTGATTGTTGTTGGGTGCCTGCGGAATAATATTGGTCATCTGGAAAGTCACAGCATTGTCGGTACTGCTGCCATCGCGGTCATCGCTTGGGCACATGTGGCCTCTGTCGAAACCGGTATTGGTGTAATGTGAAGTACTGGCTCTGAAGAAACCAATCGGAAGGGTTCCGTCCTGAGTAAAGCAATCGCAACGGGTAGCTGTTCCTTTCCAGGCAGAACTAAGATGCCAGGATACCCATTTAGATGATCCCCTGCTATTCTGATACGCTAATGCAAACTGTGTCTTCACCATCAGGTAGTTATCCGGAGACCCAACATTGGCAACAGCATTGCTTGGATTTCCAAGCGCCATATTATCATCGCGGGTTGGTGAATTGGCCACATTATCACTGATCGAAATTCCATCGATGTTGAGACGACCTCCACTCAGTTTCCGCAATTGGAAACGAACATTTCCTGTGATGGACAATGTAAAATTTGCCGTTGTGAGAGAGGTAGAAGAAGTTGTGACATTGCTTCCCGTTTGTGTCCAGGAGGTGCCGTTATCGGTTGAATACCACAGACCCCAGGTGGAAGAAGCATCCGTTCCATATTTTGCATGGCTTATTGAAGCGGAAGCAGCACCATTGGTGAGATTGAAATTCATCGTCAGCATACCTGTATTCTGGATTCTGGCTGATTTGGATCCAGTTTTCCTGTCGCTGGTGGAAGTTCCGATTAAAGCATCGGCCAGATTCCATGTTCCGGTTGTCAGTACCACATTGGCAGAAGCATACGAGGTTTTGGTTCCGGCTTCAAATCCTTCAGGCCATGAAGAATAGACAGCTCCAAAGAGATTGTTATTTGTCTGTTCGGTTGGTTCAACCAGCGTTTCAGATTTCTTACAGGAAGAAAAAAGGACAATTCCTGCCAGAATCAGGCAGCGAGTAAATTTTATCATGTTTGGTCAGATTGGAAAATAACAGGGGCCAATTCTATAAATTTTCATCGAGAATCCATAATGTGGATGAAGAAAAATTTATTCCAACTGATTGGTTATGAATGAAAATGATGGTTTCCGGCAAATACAGAAGGGTTTCAGCGGGTCCCTGTTTGGAAGAATTTCAACAACTTTCCAATTCCATTCATCAGGATATGGCACCCTTTGGCATGTACTTTTTCCAAAGAATTGAAACAATTTTCTCTATTTTTTGATTAATCGGCGCCAATCGTGCACTTTTGGCGGTTCAACGGTTTTAATTCTTCGTCCTATGAATCAATCAACTACCAGACGACTCCTGTTTTCATTTCTTGTTTTACTGTCCTATGTGATATCCAATCCAGTTGCTGCCCAGCAGTATAAAAAGGAATTGGGGGGAATCTGGGCATCCACCGGTTTTAATGGATTGGATAAAAAAGTTCAGTTTTTATATACAGCTGCCGACCTCGGCAACCCTCCAACCGGAGTGGTCGACAAGCTCTATTTCTTAAAGTCTCTCAACACTCCTTCGACTGTAACCCTGACGAATTTTCAGGTGAAACTTGGGTACACACAAACCTCTACGTTTGGGGGTTCAGGAACTACCTTTTATCAGAACCTAACACCTGTTTTGTTTAATTCTTCTCAGGTGATAAATGGTACTGGCAATGCGTATTTTGTGATCGATATTGTTCAGCAATTTACGTTGCCAACCGGCACTACCCTCATTGTTGAGTTGGTGAACTCTGGTGCCAGCACCAATTTATTTTCAGTTCTGGCAAGCTTTGGGCCGGCGGCACCTTCAAATAAAGCTCTGACATCGACGAATGCTGCTGCAACAACTGGCACAGCCACAACAACCTGGTTGGATATGGGGTTGGATTTCACCACCATTTTTTCAGCACCTGCAAACAATAGCTGTGCAACTGCCACTTTCAAACCTATGGGTTCTTTCTGTTCGCCTTTCCTTGGCAATACAGTTGGAGCAACCCAATCAAACGCTCCGGCAACCTGCGGTGGAGCTACTTCCTCTACTGCAAAAGATATCTGGTATTCTTTTGTGGCCAATGGACCAACCGATTCAATCTCCGTGGCTGGCCTTGGAGGCTTTGATCCCGTCATTGAACTTTTTGCTGGATCCTGTACAACTGGTCTCATCAGCCTTGCCTGTTCCGATGACCCTCAAAGCGGAGAAGCGACAGAAGTACTTGCTCCAGGAACCCTTGTAGCCGGACAAACCTATTATTTCCGGGTCTATGGCTGGAATGGAATTGACGGCAGTTTTAATGCCTGCCTCAAATCAGATTTTGTACCTGCACCTGCTAATGACGATTGTACATCTCCCACCAACTTAATTCCTTCCAGTTCATGCAACAGTATTTCTGGCAATACAACGGGTGCATCTGAAGATCTTGCATCACAACCCTGTGGAGGCTCCACTTCCACATTTGCCAATGATTTATGGTACACATTTGTTGCCACTTCAGCTGGAGATTCCGTCATCGTAGATCCGTTTGACACATTTGATCCGGTTCTGGAAATTTTCAGTGGAAGTTGTTCAGGACTTACTGAACTAACCTGCTCAGACAATCCCAACTTTTATGACGCAACTGAAAAAGTAGCACCAGGTACGTTAATCCCAGGTGTTACCTACATTGTCAGGGTATATGGATTCAATGGCTCCGAAGGAATTTTCAATATTTGTGTGAAGTCAATGGCACCTGCCAGTGCGGTAAATGATTTTTGTGCAAATGCAATCACTCTTACCGGATCTACTACTTGCAACGCAACCCTCGGGAACAGTGCCGGCGCAACTCAATCAATAGCACCGGCAACCTGCCAGGGTGCAACATCCAGCTCTGCTCAGGATGTTTGGTATAAATTCGTTGCATCAGGTCCAGGGGATTCTGTCATCGTTTCCCGTTTGCTTTCATATGATCCTGTTCTTGAAATCTTTTCCGGAACCTGTAGTGGACTTGTTTCACTTGCCTGTTCCGATCAGGTATCTGCCGCAGCCACAGAAAAAGTTGCTCCCGGTACACTGGTGGCAGGACAAACGTATTATGTACGTGTGTATGGGTGGGCCGGAACAACCGGTACATTCAATATTTGTGTGAAACGAGTGTCTTCAACTGCCATTGCAAACGATGAATGCTCCACTGCCACAACCATTTCAGTAGGAACCAACTGTACTTTTCCGGTTGCCGGAACTACAGTAGGTGCAACAACATCCCCTCAGGCTGCCTGTTCAGGAGTTGCCGATGATGATGTCTGGTACAAATTCACCGTCGCAACTTCCGGATTTCACAAGTTTAAAATGACATGCCTCACTGGTTTTGATGGAGTGATGGAAGTCTATTCCGGAAGCTGTGGAGCCCTCACAAGTCTGGCTTGCCGCGACAGAGGATTCGCAGGAGATCAGGAAGACACTTTATTAAATCTCACCGCCGGTCAAACTATTTACGTCCGGATTTATGACTTTGTGGCAAGTAATCCAGGTGCATTCGGACTTTGTATTGACCGAATCCTGGCCCCATCGCATGACAATTGCACCGGAGCAATGAGCATGACGGTTAACGCCGTTGGAGCCTGTACAAAAATTCTGACCAGTAACTATGGTGCAACTCAAAGCCTTCCACCAGCATCCTGCAGCAATTCGACTGCGCCGGTTGCCAATGATATCTGGATCAAATTTGTAGCCACTTCTGCCAACGCACGTGTATTTGTGGACAATTCAGGAGCATCCGATCCAGTAGTGGAAGGATTTTCCGGAACATGTGCCGCACTGGTTTCCAAAGGATGTGTGGACGACAGTTCAGCTGGTCTGGGAGAATCACTTTACATGACAAACCTGAACATAGGCACTACTTACTACATTCGAATTTACGGCAGCTCCCCGGTTTATGGAGATTACAACGTTTGTATTCAGCAGGTTTCCTGCTTCAGCGTGGCTGGCACAACCAATGTAAATCCATTGAATATTGTTTCAAACGGATCAATTTTAACCGGGCAGTCTGGTCATACTGGCACTGTTGTCTGGCAATATGCCTTTGGAGGCAGTGGCGTTTTTACGTCAATTACAGGCAGCAATCCGGATACATTTTATGTGACCAGTGAAACGCCAGATATCCTCTCTTTACGTGCACAGGTAACCAATGGCACGTGTGCCCCGGCATACTCAACACCTGTGAATGTTAACATTAGTTGCGCCACTCCCATCAACCAGAAAAACTCTTTTGCGGCAAACCGCTACATCACCAATGTAAATTTTGCAGGTATCAACAACAACAGCCTGACCGACCAATTCAAAGGAGCGTACCAGAATTTTAAAAATGTGACCGGTTCTGTTTGTTTGGGAACAACCAAATCACTTTCAGTAAGTTTGTCTTCGGCGGGCATGTATGTGGCAATCTGGATTGACTTTAATAATGACGGAGACTATGACGATGCCAACGAGGTTCTCCAGTCCCCTACACTAACAAATTCAACCTTGTTTACGGGCAATTTCTTCTTCGCCAATAACATCGGCACTCCAGGCACAACAGTTCCAATGCGAATTTTTGCTTTCAATCCAGGAACTTCTATACCAAGTTCTTCCGCCTGTTTTACCGGTCCTTACGAATCCGGAGAAATCGAAGAATACAGTGTTCAGATTGCATCTCCACCTACCACTGCCAACGCAGGACCAAGTTACACTACCTGTTCTCCGACTGTTTTTCTTGAAGGGAACACACCTGTTTCCGGAACCGGAACATGGACTTTGCTCAGCGGCAGTGGAATCATTACCAATCCTAACTCACCTAATTCAGCTGTTTCGAATCTTGGTCAGGGTACAAACGTTTTCCGTTGGACCATTTCCAACTCCTGTGGAAACTCCCTTTCTGAAGTTACGATTACCTACTCAGGACCTGGCCAGGTGGCCGTTGCCGGAGCAGATCAGTTCATTTGTGCGACTTCCGCAACTCTGGCTGGAAACGCAGCCACTGGTACTGCAACCGGAACCTGGACTTCAATCGCGGGAAATGGAATAGTGAGCAGCCCGAATTCAGCGAACTCAGGAGTTTCGGGACTTTCAGAAGGAATCAACCGCTTCGTGTGGACTATTTCGGTTCCCGGCTGTGCCACCAGCAAAGACACCGTGACCATCACCCGATATGCCTCACCAACCCCAGCATTTGTAGGAGCAGACCAGAATATCTGTGGAACCAGTGCGACTCTGACTGGAAATACCATTACAGTCGGAACCGGTCTCTGGACACTTGTCTCAGGAACCGGAGTCATTGCGAATCCTGCTCAACCCAATTCTCAGGTAACTGGTTTGGGAAGCGGAAACAACGTTTTCCGTTGGACAAGCAGCAACGGAACCTGTCCAGCTACCACCGATGACCTAAACATTGTGGTGACGCCGTCTGTAACAGCTCAGGCTGGGGCAGATCAAACTCTTTGCAGCGAGCAGGTTGTCCTTGCAGGAAATACTCCTACCCCTTCTTCCGGAATCTGGTCACTTGTTTCCGGTTCCGGAACACTTGTCAATCCAACCTCCCCGAACGCCAGTGTCTCAGGCCTCGGAAACGGGGTGAACACTTTTGTGTGGACGATTACCAACGGTTCATGTCCACAATCCAAAGATACAGTCCGGATAACACGGGTTCTTCCTCAAACTGCCAGTGCAGGTCAGGATCAGTCTGTTTGTGGTGGACAAGGCAATCTTCAGGCTTCTCCGTTGTCATCCGGAACGGGAATCTGGACACTGATTTCAGGTTCCGGCTCAATCGAAAATTCTTCCAGTCCGAATTCACTGGTGACAAACCTTGGGAACGGACAAAACGTTTTCCGATGGACTGTGACCAATCCTCCATGCAGTCAGACAACAGACGATGTCATCATCACCAATCTTGGAAATGCCACCATCGCACAAGCGGGAGAGAATCAGACTCTTTGTAATACACAGGCAACACTGGCTGGGAACACCGCAACGTTCGGAATCGGACAGTGGTCACTGGTTTCGGGAACAGGAACCATCACATCACCAACCAGCCCGACATCAACCGTAACCGGACTCGGAACCGGACTTAACGTTTTCCGCTGGACCATCACCAATGGAAATTGTCCTCCTTCATTTGACGATGTAGTGGTGACCCGTGTTCCAGCTCCTTCCGTTGCATTTGCCGGAACAGATCAAAACATCTGTACCAATTCTGCCACACTTGCCGCTACAACTCCTTCCATCGGAAATGGCCTCTGGACTCTGGTCTCAGGAAGCGGACAGATTCAGGATGTGTTCAATCCTCAAACTCAGGTTACCGGACTCGGCACTGGCGCCAACACCTTCCGTTGGACCATTTCCAACTCACCTTGTGCTGCCAGCACAGACGAAGTCATCATCAACTCTACCACCAATGCCGTTGCAGCAGTTGCCGGACAGGATCAGGTGTTGTGCAGTGAATCGACGCAACTTTCCGGTAACAACGCCGGAACAGGAACCGGTACATGGACTGTAGTATCAGGTTCCGGAACGTTCACCAATGCCAACTCTCCTACCACTCAGGTCACGGCACTTGGGGCAGGTATGAATGTTTTCCGCTGGACCATCATCAATGGAACCTGTCCTACAAGTTCCGATGATGTGAACGTTGAACGAATCAATTCCGTATCGCTGTCAATTGCAGGAATTGATCAAAACCTTTGTACTTCCACTGCTACACTTAGTGGAAATGTTCCGCAGGCTGGAACGGGATTGTGGACATTGGTGTCCGGAACCGGAACCATCACCAATCCATCAGATCCGAATACAACAGTGACCGGACTAGGAAACGGTGCCAACGTTTTCCGCTGGACCATCACCAATATTCCGTGTGCGGCTTCAGCCGACGAGGTGGTCATTTCAACAACCCTTTCCGCCGTTACGGCCAATGCCGGAACAGACCAGACCGTTTGTGGTTCTGTCAGCCAGTTGATCGGTAACAATCCCGGAACAGGCACTGGTGTGTGGGCTTTGGTTTCGGGAAGTGGAAATATTACCAACCCGAATGGCAGCCTGACATCTGTTACAGGTTTGGGTGCCGGTGTGAACGTGTTCAGCTGGACCGTCACCAGTGGCGTATGCCAGCCAAGTGTGGACCAGGTTCAGATTACAGTGGTAAACAATCCGGTTGCGGCCAATGCCGGAAACGACCAGACCATTTGCGGATCGTCGGCAACATTAACCGGCAATACTCCAACACAAGGCACCGGTAGCTGGTCACTTGTTTCCGGAAGCGGAACAATTGCAAACCTGACCAGCGCCAGTACAACGGTAATCGGTTTAGGTAATGGAGCCAATATCTTCCGATGGACCATCAGCAACGCTCCTTGTGCACCAACCTTTGACGAAATCATCATCAATGCTACGCCAGGAAATGTGACCGCACTTGCCGGTGCTGACAAAACCATTTGTGGAAGCAGCACTTTCCTCAACGCAACAGCACCTGTTACAGGATTTGGAGTATGGTCTCTGGTTTCCGGTAGCGGAACCATTGCACAGCCAGGCAATCCAGTTTCAGAAGTGACCAACCTGGGATCCGGTGTCAATACATTTGCCTGGACCGTCACGTCAGGTAGCTGTACGGCTTCTGATCTGGTGCAGGTAACAAAAGAAATCAACACCCTTGATCTGGGTCCAGATTCACTAGCCTGTATCGGAACATCTGTGGTATTGAATGCCGGTACAGGTTTTGCTGATTATTCATGGTTTGATAATTCAGGCACGCCAACTGTAACCGTTGGCGCTTCCGGACAATACTGGGTACAGGTTCTCAGCAACAATGGATGTACGTTCCGCGATACCATCAAGGTAACGTTTGTAATCTGTACAGATGTTGAGCAAACCCTCACTAAGTCGGATGTTCTGGAAATCTACCCGAATCCGGGCGATGGTTTCTTCCACCTCAATTTTGAGTCGGCCACGGCAGCGAAAAGTACCGTCCGTATGTACAACAGCACGGGTGTTCAGGTTCTGGAAAAAGAACTGGATCTCACTGATGGCAAAGCGTCCCAGGATCTGGATCTGAGAGGAACTCCTGCCGGCTTGTACATCATGGAGGTGCAGAACGACAAAGTGCGCCATATCCGGAAGCTGATCGTGCGGTAAGCGCATCCAACTGAAACCAAAGTGGTTTGTGGTTTGAGAGAAAGGCAACTTTCTTTTGGACTGCAAACCACTTTTTTTTGATGTGTGATTTGTGATGTGTGATTTGTGGATAGGGTGGTAACTGCCTGATTTAATGCTGAATTATGAGTTATAAATTATGAATAAAATGCAGGATTGCGTGTTTGGCTAGGCATGTGGTCGGTACCAAAGCGAAGAAGGAGTGGCGGTCAGACCGCGTTCAAATAAAACGGAACAGTTGACATTGCTCCGCCTGGATGCGTGTGTCGCCCACTGCTTAAGCAGGGTTTTTAACAAGGCGCCATTTTCAATCCCCACGCATCAACACAACAGGTGCCCGAAAAATAATTCAATGGTGATGCCTGATTGGGGGAAATGATCCACATCAAGAATGATGCTTATCGTGGGGCTGATTAGTGGTGAGAGATGCTTACCTTGGCGCCAAGTGATGAATGATGAGTTATGCGGAACGTGGCCTCTTTAGCGCCAAATTATGAATGAAATGCAGGAATGCAGAGAGAGTGGTTTGCCTTGCATGTGGTCGGTACCGGAGCGACGAAGGAGCGGCGGTCTGACCGCAGATGAGGTTTACCTTATGCTTCTTCATTTTCAACTTGAATAGTAATTTTCAAAGTTCGGGGTCCCGATTTACGAAGACGGCTGACGAGTCAGTAATCATGATTGCCTGTTAAAAATTGGTTGTTGAGATTTTGATTTTAGAATTGAAAACTCAACATCTCTGTTAAGTTTTGTTTGTTGCATTTTATATCTTAACAATAAAAACTCAACAACTTTGTTAAGTTTTTATTATCAGTTTAAAAACTTAACAGATGTTTTTCGACAATATCCGGCTGATGATGGGGTTGATAAAATGATTCCGGCTGCTGAACGGACGATTTTTACAATTGTTATGTGCTGTTTACCAATTGTAAAAATGCGCTGTACAATTCCCTGTAGCATTTGGACTGCCAAAAAACTCGTCAGGGAATTCCCTCCGGGTGGCCGCCAATAGTAAAACCCGGCTGTGGGGTTGTAAAAATTGCGGCGGGTTATGGTAAACCATCCGGTACAACTCCCGCCGCAACTTTTACAATTGATAAAAAGGGTTTGGCAATTGGTAAAATTGGTCCTGGACTTCCCGGAAATGTTTTACCAACCCCTAGAGGATTTTTTACAATTGTTTTGACCTTTCCGGCAATTGCCTGGAAACATCCGGCAGCCATTATACCTGATCATGGATAACCCATCTGTATTTTCAGGCATGGGAATTTTGGCTACTTTCGAATCAAATTGCTACAATGAACTTGAAGGTATTACGTTTTCTGTTAGTTCCTCTCCTCTTCATTTCACCCAGCAAGTGCTCTGGGAGAGATCTTACAATTTTGGTCCACCCTTGATTTGTGGGAACTGAATCGGTGCTATTCCCTGCCTTTCCGATAAAATCCTTGTCCCGTAAATACGTTACCTACCAAAGGATCTATCGCTTCAAAATTAAGAATAAAACGTGTTTCAATTCAAAACCGCATTTCTAAGTCTTTTACACATCAGTATTTGGGGAGCGCAATCGATTGGTCAGTCACCGCAACATGTGGTTTACTACACAAATTTTTATCTTGGTCAGCATCATTTTATGGATTCATCTTATGCCAAATCGGATTCCTGCTTCAGGATTGCCTTTGCTCTGGATTCCGTTCAGGGTTTTAACCAGGATTATCTGATGGCTGCGGTGAATGCACATACATTGGGCGACTCCCGATTGGCGGGATATTATTTGCAAAGATTTTCCATGAGGGGCGGCACTTACCGGAATGTCAGAGAAATGATGGAGCACCATATTTATCTCCAACAAAAATCCGACGCCTTTCGCAAATTCATATACCTCCCTCAAAATAAGCGGCTGAGAAAAACGATGGATTCCTGTTTCCGGGTGTACAAATCAAACGTAAACAAGCCTTTGATTGCCAGGATTAATCGAATTGGGATAAAGGACCAACGATACAGAACCGGTTGGCGATCTATTTTTGTTTCAGGGAAAAGGAGGTGGAGAAAAATCCGGGTTCTGGATCTGGAAAACAGAAAAGAGTTTCTGGAAATATGTGCAGAATACGGCTGGCCAGGTTTTCACTTACTGGGCGAATTCAGGGAAACCGGCCGGAACGCAGGTACGGGACAAGTAGAAGTTTTGATTCGCCATGCAGACGGCGAGACGCTAAAAAAGCTGGAGCCTTATGCTCTGGATGCCATCCGCAAGTTGGATTTGTATCCTGAAGATTGGGCGAGTGCCATTGATTATTGCCGAATAAGGGAGCCATTCAACAGTGATAGTACATACTGGGAGCATTGCCAGAAATATGGCTGGTTTGGTGGAAACAATTGGTTTGGCGCCGAACCGGGAGCCATATATCCATTTGGGAAAGCCGAAGTGAACAAGGCTGACCGAACGGCTCTGTTTTTGTGCCCAATTGAAGACTATGCCAAACTTCGGGGCTGGAAACTACCTGTTCATGAGAGTTGGTTTATGCCAAAACAACCTTCGGGAAAGCCAAAATTATGAAAGGAGGCATGTTGGAAGGTTTGATCTTCACCAGGAAATGTGCCTCAACTCATCAAAATGACAGGTGCCCGAAAATACATTTGCAGGCGCTGGACTGCCCGAATCAATGAGACGAAGGACTCTCCTTTTTATTTCCCCATCTTCATAAAATTTCGTGCATAAAAATTTTTACGCATTGAAAATTATGCAAAAGTGAAATGCGAACCGCTTTTTATGGAGATTCAATTCCCGCCCGGCAGGGGATTTCCTAGCATAAAAACAACAGATAATTCGGAACTAGTCCGGGCGCAACCAATCCGTTTTGTCAGATTATTACCGATTCTCAATTGCGGAATAAAAGTCCGATCCTGAAATCCTTATCATCTACTACCACATAACCCGATGTGTGGTCTGCTTATTTTTCTGTTGAATTGTAAGCATGTAGATGCCCTTGGGTTGACCTTTGGATTGAATCCGGGTTTCAAGGCCTGACAAATCACCTTCGGAAATGGTCTGCCCCAAAGCGTTCACCAAACGATACAATCCATCTTCATTGGAGGATTGGTGATACACAATACTCTGGTCCATCTTAAAAACATAGACATCACGGAGTTCCTGTTCCTGGATGGTTGTAAGAAGGGTGCGGTTGGATAAACATCCTGAAAATGAAACATCCGTTGTGGCCACTTCATTGATCAGGACTTTGGTCAGGTACGGTCCATAGGAAATGTAGAGATGATTTCCAGCCTTTTCAATTTTAGAGTCGCCATATTCGATTAAAGCATCCCCAAATTCAAATTCGGTGCTTTCTATAACCGAATTATGTGCCTGACTCAGATCAAGGCTGGAAATGAAATTTCCATTGCGATCAAATTGTTTGAGAGCGGATGGAAAATAATTTGGGATGGTGAAAAAATTACCCGTGCTGGTTTGATTGGCTCCCAAGCCATAATAAGTCCCAACAGGAGGCAACATCAAAACTTGTTTTATGCAGGAGGTTCCTTCCGTTTTGAGAAGAAATGCATTTCCAATATTCGTATTCGTTCCAAGACTTGTATCGGTTGGCGGAATTCCAAGGTCCAGGGTGTCGTTTTTCCAGATCAGCTTTTCATCCCCATAATTTCGGGTATCAAATTGAAAAATATAGCCTCTTTTTCCCTCGGGCAATTGAACGATGTCTCCAAGTACTAAAACCGGACCCGGATTAAAATAGTTGTTTGCGATTGCAGTTGCTGAACGGGTTTTAAATGATACCGTATCCAGAATGGTTGAAAAATCAGGTGAGATATCGACGACCATCGTTCCATATGTGGCAAAATCAAACAGTGCCAGGGCCCAGGAAAGATTGGGTAGCCTGCGAATAAAAATTCTTTGAAGCCCCTGTCGACCTGATGGTGGGCCTGGTGGAACAACCAGATTATGAAAATTTCGGTTCTGAACAGATATAACCGTACCATCCGTTGTTAGTTTCAGCAGGGCATATTCATTGATATAGCCATTGGTTAAACCATTGCAATAAACCGCACCGTCCACCTTTAAGGTATCGTTGTGTTGAACCAGAAGCTCAATCGTATTGTTAACAAATTCAAGATGTAAATTTTGAGAATTGCGTCCGGATCGAAATACTTTATTCCAAAGTAGATCACCCTGAGGAGATATTTTCAGGACAAAAGCAAAATGGGAGCCCCCCAGGAGGTCACCTTGAGGATCATTTGGGATCTGAAAAAATGGAACCGAATTGAACGAGGCACTCCACCCATTGACTGGACTGTAATGTCGGTAATAAAAATTACCAGCCACAACTGCATTTCCGGCTCCGTCCACACAAATATGTGAAAGTGTCATACCATCAATTCCACAATAAGTGGTTACAGGCCGGGCCCAAACAAAATCTCCATTCATGTCCTGACAGGCAACGAAACCAGTTGACTCTATGTTATCGGCATTTCCAGTGGTCCAAACATTCGGATCAAAAACTGTATCGGCCCAAATCTCGGTGTTTCCAAAGACGGCCTTTTTTCCCCAGAAATAGCCCACAGAATAAACCTTGCCGTCGGGTGCTACTTTAGAATTCAGAAAAAAACCGGTACCGGTCATCTGTTTTTGCCAGACCGTGGTCATTTGGCCAAAAGATTGAAAACTCAACGCAAGAAATAAAACCGGGAGAAGAAGGAGAAATTGAGTTCGTTTCATGGGAATTGGAATGAACTCAAATCAAATAATTTTTTGGGATTAAAAAAAGCAAATGTTCTGTTTAAAACGGTTCAGCTATGCAACTTCGTGCAGAACGATGCAACTGCCTCATCATTTCAATAATCTGAACCTGAATAATTCAAACATCAGAATCCTCTTTGTTGATTTGTATCCCCACCTATCAACACACCCGAAAAGCAATGAACATCCCAATGAACACACCTCTCTGTTTTTCATCCGGTGATGTTCAAAAAAACGATGCCGGCAATTCCGGTTTTTAGCGGATATTCGGCTTGCGATCGGAACCCGAAATGAAATTCATCGATATGGCAGGAATATGGAAACAGAAGGCAAAAGAACGGTTCAGGCAATACCTCAGGAAAGAGCGGGCATCGACAGGACTGGAAATCTCTTCACCAGGAGAACGACTAAAGAAATACCTGCCGCTGCTATCTATACTTCTGCTCTATCAGATTTCATTTGGGCAAAGTGTGGATTGGCAGCGGCAGTTTTTAGTAGGTACAAAGATTTTGTCATCTCATGGAATTGTATATTTTAATGAATCGACAATTTTTTCAGCGATTGCTGCTAGGGAGTGGGGCTATGCAATACAAAATTCATCAGGTACCGCTTATGGCATTGGTTTAGTGAAATTGCAGGCGAATACTGGTGATACAATTTTTGTGCGACGGGTTGGTGGTTGGACAAGCTTCACACCTGATATGAAAATCCATAAAAGTTTCGAAGGCAACCTGGTGATCGCATCAAAGTCGGTTGGTGACACGATACTGGACTCGAAAATCCTTATCCAGAAGGTCGATACCAATGGAAATTCCATCTGGAAACTTCCTTTGAGTGCAGGGCTGAATGATCCTCAAGTATCCAAGGTGCTGCCTACTTCGGATGGGGGCACATTTGTTATGGGTTCTGACTTCAGTACAATTGGTGGTTTGCAGGACTGGCTTCTGATCAAAGTGAGCTACAATGGCCAGTTGCAATGGACCCAGCGCTTCAATGGAGGAAACGACTGGTATTGCAAAGGCAACAACATCGAGCCCATGAGAAACGGGCACTACTTATTGAGTGGCATGGCCGAAAGAATGATCTGGTCAGTGGAAATCGATGAGAACGGCAATCAACTGGGCCAGGATACGGTTTGGTTTGGGACGGCGCCAAATCTGGTGTTTGATACCGTGGTCCGGCAGACCCGCTACCAATCCCTTGTTGCCAGTGGTACCTATGGCAGTAATCCAGCCCGTATTTCTTTGGAAAATTTGATGCCAGCGGCCACAAAATCTGGGGAGGAGAAAACACTGCAAAATCCGGTTCCGTTCTGGCCACCATGCAGGATGGCAATATTCTCGCCTTTGAACGCAGCACCACAAACTCAGACAGCAATTTTATTAAGCTCTACAGTCCGGACAGCATCCTGCTTTGGAAAAAGCCTTTGCCAAAGAGTGGAAACTTGGTTAAAGTTCCTGCTGAGATCAATGACCTGGCTTTTGATGGTTTGGGAAATGTGGTTCTGGCCGGTAAAGCCCGCCGCCAGGGAGGTACAGGAGATGAAATGTTCTTTATGAAAATCTCCGGAATCGGCCTTCCTTACGATCCTTTTGCCGATACCATCCCGCTAAGTACAAGAGCACCCAAATGGGCGAAGACTCTCAGGCTCTACCCCAATCCAGGTTCGGGTGATGTTTGGTTTTCGGGCGTCGAAGGTCGGTTGGAGTTGAATTTGTTTGCCACCGATGGCCGCCGGGTTTTTGAGGGCTGGGCCGGAAGCGGTTCTCCCGTCTCTCTGGCCAATCTGCCTTCCGGCATGTACACCTACTTGGCCCGGAAAGGCGATCAGAAATGGATAGGAAGATGGATCAACGAGTGAGTATCAACTATTAGAGCACACCCTTGCAAAGACTTTTACTCCCCCGGCTTCACAAACCGAAGAAATCCTTCCGCGGACAGATCCTCATCCAATTCTTCCCAATGCAGCCAGGCACCTTCGTTCCATAGTTCAACGTTTTGCCGCTGGATTTCCGTCCCTTTCATCAGATGCGGATACCAGGAAAGCGGGTGGCCAAGCACACGTTGGTCCTTCAGTCGTACAAAGATGTAATCATCCTGAAACCAGACTTTTTCAGCTGCAATTAAGGATTCCGTTACCGGTTGAAGTACTCGTTCCATTTTTGCTCGATCAGATCTTCGTTCTCTTCAATTATACTTTCAGCCAAATGAATATCCTTACTTTTCATGCCTCTGTTTTCTAATAGTTGCACTGGTTTAATTTGAAATTTTGCATCTCCGTCTCCATTTTTAATATGAACATGCACTGGTGGGTGTTCATTACTAAAGAAGAAAAAACGAATCCCAAAAAGTCTGAAAAGCTCTGGCATAGTGCAAAGTAAACAATTATTCGCTGTATCGAAAATCAATAATCCCCCCCTCACCAAACCTGCTTTCCCTGATAGTAATCCAGAATCCGGGTGCGGAACTGGTATTCGTAGGTCGCCTGCACACCGGATAGCCGGGAACGGTCGGCGTTGTTTTTGGCGATCAGAAACTCGGCCGCACTGATCACGCCGTTTTCCAGACGGGTCTTCGCTGCCTGAAATGAAGTCTCAAAATCGGACACCTGCTGCCGGATCAGATCCTGTTTCCGCCAGGCCATGTCCATCAGCAACCAGGCCTGCTCGATGTTTTGCTTCATCTGCTGCTCGTTGGTTTCCAGATCGAGCATGGCCCGCTTCCGGTTCAGTTTGGCCAGACGAACCTGATTCGAGGCATAAAATCCATTGAACACCGGCACCTGCAGACTCACACCCGCAAACACCCCCAGGTTGTTTTTCATCTGGCGGCTGTACCCGATTTTCTCGCTGTTGTAATGCGTCTGGTTCACCAGCACAGGCGACTCCGTCCCCTGAAACCGCACAAACTGGCCGGTCTCCTCCTCCGAACTTCCCGTCGGAATAAAGCGGTTCGACAAACTCGAATAGCTGCTGCCCAGATTTCCCGTCAGTGAAACGGTCGGCATAAATCCGGACCGGGCCACATGCAGTCCTTTGTCCATCGCTTTTACCTTCAGTCCGTTGGACTTGAAAACCGCCATGTTTTCCCGGGAAGCCGTGTACACT
>DAIOVD010000005.1:13328-53629 GCA_036759185.1 Catalimonadaceae bacterium | reverse complement strand
ATACTCTTCGGTTGAATGACAGGAAAATAACTGTTATCCCTGCTTTTGATGTAATCAGATCGTATGAAGGTTGTGAGCAACCCTATTATGTGTTCCAGAATTCCACCATAAACGGAGAAGTTTTTATCTGGGATTTTGGTGATGGTGTGAAAAGCACTGAAGTGAACCCAAAGCATCAATACAACAAGCCAGGATTATACGACGTAAAGCTGGATGCATTCAAGCAGGGATGTCTGGAAACCAAGATTCAAAAATTGAGGGTGAATGAGTTTTCTGTCCCCAATCTACTTACCATTAACGATGATGAGAAAAATGATGTTTTCATAATTAATGGATTGGAAGAAGGGTGGGTTCTGGAAATATTCAACCGGTGGGGTAAAAATGTCTATCAAACCAATTCGTACAAAAACGATTGGAAACCAGACTCCTTGTCGGCTGGAGTATATTTTTACAATATCCGGTTTCCCGGGAATTACCACTGCAATGGCTGGGTGGAAGTAGTGAAAGAATAGGTTCGTTTTTTCTTCTTTCGAATTGGCAGCTGATAATTATCAGTTTTGTCTTTAATTGCGGTCATGGATTGGCAGATTGGCAAATCTCTAATTTGACTTCACTATTTGTTTCTGCTGCATGACCACCAAAGCAATTGACCAACTTCTTAAGGAAAAGCAAAAATTTGAAGCGCTCTTCAATTTTGCGACCGTAGGAATTGTGATTGCCAACAGTCGGGGTGAAATCACATTGGTAAACCAACATGCAGAAACCATTTTCGGGTATGAGACGGATGAATTAAGGGGAAAGAAAGTAGAAGTGCTTATCCCCATGGACAGGCAGCATACCCACCAGGCGAACCGGGAGCATTATACAGTTCATCCACAGGTGAGGCCAATGGGCTACGGAAGAGATCTGAAAGCCAGGCGGAAAGATGGTTCAGAGTTACCCGTTGAAATCAGTCTTAGCTACTTCCACACAGACGAAGGTTTGTTTGTGATTGCCTTCATTCTGGATATTACGGTCAGGAAACAAAACGAAGCCATTCTTCTTCAGCAAAAGGCAGAACTGGAAACCATTACCCGGGAAATAAAGGTGCTGAATTCAAATCTGGAAGAAGAAGTAGAAAGAAGGACGGAGACTCTTCGGCAGACACTCAATCAGCTCGAATCGTCCAGAAAAGAATTGCAGGATGCCCTGAAGAGGGAAAAACAGCTCGGTGAATTGAAAAGCCGGTTTGTCACTATGGCCAGCCATGAATTTAAAACACCTTTGGCCACCATTCTCACTTCTACCACTCTCATTGGTAAGTACCAGAAAAGCGAAGACCAGATTCACAGGGAAAAACACCTGAAGCGTATTTCCGATACTGTCCTGAATCTTAGTAATTTATTAAACGAGTTCTTATCCATTGGTAAACTGGAAGAAGGGAAAATAAAGCCGAAACCGGAATTGTTTTTTCTTCCTGACCATATGAAAGAAATCGTGAGCGAGATGCAGAGCCAGGCAGGGGAGGGGAAACAGATCCTGATTGAAATGCCGGAAGTAGGAGATGTTGAGCTTGACAAAGAACTCATCCGGTATGTGATGCTCAACCTGCTTTCCAATGCGATCAAATTCTCACCACCTGCATCCACCATTACAGTCAAAGCTTTCCGTAAAAATGATGTGTTGAACATTGAGGTTCAGGATCAGGGTATCGGCATTTCCCGGAAAGATCAGGAGCACTTGTTTGAGCGCTTTTTCCGGGGAAGGAATGCCGATAACATTCAGGGCACTGGATTGGGTTTGCATATTGTACAGCGTTATTTGAAGCTTATGGAAGGAGAAATTAAAATTCAGAGCGAGTTGAATAAAGGAACGATCATTTCACTATTATTTGAAAACAAATGAAAAAGATACTGCTCATAGAGGATCATCAGGAAATCAGGGAAAATACAGCTGAAATTCTGCAACTCGCAGGATTTGAAGTGTTTGCAGCTGAAAACGGGAAAGTAGGGGTCGAGATTGCCAGAGAAACTCCACCTGATCTCGTTGTTTGCGATATTATGATGCCAGTGCTGGACGGATTTGGTGTCCTTCATTTGTTTCGGAGAGATGATGTTCTCAGCCAGATTCCATTCATCTTTATGACAGCTAAGTCAGAAAGGGCCGACCAGCGGAAAGCCATGGAACTGGGAGCGGATGACTATCTCACCAAACCATTTACCGAACTGGAGTTACTGGCTGCCATAGAAGCCCGTTTACAAAAATCCGGAGGCGGTTCTCAACGAAGTGCCTCTCCCAGACGACTTCAGGATGCACATGATCAACTGAACAATTTCTTCAAAAATCTGATGAAGGAATCGGAAGCTGAACTTGTGAAGCTTCCTAAAAAACACCTGATTTTTTCAGAAGGACAATTCCCGCAATCTGTTTACTGGCTGGAAAAGGGTATAGTGAAACATTACCGTACCACACCGTTCGGAAAATCGCTCATCACCCGGATCGATTTTGGTCAGGAACTGATTGGCCTCACAGATGCTTTATTGCCGCATAGCTACCGTACATACGCTGAAGCTGCCACTGCTCTTGAAGTACGGTCCATTCCGAAAGAAAAAGCAGTGAAAGCACTGGCAGAAAATGCACCAATGTTAATGGCGGCCCTGCAACTACAAGCCGAAGAAGCCAATCGGCTTCAGGAAAAAATGGTTCATCTGGCGTATACTCCAATGCGTGAACGCGTTCTTTCTGAAGCAGAATATTTACGAAGCCATCTTCTGGAAAATGGATTTTCAGAAGGGGAGAGGATTTTCTCAAGGGAAGAAATGGCGCAAATCGCGGGAACTGCCACTGAATCTCTGATTCGCGTCCTCAACGAAAAGTAGCCGGTCAGGGCTCCAGTCCTGAACCCGGTTCTGCCGCCATTTTCTGGTACACTTTCCTGCTTACAAAGCCAGGGAAGAACTTATTCAGCCAGTAGGACAGCTTGCCTTCGGTGGTCATTACAATGTGCTGTTTTTTCTGCAGCACTGCGTTGTAAACCTGTCGTGCGACTTCTTCCGGTTGCATCATTTTCTCCTCTTCTCTCGGTGTTTCGCCCTGAGCACTTCCGTCTTTGGTGAGCGCATTTTCCCTGATCCGGGAAGCAGTGAAACCAGGGAATGCCATCAGTACATTCACGCCTTTGCGGGATAGTTCCGATTGAAGCGATTCCAGGAATCCCTGCATCGCAAATTTAGAAGCACTATAGGCAGTCCTCCCGGGAAGACCTTTAAATCCGGCAACCGATGATATCCCAACAATCGTACCTTTTGACCGGATCAAATATGGAAGAGCCGCCTGCGTGATGTACACGGTTCCGTAAAAGTTGATGTCCATTACTTTATGGAAAACCGCCAGATCCAGTTCTGAAAAAAGGGCCCTCATCGAAATTCCCGCATTGTTGATCAAGACATCCAGTCGGCCATACCGGTTCATGGTTTGAACCACAGCTTTACGTTGGTCTGTTTCGGAAGATGCTTCTGCCTGAATTCCAAAGGATTCGATTCCCAGTGAGGCCAGTTTTTTTTCAGTTTCTTCAATTCGTGTCCGATCCCGGCCGGTAAACGCAATCCGCGAGCCGTTTTTTCCAAAACATTCGGCCAGTGCCAGTCCAATTCCGGATGTTCCGCCTGTGATAAGGACAATTTTATCTTTCATGTTTCGCGAATTCTCACTCTTTGTTTACAGTTTTGTCATCCGGTTCCGCAACCAGAAATCGACCAGAACCAAAGCCGCCATCGCTTCCACAATCGGCACGGCTCTGGGCAGAACACATGGATCATGGCGACCTTTTCCTTCCACAATGACAGGGTTTCCGTCTGCATCCACGCTGTTCTGATCCTGCATAATGGTGGCCACCGGTTTGAAAGCCACATCAAAATAAATGTCCTCTCCATTACTGATTCCACCTTGTACACCGCCTGAATGATTGGTTCGCGTGTGAATTACTCCATTGTCAGTATAGAATTCATCGTTGTGCTCAGATCCCCGCATGCCCAAAGAAGAAAATCCTGAACCAATCTGAAACCCCTTCACCGCATTGATGCTGAGCATGGCTTTCCCCAGTTCTGCGTGCAGTTTGTCGAAAACCGGCTCCCCCAATCCAACCGGAACACCAGAGCAAACACAGCGAACCAACCCTCCGATGGTATCTTTCTCTTTACGGACGGTATCAATCAATGCTTCCATTTGAAGAGCGATATCAGGATCCGGGCACCGCACATCATTCGATTCCGTTTGTTCCAGGTTCAGTTCCTGATAGGT
Organism: Catalimonadaceae bacterium; assembly: GCA_036759185.1. GTDB lineage: Bacteria > Bacteroidota > Bacteroidia > Cytophagales > Flexibacteraceae > CAMDMI01. The sequence continues at coordinate 49,351 of DAIOVD010000005.1, read as the reverse complement.
TTTCTCAACTTTAATATAACCGACCTGCTGAACGTATGCCTGGATTTTTATTCCGGCTGTCGCCAGGATTTGTCGGGCTACAGCACCAGCTGCAACCCGGGCGGCGGTTTCTCTTGCCGAGCTTCTTCCGCCCCCACGATAGTCACGAATGCCATATTTGGATTGGTAGGTGTAATCAGCATGGGAAGGCCGGAAGGTTTCCGCGATATGAGCGTAATCTTTTGGTTTCTGGTTTTCATTCGGAATGAAAATACACAAAGGTGTGCCAGTGGTTTTACCCTCGAAAACACCAGATAAAATCTGGATTTCATCTTCTTCTTTTCTCTGGGTAGTCAGTCTGCTTTGCCCTGGTTTACGCCTTTGCATTTCGGTCCGGATTTGTTCTGTATCCAGTTCAAGACCAGCTGGACAACCGTCAATAACAACGCCGATACCTGGTCCGTGAGACTCTCCGAAGGTGCTGATGGTAAAGACTTTGCCGTACGAATTGTTGCTCATTTCCGCGTAATCAGATATAGGTCTCTTTGTTCGTTTCCTGCCAGCAGTGAATCCCGGCCCCAATAGCTGAGCGATTCACTTTGCCTGAATTTAGACCAGGCAAAGCAAAAATCGGGGTTTGGGATTGATTGAAGTCCAGTATTCAATGTGAAAAAATACAGTTTGCCATAGGTGAGCAATGCAAGTTCTTTCCCGTCCGGCCGGAGTGAAGCAGCTGTTACCATCCCCAGCAACGGGATTTCCTGCTTTTTCACAGCTGTATAGTTTCCGGGTTTAGCCGGAATGGCATACACATTTGTGCTTCTTTCCCTTTTGTTTTTGGTGAACAAATAAAGACTATCTTTCTGATAGACCATGGCTTCGCAATCAAAATTCATCGAACCTGGTTTTACTGGTGGAAATCCCTTCTGATCGAGGTATCGGAAACGAATGATTCCCTCTGTTTTGTTTTTTTCAGGATCCACAATGTAGATTCGGAGATGCTTCGATGTATTGAAATTATTTCCAAAATCTCCGATGTAAATCTTTCCCAGATCGTCCCGGCATACATCCTCCCAATCCCGGTTCCTGTAAGGCACGAACCATTTTCGGATTAGTTTTCCTTTGGCATTGATCAGGTAAAGGCAGGAATCTGTATCATCGTTGTGGGTGAAAAACCAATCTTCTTTCCAGTGAGATAGTCCCGAACTTTCGTTCAATGCTTTGAAGCGGATCTTGCCTTGCCGGGTGATTTGGAAATGATCACCACCTGAACAGTTTTCAGAATAGATCTGGCGGTGGTGCAAAGCCAGGTAAAGAAAAATCGCAGCACCAGCCACGAATACAAAAACCGCTGTTATACGGAGTAATTTCAATGGAAGATCCTTTTGCAGGAAACGGCAAAGGGAAATGCAAATCAAATGAAATCTGTTGGTGAAAAATAATCCGGTATGATTCTGTGCTTCTCCGCAGGTTGGTTCGGATGAAATAGGATTCATTCCCTACCTTCGCAGCTTATGGCCAAAGCAGGCAAAATTATCAACGATCCGGTTCATGGTTTTATCACCATCCCGCCGGGCCTGATCCAGGATGTTGTGGATCATCCGTATTTTCAGAGGTTACGAAGAATTAAGCAACTGGGATTGACCGACATGGTGTATCCCGGAGCACATCATACCCGGTTTCATCATGCCATTGGTGCCATGCATCTGATGGGTCTTGCAATTGAGACCCTCAGAGAAAAGGGGCATTCCGTCACAAAAGAAGAAGAAGAAGGTGCCCGTCTGGCTGTTTTGCTTCATGATATTGGCCATGGTCCATTCTCTCACGCTTTGGAAAGCAGTATTTTACAGGGTGTGCCACATGAGATGCTGTCACTGGCTTTCATGGAACGACTGAATTTTCTTTTTGGCCACCGTCTGGACCTGGCCATTGCTATTTTCAAGGGAGAATACCATCGACCGTTTTTCAACCAGCTGGTTTCAGGTCAGCTCGATATCGATCGGATGGATTACCTCAGGAGGGACTGTTTTTTTACCGGTGTGGCAGAGGGTTCTATTTCAGCAGAAAGAATTCTCAAAATGATTGACATTTCAGGGGACGAACTGGTGGTAGAAGAGAAAGCGATTTATTCAGTGGAAAATTTCCTGAGTTCCCGACGGCTAATGTACTGGCAGGTGTATCTTCATAAAACGACGGTCAGTGCCGAGGAAATGGTGATTCAGCTGATGCGAAGAGCCCGTTTTCTGATGGATGGTGGTGGTCGGTTGACTATGCCGCCTGCCTTGCTTCCGTTTTTCGAACGAAGCTTTGGCCTGCCCGATTTTCTATCAGATCCTTCCCATCTCAATGCCTTTTCGATGCTGGATGATTATGACATCTGGTATTGCATCAAAAACTGGGTGAGTCACCCTGATTTCGTTTTGTCGTTTCTGGCGAGGGGATTGATGGATAGGCGTTTGCTGAAAGTCCGGATTTCGGCGGAACCTGTCGATGCCCGGTCGCTGGAAGAACTTCGTAAAGAGTATGAATTTGAATTGGGAATATCAGCAGAAGATGTAACCTATCTGGTGTTTGAAAAAGAAGTTTCGAATTCTGCGTACATATCCGGTGGAAACCGGATCAATGTAAAATACCGAAACGGTGACATTCTGGATCTTTCCCAAACGTCAGATTTACCTAACATAAATGGTATGACTACGGTTGTGAAAAAATATATTGTCTGCCAACCCAAAACCATATCTTTGCGAACTTTTGCGGGAAAATAAAGAATGGAGTTTTCTGCCGGGCAAATAGCCGCCCTACTTCAAGGCGAGCTACAAGGCAATTCACAGTTGAAGATTAATAATGTTGCCAAGATAGAGGAGGGGAAACCCGGCTGTATATCTTTCCTGGCAAATCCTAAGTATGAGCCTTTTATATACACCACACAGTCATCTGTTGTTCTGGTGTCGAAGTCTTTTGAAGCGAAACAGCCCATCTCAGCCACGCTGATTCGGGTTGAAGATCCATACACAGGTTTTACCTCCCTTTTGGAAGAGTACAGCCGGTTGACAACTCTGTCAAAAAATGGAGTGGAAGAGCCGGCTTTCATTGGCCACGGAAGTATAACCGGAGAAGGAATTTACCGGGGTGCATTTTCATACATCGGGCAGAACTGCACCATCGGAAAAAACGTCAAAATTTACCCTCATGTTTTCATTGGTGACCATGTAGCCATTGGAGATAACACCGTACTTCATCCGGGTGTAAAAGTACTTACCGGTTGCCAGATCGGGAGCCATTGCAACATTGCGGCAGGGGCTGTTATTGGGAGCGATGGTTTTGGTTTTGCGCCACAGGCAGACGGCACATACAAAAATATTCCTCAGTTGGGAAATGTGATCATCGAAGACCACGTCGACATTGGAGCCAACACCACAGTCGACAGGGCCACAATGGGATCGACCATTATCCGCAAAGGAGTGAAACTCGACAATCTGATCCAGATTGCCCACAATGTGGAAATTGGTGCCAATACTGTGATTGCTTCCCAGTCCGGAGTTTCCGGATCAACAAAAATCGGTGAAAATTGCGTCATTGGCGGACAGGTAGGAGTGGTAGGCCACATCAAAATGGCCAACCGAACTTCCGTGGGAGCCCAATCAGGAGTAAGCAAAGAAGTAAAAAAGGAAGGCACGATTTTGTTTGGAAGCCCTGCCATTGAGTACGGTAACCAGATGAAATCCATAATTGTCTATAAACAACTTCCTGAACTGGTAAAGAAAGTTCAGGAGCTGGAAAGGGCAGTGAAGGAAAAAAATGAACGTTCAAATCCGGGAACAAGCACACCGGAATCAAACATATTATGAACACCAAACAGCATACGATTAAAGAGCGGTTTACACTGGAAGGTGTAGGTCTGCACACCGGAAAAGATGCTACAATGACGTTTGTCCCAGCGGACATCAACCATGGAATCAAGTTCCAGAGGGTCGATTTGCCCGGACAACCGATCGTAGATGCCGATGTTGATTATGTGGTCGATCTCAGCCGGGGTACCACCATCGAACACAACGGTGCCAGAGTGAACACTGTGGAGCACACCATGGCTGCTCTGGTAGGAACAGAAGTTGATAACGTCCTCATTCAGTTGAACGGTCCCGAGCCTCCGATTATGGATGGTAGTTCCATGCCTTTTGTTCTTGCCATCGAGAAGGCCGGTTTCGAAGAGCAGAACGCCATGCGGAACTTTTTCGATGTTACAGAAGCCATCAGTTACAAAGATGAATCCCGCAATGTTGAGATTGCTGCCTTACCACTTGATGACTACCGCCTAACTGTTATGGTGGATTACAATTCACCTGTACTGGGAAGTCAGCATGCATCGCTTACTGATATCCGGGACTTCGGGAAAGAAATCGCTTCCTGCCGCACGTTCTGTTTTCTTCATGAACTGGAGATGCTGTACAAACAGGGACTTATTCAGGGAGGGGATCTGAACAATGCCATTGTAGTGGTTGATCGCGTGGTGGATGACAGCGAATTGCAGTATCTCGCCAAGCTTTTCAACAAAGATACAGTTGAGGTCAAGAATGAAGGAATCCTGAATAATGTGGAACTTCGTTATAAGAATGAGCCTGCCCGTCACAAACTTCTGGATCTTGTGGGAGATCTGGCGCTGGCTGGCCGTCCGATAAAAGGACAGATTCTGGCGGCACGGCCAGGTCATGCGGCCAATGTTGCCTTTGCCAAAAAACTGAAAAAGGTAATGAAGGAGCAGGAGAAAAAAGCCTTGCCCAAAGGCATCCCGATGTACGATCCTTCTGTTCAGCCTTTGCTGGATGTGAATCAGATCTACAAGATGCTTCCACATCGTTATCCGTTCTGCCTCATCGATAAAATTTTTCATCTCGATGAAACATCGGTGGCAGGAATAAAAAATGTGACAATTAATGAACCTTTTTTCCAGGGGCATTTTCCTGGAAATCCGGTGATGCCGGGTGTATTGCAGATTGAAGCCATGGCTCAAACAGGCGGTATTCTGGTTCTGAGCACGGTTCCCGATCCGGAAAATCACTGGACCTACTTTCTGAGCATCGAAAATTGCCGGTTCAAAAAGATGGTTCTGCCGGGAGATACAGTAGTTTTTAGCTGTGAACTTTTGGCGCCAATTAAACGAGGTATTGCAAAAATGCACGGACGGGCTTATGTTGCAGGCAATATTGTATGCGAAGCTGTCATGTCTGCGTATATAGTGAGGAAGGAGACTAAGTGATGAACCAACCATTAGCGAATATTCACCCGGATGCCAGGATTGGCAACAACGTTCGGATCGAGCCTTTTGCCACCATTTATGGCGATGTAGAGATTGGCGATGACTGCTGGATAGGCCCAAACGCTGTTCTTATGGATGGTGCCAGGCTCGGCAAAGGCGTTCAGATTTTTCCTGGAGCCGTTGTTTCATCCATTCCGCAGGATCTAAAATTTGCTGGTGAGAAGACGACTGTCGTGATCGGTGATAACACCGTTATCCGGGAGTTTGTGACCATCAGTCGCGGAACCATCGACCGGTTCAAAACAGAAGTAGGGAAAAACTGCCTCATTATGGCCTACGTTCACGTGGCTCATGACTGTCTGATTGGTGACAACTGCATCATTGCAAATGCGGTACAGCTGGCAGGCCATGTAGTAATTGAAGACTATGTTGTGATTGGTGGAACCTCTGCTGTACACCAGTTCGTTAAGATTGGAGCTCATGCAATGGTTTCAGGCGGTTCTTTGGTACGTAAGGATGTTCCTCCATATGTGAAAGCCGGAAGAGAGCCTCTGTCGTATGTAGGGGTGAATTCAGTTGGTTTGCGCCGACGGAATTTCAGCAACGAGAAAATAGAAGAAATTCAGGATCTGTTCCGGATTATCTATCTGGAAGGAAACAACTATACCAAGGCATGTGATATGATTGAGCTTGAATTCACACCGTCAAAAGAACGGGATGAGATCATCAACTTCATCCGTAGCTCAGATCGTGGAATTATGAGGGGATACGGAGGAAATTCGAATGGGAAGAGCTCCGCTCCGGTAATCTAAAAAAGAACAAAAGATAATATTGAAAGAGGTCTGAAAAGGTCTCTTTTTTTTATGCCCTGAATCCTGCAAGGTTCGGAATAATTCCTGGTGATGGCTCTCAATTGTGGATCAAAAGGAATAAGGATCCATTCTTGTCCGGAATCAGATCATTAATCTTTGCCGGATTTCGTATCATGAACCTCAGTATTTCAAAATGAAGGGCATAAAAAAAGCCATACACGAGGTATGGCTTTGATTATAGTAAATTCAGAATTGACTAGTGAGCAGCAGGAGCAGCAGCAGCTGAATCGGCAGCAGGAGCAGCAGCAGCTGAATCAGCAGCAGGAGCAGCAGCTGAATCTACAGTAGCAGCTTCCATAGTAGTGCTTTCAGCAGCTGTTGAATCAGTAGCTGTAGATTCTTCGTGCTTTCCACCGCAAGAATACATAGCAAGAGTACCAGCAACCATTAACAACGCGAATAACTTTTTCATTTTTGTGTTTTTATTGATTCTTTAAAAATTTTGGATGCAAAAGTATGCCTCGTTTCCAAATTCACAAAAAAACCATCACTTTTTTCTGAAAAATATATTAATCGGTACACCTTCGAGGTTGAAATTCTCCCTCAAACGATTCTCCAGAAACCGCTGATAGGGCTCCTTGATGTATTGAGGCAGATTACAAAAAAACGCGAAAGAAGGCGTATAAGTGGGTAATTGAGTGATAAACTTGATCCGGATTACCTTGCCTTTGCTGCTTGGTGGCGGATACTTTTCGATCTCAGGTAATATTTTATCATTTAGTTGAGAAGTTGCCAGTTTGGTGGTCCGATTCTCAAAAACCTGGATCGCTTTCTCGATGGCCTGGAAAATACGTTGCTTTTCATACACCGAAATAAAAAGGATGGGCGTGTAATCAATCGGTGCCAATCGTTCCCGGATTTCATTTTCAAATTTCCGGGCGGAGTTCGAATCCTTGCCTTCGACAGCATCCCATTTGTTCACCAGAATAACAATACCCTTCCGTTTCTTTTCGGCCAGTGAAATGATGGAAACATCCTGTGCCTCGATTCCTCTGGTGGCATCCAGCATCACGATACAGACATCCGAATTCTCCAATGACTGTAATGACCTCAAAACAGAATAAAATTCAATCTGGTGGTCTTTCAGCTTTGTCTTCCGACGGATACCTGCGGTGTCAGTCAGAATGAATTCTTTTCCGAATGCTTTATAGTGTGTGTCAATCGAATCGCGGGTTGTTCCGGCCACATCGGTTACAATGTTCCGGTTTTCGCCAAGAAGCAAATTGATAAAACTGGATTTACCCACATTCGGCCTTCCCAGAACCGAAATCCGTGGAATACCTTCATAAGGGTCTTCAAGACCTGGATCTTCAAAGTGACTGACAACGGTATCCAGCAATTCACCTGTTCCGTTGCCGGTCTGTGAAGAAAGCGGGAAGATTTCCCCTATACCCAATCCGTAAAATTCTCCGGCAAGGTGTCCTTTTTCGTGCGTGTCGGCTTTGTTTACCGCAATGTAAACCGGCTTGTTGCTCTTCCTCAGAATGTTGGCAAAATCCTGATCGTATCCTGTGAGGCCATCGTTGACGTCCACCATGAATATGATCACATCACATTCTTCCAAAGCCATTTCGACCTGGTCACGGATGGCCTGTTCAAAAACATCTTCAGAACCTACTACGTAACCTCCGGTATCGATAAGAGTGAAAAATTTCCCGTTCCATTCAGAAAAACCATAATGGCGGTCACGGGTTACCCCCGCTTCGTTGTCCATAATGGCTTTGCGGGCACCGACGAGTCGGTTGAAAAAGGTCGATTTGCCCACATTGGGCCGACCTACGATGGCGACTATATTGTTCATTTGTAAGGCTTTCCGGGTCTCCTCCCTGTCAAAAAGCGCACAAAGGTCGCAATTAAACCGGATAAACCGATTGTCGTCTGTAAATAATGAATATCAGGACAATAGGTGATACACCCATGTACTCAGGCCAAAAGACAGCCCCGTCATGTATATAAGCTGCAGAAACGGCCATTTCCAGCTTCCTGTTTCCCTGTAGGAGACGGCCAGGGTGCTCATGCACTGCATAGCAAAAATGTAAAATACCAGAAGGGATGTGATCACAGCGGGAGTGAAAACAGGCAATCCGGTGGAAGGATTACGGGCTGCTTCCATTTTGGAGCGAAGGAGTTCGGGTTCGCCATCCGATCCGGATGCGTAGAGAATTGACATGGTGCCAACAAAAACTTCCCTTGCGGCAAATGAGCTGATAAGGGCCACTCCGATTTTCCAGTCAAATCCCATTGGTTTGATGGCAGGTTCGATCCATCGGCCTGCAATACCAGCGTAACTGGCTTCCAACTGACGGGATGCCACCAAATGATCCTTATCTGTGTCAGTTAGTTTCATTGAAACAGCTTCTGCTCTGGCATTTACAGAGGCCTTTTCGATGGAATCTCCTGGTCCAAAACCGGCCAGATACCAGAGAATCACAGAAATGGCCAGAATAATTTTACCGGCTTCAAGCACAAATGACATGGATTTCTGGTACACCGAAATACCCAGATGCTTCCAGTTCGGAAGCTGATAGGGTGGAATTTCCAGAAGAAAGGAGCCGGTTTGTTTTCCAGGAAGGAAATGATGCAAAATAAATGCGGTAACGACAGCACCCAGAAGGCCAATCAGGTAAAGGCAAAACAGCACCAGACCCTGTAGCGGAACCGGGCCCCAGAAAACACGGGTTGGAATCAGTAGAGCAATGAGCAATGTGAAAACCGGCAATCGGGCTGAGCAACTCATTAGTGGTGTTACAAATATGGCAATCAGACGCTCTCTCTGGCTTGTCATGCTCCGGGTTGAAAGAATTGCAGGAACGGCACATGCAACTCCGGAAATGAGTGGCACGATGGCTTTGCCGCTTAACCCCAGTTTACCCATCAGGCGATCCAGTAAAATCATGACCCTGGCCATGTAGCCCGATTGTTCCAGAAGGCCAATCAGTCCGAACAGGATGGCGATTTGTGGAATGAAAATCACGATGCCCTGGATGCCGGCCAGGATTCCTTCCAGAACGAATCGTTTTAATATTCCATCCGGCATTATTTTTTCCAGAAATGAACCGATTGAGCCAACCACGTTTTCGATCCCCTCCATCGGATAACTGGCTAATTCAAATATGCCTTCAAAAACAATGAGTAAAACCACCAGCATCAACACATAACCCAGGATAGGGTGCAATGCAATGCGGTCAAAATAATAACCGGAATCTTCCTTTCCACCCGACTTCTTTTCTACTTTTTCGGTCACTTTTTTAATGACCTGATACCGGTGCACGGTTTCTTTCGCCAGTGCAAGCTTCGGATCAGAGTTAGAATTTTTTGGTAAACCGGTAGGGGAGTCCTGCTGACCTGTATCCGAAACCCATTTGAGCCAGGTTATGTATGAATCTTCCGGGTGAGACTCACGGATTGAATTTCCGTACGCTGTTTCCGGATTGAAAATTTGAAAAGAAGGCACGCTTGCCTGTGGCAGTTTATCTTTTAGGTGTCGAACTCCCTCACCGGTTCGTCCGTTTACTGGAACAACCGGACAGCCAAGTTCGTTTTCCAATGCTTCAATGTCCAGGCTTATGCCTCTCTTTTCGGCCACATCGGCCATGGTGAGTGCCACCAGGCACGGTTTTTTCAGGTCGGCCAGTTGGGAAAAGAAGAGAAGGTTTCTCGACAGATTCGAAGCATCTACTACCACCACAAATGTGCTGTCATCTTCCAAACCCCGGATGATTTCATTGAATACAACGGTTTCGTCCGGAGACTTAGGCACAAGTGAATAGGAGCCCGGCAGATCGGTTATTTCGTATGCAATTTGCTCAGATTCAAACCGGCCGGTTTTCTTTTCAATTGTGACACCGGCAAAATTCCCGATTTTCTGCTGAAGACCAGTTAATTGATTGAACAGTGACGACTTCCCTATATTGGGATTGCCAACAAGTGTTAACTGCCGGCGTGCCTGATTCATGCAGGATCCATGAAAATGCTGGAAGCGTCTTCCATCCGAACAGAAATCCGGGTGTTGCCATTGCTTAAAACCAATGGACCTGAGAATGGAATTTTTCGAATCAATCGCCAGACCGAACCTGGAATCATACCAAAATCCGCCAGTTTCGAATTGAGGTCAGGCAGGTTGCAGGTCACAAAAAGTGCCTTGTTTTCTGGTTTTAGCGTAATAAGCGGTATCAAGTTGCTTATTTAGAATCAATATAAACAGATGCAAAGGAATGCGAAACAAAGGAGATTCCAAAGCCTCTGAAAAATAAAGAAGGGGAGATTGATCAGGAATTCGGATGATCTTCCGCATGATTCCTGTCAGTCAAGGCTTTATTCGTGCTGTCAGTAACGTGATGTCGTCGTTGAAACCGTGTTTTCCAGCAAAGTTGTCGAGTCGGTTCAGTAACCGCTGGTGTAAAACAGGCATTTTTTCAAATCGGTTCTCCGATAAATACTGTTCAATATTGCTTGAACCGAACTCCTCACCATGTTCATTTTCAATTTCAGATAATCCATCTGTGTAAGCAGCCAGAAGGACATCATCTTCCAGATTGACTTCACCAATCACCAGATGGGGAAGTTTAGGAAAAATGCCAAGTATGGTGGAACCGAGACAAAGTTGCTCAACACGTCCATCCTGATACACAAGGCACGGGGGATTATGGCCTGCATTTACGTAATTCAGTTTTCGGCTTTTTCGGTCTACGACCGCAATGAATGCAGTGATAAAACGCTCAAGATTACTGTTCTGGCAAATCAATGTATTGATCATTGAAACGGTATCTCCCAGGCCCTTTTTTTCCATCATCAATGTCCGCAGGCATGCCTGAAAATTTGACATCAGCAAAGCCGCAGACATTCCTTTTCCTGAAACATCGGCCACACAAATAGCAAACTGACCATCTTCAAGGGGTATGTAATCGTAGTAATCACCACTAACATCCATGTGTGGAAGGTAGGTTGTATAAAGCCGGAGTTCATTGGTGTCGGGTAGGTTTTTCGGAAACAGCATCCGCTGAACCTGCCGGGCTATTTCAACCTCTTTCCGAAGGGCTTCCTGGCGTAAGCGATAAGCCAGCAGCTTCTGATTTTCCATCGCCATCACCATCAGGCTCACCATCGTCTGAAGAAGAGCGATTGCCTCAATATCATACGGAGCTGGAAATAAGGACGGACGGGCACAAAGAATGATTCCTCCCAATGCGCCATCAAAATGAAAAGGTATGACGTGCTCCACATGAGGATTGAGCCGGGCCAGATCTGGCAAAGAATCCGAAAGAAGCGAAACCTGCACCTGGTTCTCAAGAGAAGAGATTCCTCTCCAGCCAGAAATCACTTTGCCATAACTGAATGCATTTCGCCAGTCGTTCTCTTCACAGAAATAGAGCGAAAAATGCCCGATCCCGAGTTTTTCCAGAAGGTATTCTTCCAGAATGAGGTACAATCCGGGCTCCGGGCTGTTTTTGTTGATGGCAATGGTCAGATCAAGGACAGCTTGAAATTCAATCTGCTTCAGATCGAAACTGCGCTGAAAATCGGGAGTTTGATTGGCCATTGAAGTTGGGTTCTTGAGGTGGGGTTATCTTTGAATCAGTCTATTTTTCAATGACAACACCCATACCGGAGAATTTCTCAATTCGCTTGATGATTCGCTCGGCCGGGTCCATTTTCTGAAGTTCTTCCAATGTGTCCAGAATGGTTTTCTTGATTTTTTTTGCAGTTGAAACCGGGTCAGTGTGTGCACCACCAAGAGGTTCTTTGATGATATCGTCTACCAATCCAAATTTCTGCATGTCTTTGGCTGTCAGTTTCAAGGCTTCTGCAGCCTGTTCTTTGTAGTCCCAGCTTCTCCAAAGAATAGATGAGCAGGATTCCGGAGAGATCACAGAGTACCAGGTGTTTTCCAACATATAAACTTTATCTCCAATGGCGATTCCCAATGCGCCGCCTGAAGCGCCTTCCCCGATCACAATGCAGATAACAGGGACTTTTAATGAAAACATTTCCTTCAGATTTCGGGCAATGGCTTCACCCTGACCACGTTCTTCCGCTTCCACACCCGGAAATGCACCAGGTGTATCAATCAAAGTAACGATCGGCTTGTTGAATTTTTCTGCCAGTTTCATAAGCCGGAGTGCTTTCCGGTATCCTTCCGGATTGGCCATTCCAAAATTGCGGTATTGCCTTTGTTTCGTGTTCCGGCCTTTTTGCTGACCAATGAACATGATGGATTGATTGCCAATTTCACCAAATCCACCAACCATGGCTTTATCGTCTCCAAAACCACGGTCTCCATGAAGCTCCACAAATTTATCGCAGATGGTTTCAATGTAGTCGAGGGTGTATGGTCTTTCCGGATGACGACTCATCTGCACCCTTTGCCAACGGGTAAGATTGTGATAGGTTGTCTTTTTCAATTTTGAAATTTTCTCCTCAAGCGATTTCACCGCTTCTGTGACATCGACATTGTTTTCAACAGCAAACTGCTTCATATCAGCGAGTTTCTGGTCGAGTTCGATGATCGGCTTTTCAAAGTCAAGCATATAAATTTTCAGTTCTGAAGGACCAAAAATAGGCCTTCCATCGGTAGCAAAAATTATTTTTATTGGCTGAAACCCTGTAGGATTTGAGAATCAGGTTTTTAGTAAGGAAAGACTCGTTCCTGTACGATAGAAGAACTCCCATTGTCTTCATAAAATCACCATGGTTCTATTCTTTACCCCGGATTTTATTCAACAGTTTTTCCGGATTGTTCACATAATACATTATCCAGCCACGATTCTTACCGAGCTTTTTCAGGAAGGTCAGTTTAATTCTCTGTCCAGCCGATAAATTGGGAAGGTACTTGTTGAAAACCTGATGGAGATTTTCCACATTTCGTCCTGCAGAAATCTCTTTCATGGTTTTGCTGTTTGCCACCATCACATAATTGCCCAGGACTGAATCTACATACTCGATATTGGCCTTGCCCGGGAGGCGGAGAAGGAAGTCAATGTCCATCGTTAAATGATCGTCCACTTCATACATTCCAACTTTGGTGTGCAGGCTTTTATGATAAAAATAAGCTGAAGGATTAAAAGGAAAATTGTAATCCAGCATAAAGGAAACCTGATCAAATGGATAGGGCTTGTTGATCATATATTCAGAACCATCTTCCCGAAGGACGCGACAGTTGCCCACCAAAAATGAATCAGGAGGTGCCGTCCTGAAAAAGGTCAGTGCTTTTGAAATGGCACCAGGTTCGTAGCGGTCGTCGGCGTTCAGGAAGGAAATTACCGGATTTTGGGCCAGTGCAATTCCTTTGTTCATAGCATCGCTCTGCCCTTTGTCTTTTTCAGAAACCCATCGGATGTGGGGATAACAAGCCGCCATTTCCCTGATCAATTCCTGGGTACCGTCTGTTGAGCCACCGTCCATGATCAGATGTTCGAGTCCTTCGAAATACTGATCCGCAACACTCTGAATGCAGGTCTGGATGAAAGAGGCAGCGTTAAAAACAGGACTTATGATGGTGATCATGACCGCAAATCAAAAGAAAAAAAGCCACCTCCGTCAGGGCTTTCGGGCAAAAACTCCATACTGGCCACCCAAAGGAATTTTCATCAGCCACTTTTCCAACGGACGGAACCATGAAAGCCACTGGGGAAAATAAAAGAGGAAGTCAGTTCTTTGAACAAGATAACCGGCTGATTTAATGAGCGTTTCCAGTTGCCAATGCTGGATTTTCACCACCCCTTTGTCAAACGGATTGGTGTACATAGCCCATTGAGTTCCCGGATTGAGCGGGTTGTTTTCAAAAATCCAAATTTGGGTGCCTGTATGACTGAGCCGAAACAGATGACGCATGACTTCGTGTCTTTCGTTAAGCGGCACATGATGAATCACTCCGTTGAGGTAAATCAGATCAAAGGTGGTTTCCGGAATTTCCCGGATCGGAACAAACGACAGATTCGGCCTTTGAAACTGTTTCTGAGCGTACAGAATCGCTTTTTCAGAAAGATCCGAACCAAGTACCCGGCAATCAGGAAACCGGATGGCCAGATCAAATGAACTTTGACCCGTTCCGCATCCGTAATCCAGAATTGTTTGCACCTGTTGAAGTTCCGGACTGTGCTTTACAACGTGGTCAAGCCGGCCCAGAATAAAGAAATTTTTGTCGTTTCCCGTGGCCGAAATGCCCTTTTGGAGCATTTGGTCATATTCTTCCGGAAGATCAAAAAGGTCCTGCATGGTGCTTTCGGCTTCAAAGGTTTTTAAAAATCCCGGATCTTTTATTCTTTTTGGAAGGATTCTTTTCAGAATGAATTTGTTTTGAGCCTCCATCCGGTCCTGAAACTGTTTATCCTATGAAAGCTTCGCTGCTGCCTTCGCAGATCCGTCTGAAAAATTCCTACTTGTGTGTCGGCCTAGATCCCGATGTGGAAAAGCTTCCGGATGGTATTCCAAAATCTGCTCAGGGTGTTCTTGAGTTTTGTCTTCAGATCATTGAAAAGACCTTGCCTTTTACCGTTTCCTACAAACTGAACACGGCCTTTTTCGAAAGTCTGGGAGCTGAAGGCTGGAAGGTGATGGAAATTCTGTTTATGCATTTGCAGTCGAAAGATGTGTTTGCCATTGCTGACGCCAAGAGAGCAGATATTGGCAATACGTCGCATCAGTATGCGAAGGCGTTTTTTGAAAATATGGGGGCAGATGCGATTACACTTTCTCCATATATGGGATTTGATTCGATCCAGCCATTCCTCGAATTTCCCGATAAAACCGCTATTTTACTGGCACTTACATCGAATCCGGGGCACGCCGATTTTGAGATGCAGCCACTTGCCAACGGACGGAAACTGTATGAAGAAGTACTGGTCCGAAGTCAGACCTGGGAACGGAAAGGAAGCCTTATGTATGTAGTGGGGGCGACCCGTTCTACAGAGATGGAATCGGTGAGAGCATTGTGCCCGGACTCGTTTTTACTTGTTCCCGGAGTGGGTGCGCAAGGAGGTGATCTGCGGGAGATTTCTGAAAAAGGAATGAATGCTTCAGTGGGATTGCTTGTGAATGCATCACGGTCAATACTCTATGCATCTTCCGGAAGCAACTATGCCATGGCTGCCAGCAAAGCGGCATTTGATATGCAGCAGGAAATGGAGCGGTATTTACGGAAGCTGTAATCAGCGTTCCGACTGAATCATCGCCAGCATTGGCTCAATGTATTCTCTGGAATTGGATAGCCGGGGAACTTTGTGTTGTCCTCCAAGTTTTCCTTTCGATTTCAACCAGTTGTAGAAATGCTGAACCGGTGCCACCCGGATTCTGGGAAGAAGCAGGGCCATGTCCTTGTATCGCTTTGCATCATAATCTCCATTTATTTTCCGGAGTTCCGAATCCAGCGTTTCAACAAAGATTTGTTCTGAATCCGGGAGTTTGGAGAACTCGATGAGCCATTCGTGCCGTCCTTGTTTTCCGGCCTGCATATATTCCGGCGCTACAGTGAAATCAACCACCTCAGCACCGCTTTTCTCGCAGGCTCTCGCCAGTGCCAGTTCCGCATTGTCGATCATCACTTCTTCACCAAACGCATTGATAAAGTGCTTGGTCCGTCCACTCACCTGAATCCTGAATGGATACAACGACGTAAAACGGATGGTATCGCCAATCCGGTATCGCCAAAGGCCACCATTGGTGCTGATCACCACGGCATAATTTTTTCCAATTTCAACTTCATCCAGAGTAAGTGCCTGAGGAAAAGGGTCGTGGGCCTGCTCCATAGGGACAAATTCATAAAAGATGCCATAGTCCAGCATCAGCAGCATTTGTCCTTCCAGACTCAGGTCGTCCTGGATGCCGAAAAATCCTTCCGATGCATTGTATGTTTCCAGGTATGACATGGCTGGATTGGGAATCAGCTTTTTAAATACTTCCCGGTAAGGAGTAAAAGACACAGCACCATGAAGAAACACTTCGAGATTTGGCCAGATATCAGAAATGGAAGAGGCGCCGGTTTTTTCGAGGATCCGGTTCATAAGAACCATCATCCAGGTAGGAACCCCCGAAATGGAGGTCACATTTTCTTCCAGCGTGGTGGCCACCATCCGCTCTATTTTTTCCTCCCATTTGTCCATCAGAGCAATTTCCAGAGACGGAGTTCTCATCCATTGTGCCCATGCAGGAAGATTGTGCATAATGACAGCTGAAATATCACCGCAAATGGCCGAACTCTGAAGAGGGTTGGGCTGCAGACTTCCACCCATTGCCAGGTTTTTCCCATTCAGTACTTCCGAATTTTCACGGTTGTTCAGGTAAAGAGAAATGAGATCTTTCCCACCTTTATAATGACATTCCTCCAATGAATCCAGGGTAACCGGAATGTATTTATGCTTGTCGTTGGTGGTGCCGGAAGATTTTGAAAATGAGGTAGTGATACCGGGCCACAGAAGATTTTCTCCCCCCCGCATTGCTTTTTCAATCCAGGGAAAAAGCTCTTCATAGCTTGATGTTGGTACTCGTTCCTGAAATTCTCTGATCGACCGGATTTTATGGTATTGGTACTGACGGCCCCATTCCGTATCTCTGGCGGTTTCGATCAGTTTTTGCCAAAGAATCGCCTGCGTTTCAACCGGATTGTTCCGGATGTGGTCGATTTCGCCCATTCTCCTTTTGAGCCACCACGTGATCACAGTACTAATCGGATTCATCATTTGTTCTATCTGGTGCTAATCGGTGGCCAGCTCTGGCGGATTCAAAAATACCACAATTTTGTTTTTGGAGTAACTCGTTAAGGGTTTGTTCGGCGAAACAAGGTCAATCTCATTTAGAATTTAGTTTTCATCCTCCAGAAGGTGCGCTGTTAGTTTCTGTCCTTTAATGATGTGCTCATCCACAATCTGATCCAGCATTTCCAGATTCAGATTTCCGTAAAAAGTTCCTTCCGGGTAAATGGCGAGGGCAGGTCCTTGCTGGCATACATCGAGACATCCTGCTTTCTGCACCCTTATACGGAGAGGAAGTTTTGCATCTTTTACTTTCTGGCGTAGTTTAGCAACAGCCTCGTTTCCAAATGCTTCAGTGCAGCATTTTTTACCCTCGGCTTTTTGGTTGGCACATACAAATACGTGTACGTCGTATTTCATTTGGAATTCGAATAGGAAGGCAAAGAAAGAAAGGGCGTTTGGTATTTTGGTGATTCCGCTGAAAAATCCTCTAATCCTTACAAATTAAATGGCAATCGATTTCAGTCCGGCTTTTTGAAAGCGGTGAGTGCCGTCAGTTTTCACGATTGCATATTTTCAGAATAGCACTTCATTCAGACCATTTCAGGCAGAAATTGCGGTAACCTGCTTAGAATTTCTTCCACCAATTCCGATAAGACAATTGAAAGGTTTTCTGTTTGTTTGAGGATGGATGTTACACAGATGCTTTTCTGAATCATGGTGAAAACACAATGTATTTGGCATAGAATACTTTTGTACAGCCATCGAAAACTCTATGAAATCCTTCATTTCCATCACCATCCTGCTTTTACTCCTGACTTCAGGAATACAGGCATCCGCAACAGATCGTTCCGGAAAATACAAGATGACCGTCCGTCTCGAAACACGGTTTGATGCAGCGGGAATTTCATTGATTTTGCACGATGACCAGATTGGAGTGTATCATCATTTCATTCTGGAGAAAAGTCTGGATGGCAAAGCATTTTTCGAAGTAGCCCGGGCAGACGAGGAGAAGGAAGTTCAGGGAAGCCGTGAGATATTGTTCAAGGATTTTCCGTTTGAACGAAATTCCATCCAATGCGTGTTTTACAGAATACGGGCAGTGGATGATTTGGGTTGGTTTGATTTTACCAATACCGTGACTGTAATGAAGAAAGAAGATCTGGCCCGTAAGCAACAGCCTCAGGTTGCCGGAGAACCATTGCAGGGAACATTTTAGATTTTTTGAATGATACATTTCGTGGCCTGTCAGTTTTTGGCAGGCCATTTTTTTGCTATCCAGAAGGGCAGCTGTCAAGAAAATCTGTTGCCTAACTCGTCAGGATTCCGGTTCCAGAACATAATCAGCCAGATACTGATACCGGGGCATCAGATGACCATCTTTAGCTAACGTCGCTTTGTCGATGGAAACGTGTTGACCGGAAAGCAGTTCGGGAATGATGGTTTCTTTGAGCATGTCTCCAAATGACTTGGACGCATCCCAAGGAAGTTCGCAAGGAAGGTTGTCAACGGCACACACTGTTATATTGCGGTCGCCGGAGAAAGAAGCCGCTTCCGATTGAGTATCCGGATTGTAGTCATAAAACGGATCATCAATGGTGCTTGTCCGGATGGTGGTAGGAACTGAACCTTCAAGGTCGCAGGTTACGTCCGATATTACCTTGATCTTAAAATGCGGAGACCTTGTTTCATCCGCTGTAAAAAGAACCGGAGCTTTTGGGTTCCAGTAATGGCATGGAATCAGAATATCGGTGCAATAAGCATACGCAAGAAAGTGTCGTTCAAAATCCACCGGATTCTCACGGTAGTTTTTCTCGTCCCATGTTTCCTGATTCGGGTTGCGTAAATAATGACGGGAACTCAGCCATGTAAAAACGGGTTCATCGTATTGATTGGTGAGGTAGTCATCCGGTTCAACCTGCCGGATCCCCAGATTTTTCAGGACTTCAACAGCACCTTTACCCACTCGCCCACTGCCGGTTACAGCAATTTTAACCGGTTCAATCACGTTGGTATGGTGCCGGGCATAGTCCAGCATTTCTTCCATATCACCACATTCGCTGGCCGATTTCATATGGATTTCATGGTAACGCAACATCCACATCCGGAAGGCATTGTAAGCACCAACAATTCCTGCAAAGCGACCAAACGCTACGGTCCGGTTTCCTTGTTCATCCACCAGACATTCATAGTCAATCATGGTGATGTTCTTTGCCAGAATTTCCTGGAGAAGTTTCCGGTTGTGGGCCTGTTTTTTAATGGTGTGAGAGAAAAAGAAATAGGACTTTCCAGACTGCAACGCCCACACTGGTACTTCTTTAATTCCAAACAGAACGTCACAATGCCGCAGGTCATCGGTTACTTCAATTCCGGAGGCCATGTACATTTCATCCTGTACGCATCGGATTTCGCTGTGTTCAACAAAAAACCGGATCCTGGGAAACTGTTGTTGAATGGCAGAACATTGTTCTGGTAAAAAGGCAACTCTGCGATCAGGAGGATTCTTCCTTTCCCTGATCAAACCTATGTTAATATTCAAAGACTGGCTGGTGTATGACGTTCGAAATTCAGCCGCAAAAAAAGCCAAAATCAGTCTGAAGTCCTACAAGACTTTTCAGGAAGTAATTCAAGTGGAATCTACAAACATTCTGTAAGGAAACCGTCGCAAATGAATGGATGCGTGGGAATAAGGGGAAGTGTTCGAATTTGTTGCGGATCAATTTTTGGCTGTTTATATAATTATTTTAATAATTTATTTAATTTTTTAAATAAATATGAGGAGCTATTTCTACATTTGCGTTCATAAATCGTAAGTCGGTTTAATCAAATCAGTTTAATGGATAGAGTAAGGTTATAGGCTGAACTTAATTTTTTAGCCGGGTGGTCTGCATCTATGTTTGAATGTTTGGATAAGCAGACTGGTCTCTGCTCGGTTGTACTGTCTGGTCTTCACTTCTCACACGCTTGAAAACCAGAATGTTGACCGACAAAAAGGACTATTCAGACCAGAAATTATATGATGAAAAAATACCTGTTTATTAGCCTGATCGCCGTATTGGGTTTTGTTGGCCGGACAAATGCACAATGCCGGATTGAGATTGTTGGAACCGTACCACCTAGTCTCTGTGTTGGCAACACTCTTTGTGTCCCTTATGAAATTAAACCCGCAGGTTGTATTCCGACCAGTTGTATAAGGATTGAGTTGTCTCAACCCTTAGCCAATGCAGGTAGCCCATGTAATTTTGACAATCCAGCACCTCCGGGAGAAGAAAACTTAAATGGTCCTGGAAATTGTATAAATATTCCTCTCGATTTTGCTAAAGGCAGGTATTGTGTGCGACTTAGATGTGGCAACATCGTTTCAGATGTGCGTTCTTTTGATATTGATACCATTGATGTTACACCACCGCCTACAGTTTCAGTAACCCAGCTTCCTCCTATTCGTCCCAGTTATTGTTTCGGTGATACGGTCCGTTTCAAAGTAGACAGCATCAAAAATGCAGGAGTTGGTTATACAATTCAATGGGTTCAAAATGGGACAACCTTGATTGGAGCCAGCGATTCTATTTTTTCATTCACCGGTTTGGTCGATCAGGACAACGTTTCCGTATTAATTACAAAACAAAACAAGTGCGCATTAAACGCAACAGGGCAATCGGATACAATCACTTTGAGGGTCAATAAGAATCCAATAGTAAAGGTTGTGCTTGCCCCTGGTTTTACAGGTTGCGAACAGACGCTGAATTCATTTATTGCCAAACTTGATAGTGCGGGGACAGATCCCCTGGTGATATGGACCCGGGTGACCAATGGCAGAATAGATACGCTTTCGCAAGGAATCAATGATACATTATTTACCTTATCTCCGGCAGACAGTGCGCTGTTTGGCGACCAGGTCTGTGCGGAAGTTATTTCAGGCCGCTGTAAATTAAAGGCCAGTGACTGTTTTTCGATCCGGGCGTGCGGGCAGGTTTTCATCGATCCTCCACTTGACACCGTAGCGTGTGCCGGAACTGTGATTCGTGTTCCTTATCGGGTGATTGGCAACTTTAGCCAAACCAATGTTTTCCGTGTACAACTTTCAGATGCAGCCGGTAACTTTGGTAGCCCGGTTCAGATTGGAACATTGTTTTCAAGACTCGCCGACACAATTCAGGCATTGATTCCTCAAAACTCGCCGGAAGGAAGTTGTTACAGAGTCAGAATTATCAGTTCATCACCGGTTGACACCAGCGATACAAGTGCTTGTATCAGAGTATATCCCAAGCCTCTGGCACCACAAACACTTGGCGATTCGGTCTGTAAATCAGGCGTTGTCAATCTTTCGGCCAGTTCACAGGAAGCAGGTGTGACATTCAATTGGTATTCAGCGCCGTTTGGAGGAGTGCCTGTATTCAATGGTAATTCGCAGTCCATTTTTATTCAGAGAGATACCGTCTTTTATATATCTGCTCTCTCTGCAAGCGGTTGTGAAAGTGAAAGGATCGCCGTTCATGGTATCATCAATCCATCTCCGAGTGTGGAAGCCGGGCCTGACCGCAGTTTTTGTGAAGGTCATTCCACTGTTACACTCACGCCATTTCCTGTTAATGGAGTCTGGAGTGGAGCTTTGCCTGTTCTTAATAATGTGGTTGACCTCACTGGGGTAGCAACGGGTTCTTACAAATTATTTTATGAGGTAACCAATGCACTTGGTTGTTCAACAACTGATTCATTTACCATCACTGTAAAACCAATCCCAACCGTAAATGCGGGGCCAGACACTTCATTGTGTACAAACAATCAACCGTTTGTATTGATGGGTACACCAGCTGGTGGTATCTGGTCCGGAAACAACGTTCAGTCAGACGGTACCTACCAGCCTTCAATTGCCACACCTGGAATTGATGTTCTGGTGTATAGTTTTTCTCAGGATGGCTGTGCAGGAACCGATACCGTTGAAGTTGAAGTGAAAGCAGCACCTCCAATATTTACGATAACCACTACGAATCCGTCGGCTTGTAATGTTGATGACGGGACAGCCACGCTGACTGGAATTACCACAGGCCCAGGTTTCATAGTGAAATGGTCTGTTCTAACGGCAGATTCGGCCAGTGATCCAACAATCACCAATCTGGGAGCAGGCGCCTATTCTGTCCGTGTTACTGAAATTGCCACAGGCTGTTCAAGAAGAGGTTCTTTTGGATTGTCTGATCCATTGGCTCCACCACCGGTTATTTCTGGTTTGGCTGCAAATTACTGTTCCGCAGATCCATGTGTGACGCTGACTGTGACGCCAAATTCACCATCCGGAACATGGAGTGGTACAGGCGTTATCTCTGGCCCTAACGGTACAGCACAATTCTGTCCTGATCAGGCCAACCTTGGACCTAATGAAGTGGTTTATTCATACGATACCACTGGTGGCTGTACAGGAACCACTTCCATAATTGCCAGAGTGAATCCTTCCCCGGTTGTCAATGCCGGTGGTCCTGCCGACACTGTTTGCAGTGATGGTGGAACGTTTCAATTGACCGGATTTTCACCATTGGCTCCTCCAGCTACCTGGTCGCCTCAGCCTTTGGTTTCAGTCACCGGACTTGTGAACCCGGCTGCGGCTTCTCTCGGAAACAACGTTATGACAATCACCAGGACTCTGGCTGGTTGTTCGGCTTCCGGTACCCGGAATCTATTTGTTTTTGAAAAGCCTGCACCTACGATATCCCGTAATCCTGCTGCCAATGTTTGTATTGGTCAGACGGTTACACTGACTGCAAATATTTCAGGTTCAGCTGTTGCGATCCGGTATGAGTGGTATAAGGATAACAACATCATACCAAATGAAAACAACAATACCCTCATTGTTTCTGAGCCAGGAAGCTATTCAGTAGTTGTTGTTGGTCAGGGAAATTGCCCGGGGGCATCCAGTCCGGTGGCCATCATTTTCAATGCATTGCCAACCAACGGTGTAACACCAACTGGCATATTGACTCCTTGTTCTAACGTTCCAACTGTATTAACTGCCGATTCAGCCGCAGGTTACACCTATCAATGGTTCGCCTTGGGTGATCCGATAATCGGTGAAACAAACCGACGATTCATTCCGACTATTTCTGGTCAGTACCGGGTGAGGATCGAAAATGCAGATGGTTGCAGCAATCTTTCTTCCATCATCAGTGTAGACATTCTTCCAGCACCACAGGCTCCGATCATTTCTCCTCCTTTTGCTGATACCTGTTTACAAAGTGGCCAGCCAATTACCATTACCGTAGGTGCGTCTGGTTCAGGATTGTCTTTTCAGTGGTTTAAAGTCGGAACTCCGGACGTAGCCATTTCGGGTGAAACAGATCCGGTGTTGGATACCGTTAAAACAGCAGGAAGTTACTATGTGAATGTGCTGGCTTCCAATGGTTGTTCAACCCGTTCTGATACCATTAACATTCTTCAGACAGTTAATATTACGGTTGTGGATACCCTCATCCAGAAATGTCTGGGCGATAATGCGTTCGTTGTTTCTGGTTTTACACCGAATAATTGCGACCTCTACTACAACGGGAGTATTCTGCCAGGCAGACTTTGGAATCCTAATTCACCAGGAGATTTTGATCTTTCATATCAGTGTACCAATGCAAATGGTTGTGTATCAAGAAAGAAAATTACAGTTCGGGTAAATCCTTTACCGGCCGCTAATCTTGTCGTTTTTGGACCAACAAATGTTTGTCAGGGTGATTCTGTGACTCTCATCATTAACAACGGAACAGAAACAGGCTGCGCCTATCAGTTGTTACGAAATGGTGTTGATTTTGGAACACCATTCACAACCCCGTTTGTAAAAGTAACCACGACTGGAAATTACTCAGTATTGGTCACTTGCAGCCGTTGTTCAACGGTTTCCAATGTGGTACCAGTCAATTTCAAAAGAAAACCGCGGGCAGTGGCCGGTTCAAACATCAGAGCCTGTTCTCCTTTCACAGCAAATCTGAACAGCAATACAGGAGTTGTAACTCCGGGAACCTGGTCTGGTTCTCCAAGGGTCGTAACATCTGGTGCATATAATTCAGCCGGATTTATCGGATGCGAAGTACTCACCATCACGGTCGATTCCAGCAACGGCTGCTCGAATACAGACACAATGACGATTTGTGTTGATACTCTTCCGACACAATCAACCATTGTGAAAAATGCCACAGGCTGCCAGTCTACTGATGGATCCGCCCGTGTGGTTCCTGGCATTTCCGGGTACTCATACGAATGGACAAAGGTTGGAAACGCCACTGTACTTTCAACAGAAGATTCACTTTCAA
Organism: Catalimonadaceae bacterium; assembly: GCA_036759185.1. Lineage (GTDB taxonomy): Bacteria > Bacteroidota > Bacteroidia > Cytophagales > Flexibacteraceae > CAMDMI01. The sequence continues at coordinate 25,278 of DAIOVD010000005.1, read as the reverse complement.
ATGCTCAGCCTGGAGCATATCAGGTTAAGATTACAGATGTTGTCACTGGTTGCAACATTGTCCGAAGTGCACTTATCAACAGTCCAAACAATCTGGATGTATTTGTTGCGGGCTTGCCTGATTCGATTTGCGCCAATGCAAGTCCTATACTACTGACTGGTATTCCTGCCGATTCCGGTGTATTCACTTCTTTTGGAAACCGGATCATTCCCGGAAACAAATTCAATCCGGCACTTCCTGGTCCATCTGTGGATACTGTTTATTACACAGCCACATTGAATGGCTGTGTTGGAACAGGTAAAAAGGCAATCAAAATCAACGCCATTCCAGTTGTGGATGCTGGGGTGGATGAAGAAGTCTGCCTTGGAGAAACACTTGTTCTTCATGCGGTACAGCCTTCAGGCGTAAATCTGATCTGGGTTGGGTCTCAGGTGGAAGACGATTCCAACTATGTGGCCAATGATCCGGGAATTGTGACATCCGTGGTGACCGTTGGGTATACCGTGAATGGTTGTTCCAATACCGATTCAAAAAATATTAAAGTGAATCCACTTCCGGAGTACAACGTGGTTCCGACCAATGTGACCAGTTGTGGTTCCTGTGATGGTGGAGCAACAAGAGAAATAGTAAACTCTGCCTTATACCAGACCATATGGAGAAATCTGGTCACAGGATCTGTGATTGGTACAGGTGGTTCCATTTCAAATCGTTGTGTTGGAGTTTACTCGGCTGAAGTGATTCAGATCACCACCGGATGTAAAAAAATGGAATCTTTTGGAATCTCAGGGCCAACCAACATTGATCCGTTTGTTTGTCTTCAGAATGTTCCGGTTTCCATCTGCCAGAATGAACCAAAGGTTGTCATCGGAAAGTGTAAGCCAAATTCCATCATTTACATTGGAGGTATCCAGACCGATACATTGGATCCGGCAGCCTATATTCCGGACAATGTCGGAGTATTGCTTTCGTACACCGACACAAATGGATGTACAGGTGTAGAACAGAAAGTAGTGGAAGTGAAAGAGGTTCCAACTGTGAATGTTTCCGGTGTAGGACCGTTCTTTGTCTGTACTGCTCAGACCAGTGTTCAGCTTACGGGCTTTTTCCCTGCCTATAATTCTTCTGTTCCGGAAAATGGCTGGACAGTTGTTGGAACTGCCCCGGCCGGGTTCATTACCAAATCTGGTTTGATTAATCCTTCAGTTGTTGCCAATGATGCGGTATTTACATTGAAATACACGGCAAAGAATCCGGATCCGAATGGATGCTCATCCAGTAAGAACATTCAGATACGGGTTTACAAAACTCCGGTTGCTTCCATCGTTCCGGCAGTCGCTTCTCTCACCATTTGTAACGGAAGCACAACACCTCTTACAAGTTTGAATACTGGCACTGGCCTTACCTACAAGTGGTTCCTCGGTAATCTTCCGAACCCGGTAGCCATTGGATTCGGTCCTTCATATTCGGCTTCATTGCCAGGCTTTTATAGTTTGCAACTCAATAATAATGGTTGTTTGTCTCAGCCGTCCGGTTTGTTGTTGCTCAACACAACACCAGCTCCCATTATTGCAAACATTGGTGGAGATCTGACTATTTGCCAGGGCGATCCATTTCTGCTGGAGCCGCCAACTGTGGTAGGTGCAACAACAACTCAATGCTGGGAGCCGGTAACCACCGTGCCGGATGGCTTTGTTACATGTGCAGGTTTGGTTACCCCATCTCTTGTTCCGCCAGGATCCTATACTCTGAAGTATGTTGCCAGTAACGGAACATGTAGTGATGAAGCAACAAGGATCATAACCATCCTTCAAAACATTGATTCTCCAATAACAACTGTCAACCCGGATCAGGTTCAGGAAATTTGTCAGGGACAGTCTATTCAATTGACTGCATCTTCAACTGGTGTAGGGTATACTTATGAGTGGCTTAATGGGGGAGTACCTATACCCGATTCAGTGAATTCAACTATTTGGGTGAATGCAGCAGGTGAATACAGAGTGAAAATCCTGATCAATGGTAATGGTACTTGTGCAAGCCCTTCAACTGATTTTGTTCTGGTCACTGTAAAACCATCACCGGTTGTAACAATTTCAGGTGATCCGAATCTTAAGGTTTGTTTCCCGGGGGCTCCGTTTGATCTGAATACGATTCGGCCATACACACCAGCCGACGGAATCTGGTCAGGCACAAATAACATCGTTACACCAAACGGACTGGTCAGGCCAGATAATATTCCTTCAGATGGGAACTATGTTCTTACTCTCACTAAAACAATTGGGTCATGTACCGATTCGAAAACAATCACATTGAATGCGAACAAGATTCCATCTGCTGTCTTTACATCGTCTGCTCAGGCTATTTGTGATGGACAGAGCATCACACTCAAATATTCAAATCCGTCAATCTACAACCTCACATGGTTGCGAAACAACGCAGTGCAATTATTGAATGTTGATTCATTGGTTCTAACGACAGCAGGTACTTACAAACTGATTGTTGATAACAACGGTTGTACAGCGGAATCCAGTGCTGATTTTGACGTGAGACCAACTCCAACATTTGATCTGGATGATGGTTTCGAATCTTGTAAAAATGGTGAAATACGCCAATTCTTCCCGATCAATCCATCCCCTGGATTGGGAGCATGGGCAGGTCCGGGAGTGAATTCTACAGGTGGATGGGATCCGGCTTCTGCAGATGTTCCTGCTTCTGGCCCAATTACAATTTCTTATACCCGTACATCTGAAGATGGATGTGCATTAACCAAATCGTTTACGATTCAGGTGAATCCGGTTCCGGATGTCAACGTGACAACCGATAAGGAAACCATCGAGATCTATGGACCTGCTACACTCACAGCAACGGGTGGTAATGCCTTTACATGGTCACCTGCCAGCACATTGAGTTCAGAAACCGGCCCTCAGGTTCTGGCCAAGCCAGCTGAAACAACGGAGTACACTGTCAGTGTAACGACAGACAAAGGTTGTAAGGGTCAGAAATCCATCCTCATCACTGTTGATCAGGAGTTCAAAATCTATGATGCCCTCTCTCCAAATGGTGATCAGAAAAACGATGTGTGGTATATCAAGAACATTCAGCGATACCCGAATGCTCAGGTCCGGATATTTAACCGATGGGGCAATAGGGTCTTTGAATCGGATAAAGGTTATCCCAAACCGTGGGACGGCACATTCGAAGGAAATCCGGTTCCGCCGGGAGCCTACTATTACATTGTTGATCTGGGTCAGGGTTTGACGCCAAAATCAGGATCTATAACCGTTGTACGTTAAACCCTATTAGAAAGAAAACATGAAAAAGATTTTTGTTTCCGTCGTTGCCATTCTTGTTTCAGGTTTGGCCGTACAGGCTCAGCAACAAGGACTTTACAGCAATTTTTTGCTGAACAGTTATGTATTTAATCCAGCCATTGCGGGGGTAGAAGATCACCTTGATCTGAAAACCAGTTTCCGTCGGCAATGGCTTGATCTTCCGGGTTCACCGACTACAATGTACGCTTCTTTGCATGGTGCCGTCAATCAACGGGATCTCAATAAGGAAGAACTGGGTTCATTGCCAATGCGTGGTGCTTCCACTATCAAGTTCAAGAATGTGGCACCGATGAAAATCCGTCACGGAGTTGGTGGTTTTTTTCTGAATGACCAGGCAGGTTTGATCAATCACAATCTGATCAGCCTTGGATATTCCATCCACCTTCCTCTCAGCCACAAGTATTATCTGGCCATCGGTGCCAATCTTGGGGCACATTTTTTCAATCTGAAAAACCCGAATCTGCGTGACCAGGGAGATGACGCCTTCGCCGGAAGCCAGAGTTTTGGAACATTGCCGGATGCCCAGTTTGGATTCTATCTGTATTCAGACCGCCTCCAGATCGGGCTCAGCGGGACACAACTGGTGGCCAACCGAATGAGTTTTGCTGCCAACAACAAGAGTGTTTCGTACAATAATCTGACCCGGCATTTTTACAGTACCGTTTCATACCGTATTTCACTGGATCCGGATTTTGATTTATTGCCTGTAGCCATTGCCAGATACACAGATAATTCTCCGTTATCGATTGAAGGTGGTGGTAAAATCCGGTACCGGAACACTTTCTGGGCAGGTGGAACCTACCGATTGGGTGATGCTGCAACGGGAATGGTGGGATTATCTCTTTATCGTTTCCTGGATTTGAGTTATGCTTTTGATTTCACAACTACCCAGGTTCAGAAAAGCAGCGTCGGAACCCATGAAATTGTTTTAGGTCTGCGTTTAAACAACAAGAAACCAAATTCTTCTCTTAAGGTATGGTAATGCGAATCCTGTTTAATAATACAATGAGAACAAAGAATGGATGGTTTGGTTGTGGGTTGTTCCTGTTTCTGACCGCATTTATTGCCGAGGCACAGCCAAAGAAGAATTATGCACTGCATAAGTTTGATACTACCATCAACAACGATTTTGAAGAGATTCAGCCAATTCTCACCCGCGATGGGCAGACCATGTATTTCGTCCGTTCTCTCAATCCAAAAAATGAAGGGGGAAGAGATTCTGGTCAGGACATCTGGGTTGCAAAGAAAACCGGTGATACCACCTGGGCTCAGCCTGAAAATGTAGGATTCCCGATCAACAACCGGGAAAACAACGGAATCATAGGCATCAGTGCAGATGGGAAAACTATGTTGATTTCCAATGTCTATTTCAAGAAAAAAATGGATCCGGGTGTGTCTGTTTCCAACAAAGGAGACGACGGGAAATGGTCAGCACCCACTCCGGTTCAGATTAAGGATTTTACCATTCAGAAAGGGTATCTCGGTGGATACTGGCTTCGGGATGAGAAAACTCTGCTCCTGACCATGAAATCGGATGCCGCTGTTGGTCGAGAGGATTTATATGTGACCTTCAAAGATCAGGACGGTGCCTGGTCAAAGCCATTGAATCTTGGAAATACGGTGAACACAGTCGGATTTGAAATCTCTCCATTCTACATGGAAGAGGATTCAATGTTGTATTTTGCCAGTAACGGTCATGAAGGTTCCGGGGATGCTGATATCTTCCGTTCCCGGCGTCTGGATGCCACCTGGACAAAGTGGAGTAAACCTGAAAACCTTGGTGCGTTTTTCAATGGGGAAGGTTTTGACGCCTATTTCTTCATCAATAAAGTGGATTCGACCATTTATCTGGCGAAAGAAAATCCGGAGAACAACTACACCGATCTTTACTATACACACCTGAAAAATCTGGAAGAGTCCTTGAAAAATCAGGCAAAGAAAAAGAAGAAGGGTGATCTGATTACAGACAAAGGGCCTGCCACTCCATCAGGAGCTGCGGGTGCTGCTGCCCTGGAAGCAGAACAACAACGGAAAGCAGAGGAAGAACTGGACCGCAGAGAGCGTAAATCCATTGATGAATTTGCCAATGTTTTATTCGATTTCGCAAAGTATGATCTCCGTCCTGAAGGAAGGGGGCGTCTGGATAAATTGTATGATTACATGCAGACCAATCCAACAGTTGGTGTCGAACTCATTGGGCACGCAGATAGTATTGATACGGAGCTTGTCAACCTGATACTATCCGTTAAGCGTTCAGAAGAATGTAAGCAGTACCTGATCAACAAAGGAGTATCCAAGCGCAGGATTCTGACCCATGGTTTTGGTAAACAGTTGCCAACCAGTACCAACTTAACAGAAGCCGGTCGACAATTGAACCGTCGCTGCGAGATTAATATTCTGATCGACAACCGGGCAAAACTCAAAATGGAGTTTAAACCTACCGGGCTGGGTGATGAAACTGGCACTAAAAAACAGGCTCCTGCCAAACCAGGTAAGGCACCGAAAACGCCAGTTAAAAAATAGTTTGGTTCTGAAATAGAACAGCACAAGTAAAGGCGGGATTTACCCGCCTTTTTTATTTCCAGGGATAGCGCATCCTAAAGACCGAGGAATCCAAGCTCTCTGTTCAATGTGAATCTTCTGCCGAAAAAAATACGGAAGGTCTGAAAGCTGTAACTGTAATCCAGACCCTGATCCACAGTCTGGTTATTGAAAAAGGAGGATAACAAAATCCCGCCGAAATACCGGTCAGAGTTGTATCCTAAGGAAACCCGTGTTTCCAGACGTAGTGTCCATTTCCCGCGGGTAACTTCTCTGTTCTGATCTTCTGAAAAGCTCAAAGCAGTGAAGCGTGCCAGGCCTGGTGAAAAATAAACTGATGCGTACCACTTAGACCTGTATACAAAACAATGTGCGTAGCCACCGTTGGCTGATACAAGCCATGACCGAATGCGTTTTACATTCCGGATGTTGGCAAATTCCGGGTTCTGGATGTCGGGCACCAGAGATGAATCGCCGCTGATGTTATTGGAATAAAATCCCAGGCCGGCAATGAAGGAACCGCCTGATTTTTTCTGGCGTTCATTCTCTCCCTGTGAGGCAGGATTTGAAAACCGTTCAGGGCGGAAAATATAAAATGCATTGACCTGAAGCATATTGTTTTTCATATCTTCCCGTAAGGGAAATGACCCCTTGGGAAGAAGTCGCTGGCTTTGAAGATCCGGATTACTCCAATAGAATCCACTGAATTTCTGGTAGATTACATTGGCCCAGAATCGTGATTTATTGATCCGTCCGTATATGCCGGAATTTTGGGTTTTACCCTTGCCATTGTTGTTGTCTACCGGAAGTCGGGTAAATAATTCAAATGCGAGCCAACGGTAGTCGAATGACATTCCAAGTCGTGTGGCGGTTTCGGTTTTGTACTCAATCCGTTTTTTGCTGTCAGAATTTGATAATGTAGCGTTGAGATTGATTTGGGTGAGGTGGGCGGCAAGACTGATGTGGTTTTTGTAACGCCGGATTAATGTATCTGAAACGGCGTGTGCTTTCTCCGGAATCAAGGATCCAGCCAATAAAACGAGTACCATTGTTCGTCTCATACTTGAATCAAAGTCCAAGGAATCCCAGATTTTTTTTTGTCCTGAACCTCCAACCAACAAAAAATCGGAATGTTTGAAATGTGTGCAGCAAATAGTTTCCGCTGATCAGCCTCTCATTGGTCCAGAAACCAGAATAAAAAGCTCCGTAGTAAAAAGATTCGCCATTATATCCGATTGAACCTCTGGTGTCAAGTCGAATCCCCAGATCCCATTTCCCACTGGTGGCTCCATTGAAACGTTTCTCCAGAACCTGAAACCGGGCTATTCCAGGGCCCGCAGACAGATTGAGAAAATATTTCTTTCGGTAAATAAACGAATAGCAATATCCAACACTTCCATAAATATGCGAGGTGCTTACTTGCCGGATTGCACTCATGTTCGGAAAGTATTTCCTTTCCTTTCTGGGAATGAGAGACGAATCAGCATGAATGGAATTAAATAAATACCCAATGCCAATCATTGGAGATCCTCCACTGCGGATTTGCCTTTCGTATTGGCCTGCCGCAGCCGGATTGCTGTAATGACGGTGATTGAAATAGTAAAATCCATTCAGATGTACCATCTTATTGATCAGATCTGGCCGCTTCGGAAGCGGATTGTCGGTTGCAAACGGATTGTAGATGAATTTATTGTCATCCAGGTAAAACCCCCGGTAATCCTGATACTGTGATAAAACAGAAAATTTACGACTGTTAATGGTAAAACGGAACGATGTGCTCTGCGTCTTCCCTTTCCGGACATCCTGAGATTTGGTCGTGGGTATCTGAGATGAAACTTCAACCCCAAACCAGCGATAGTCAAAAGCAAGCCCAAACCGAAGTGGATTTACAGTTCTGTATTTCAATTTAAGGTTGTCATCCAGATTCGCGATGGTTGTACTGAAAATGGGTTTTGTGAGAGTAGCGGTGAGGTTGAAAAAATTACGACAGGCATGGATTCTTGTCGTATCAGTGGTTTGGGCCTCCAGGGAAATTGTGGAATTCAAAATGATAACCATAACAAGAATAACCTGTCCAATGGTCTCTGTGGCGAATACTTTGCCATTGTTTTTATGTAAAATTGCTTGAAGGAAAGGAATCATTATTCCGGGTCAATTTGGCAGAATCTCGGCATGTGCCGGACTATTCAATTTATTCATGTCAGGGTATCCGGCGGAAATGCAATTTTAGCTCAATTTTTGTACAATAATCAAGTCCATTTGTTTTTTGGACATGTTTAGCAAAATATCAAAAACATTAAACAAATTACACGATTCAGGGTCTTAACAATAAATGAGAATATCGGTTTTTAGAAAGGAACATTTCAATGCGGCTCACCGGCTTCACAATCCTGCCTGGTCAGAAGAGCGAAACCAACAGGTTTTCGGAAAATGCAACAACCCTTTCTATCACGGACACAACTACGAAGTAGTGGCGGAAGTAACTGGTGATATTGATCCGGAAACAGGGTTTGTGATCGACACAAAAGAGTTGAGTGATTTGATGAAAGAATTCGTTCTTGACGTATTTGATCACAGAAATATCAACGAAGAAATCAAAGAATTCCAATCTTTGAATCCCACAGCCGAAAACATAGCCGTTGTTATCTGGAATATTCTCAGAGAAAAAATAGACATGAAACTTGATTTAGCCATCACTTTATATGAAACGGAACGAAACTTTGTACGATACCCAGCAAATGGATAAGATACTCGAGGTGAACCCTCTGGCAGGATTTACAATGGACGAAATAGGCGATGCCCACCTTTTTACCTCCTTCGACACCCCGATGAGGGAAGGAGCATTCGATCTCGATGATGAGACCAAGATTGAACTGATTGAAAAGAAGTTTGCTGAAATCATGAACGTACTCGGCCTAGATCTCAACGACGACAGCCTCAAAGGCACACCACACCGGGTGGCCAAAATGTACGTGAAGGAAATTTTCAAAGGTCTCAATCCCGCTAATGCTCCGAAAGTGGCGCTGTTTGAAAATAAATATCAATACGATCAGATGTTGATCGAACGTGATATCACCTTATACAGCAATTGCGAGCACCACTTTGTTCCTATTGTGGGGAAGGCCCACGTGGGATACATCAGCAATGGAAAAGTGATTGGACTCAGCAAGATCAACCGGATTGTGGAGTTTTTCTCCAAGCGGCCGCAGGTACAGGAGCGTCTGACTGTTCAGATCGCCAATTACCTGAAAGAAGTTCTGGCAACAGAAGATGTGGCCGTCGTGATCGATGCCCGCCATCTGTGTGTAAGCTCAAGAGGTGTGGAAGATACGACCAGCTCAACCGTAACAGCAACCTATCTGGGTAAGTTTAAGGAGATTCCGACAAGGGAAGAATTCCTGCGACACATTTATCAGAAAGGATAAACTTTCTAAAACACCTATTTCATGCGACAAAAAAATGTTCTCCTGATCGGGGCCTCCTCTGGTATTGGCCAAAAATTACTCGAAATGTTAGTGGCGGATGGCTGCAAGGTTTTTACAGCCGGACGGAGTCCTGTTGATTCGGCGGGCCATGTTACCTGGGATGCGACTGCAATGGAGCCTTTTACGATTCCGTCTGACTGGCCCGATGTTTTTGATGGAATGGTCTACTTGCCCGGAACCATCCTCCTCAAGCCTTTTCACCGGTTGTCGGCAACTGATTTTCAACATGATTTTCAGGTGAACGTACTGGGTTTTGTGCAATGTATGCAGGCCATTCTACCCCGTCTGAAGAAAGCAGATGGAAGCTCGGTGGTTGTTTTCAGTACAGTAGCAACAAAAATCGGGTTGGGTTTCCATGCCAGCATTTCTTCGGCCAAAGGTGCACTTGAAGGATTGGCACTGTCACTGGCATCGGAACTGGCGCCATCCAAAATCCGTGTCAATGTGGTGGCTCCATCGCTTACAGACACACCTCTCGCCTCTGCTTTGCTCAACACACCCGAGAAACTGGAAGCCGCTGGCAAACGGCATCCTTTGCAAAGAGTTGGTTCTGTTGATGATATGGCTTCGGCAGCCCGATTCTTTTTATCAGACGGAGCCTCCTGGATTACAGGTCAATGCCTTACAGTTGACGGAGGGATGTCAAAACTCAAATAGGGTAAGAGACAATTTTGGGAACTGGAATGGTCATAAAAAAACCCACGCTTTTGACGTGGGTTTTTTTATGGTATCAGGTTAACTACTTCACTTTGCCAGTAGCAGCTTCTTCAATTACCTCCACATCGGCAAGTACTCTTCCGCAGTGTTCACACACGATGATTTTCTTTTTCTCCCGGATATCAGCCTGACGCTGAGGCGGAACCTGGTTGAAACAACCACCGCAAGCTCCACGACGAACCTTTACTACTGCCAGTCCGTTGATGGAATTCTGACGGATCCGGTTGTAGCTGTACATAAGGCGGTCTTCAATTTTTCCAACCGCTTCAACCCGAACATCACGAAGCTTTTTCTCGTCTTCTGTGCTTTCGGCAATGATGGAATCCAGCTCTGATTTTTTGGCCTCCAGATCGCCTTTCCGCCCGTTCATACGGGTTTCGATGTCGGCAATCTCGATATTTTTCTTTTCGATTTTGAACAGAGTTTCCTTGTTCTTTTTCTCAAACAACTGAATATCGAGTTCCTGAGATTCGATCTCTTTCGAAATCGCTTCAAATTCCCGGTTGTTCCGAACGTTGTTTTGCTGCTCCTGATATTTCTTAATCAGTTTCTCAGCTTCCTTGATTCCGGCTTTTCCTTTTCCTACTTCCTGAACCAATTCGTCGATTTCGGATTTGAATTTTCCGATACGGGTCTCGTAACCGGCAAGCTCATCTTCCAGATCCCGAACTTCTTCGGGGAGATCTCCTCTGATTTTGATTAGTTCGTCTATTTGAGAGTCGATCTTCTGGAGAGCCAGAAGGGCGTCAAGTTTCTGAGAAACAGTACTTTCCATGAATGTAATTTAAGCGTAGAAAACTGGATTTGTCTTCGTTTCCGATAAAAGGACCGCAATATTAGGAAATTGTATTGACAATTTTTCGATTATCAGCGAAGAAGTGAATTGTTCTGACTCAAAATGTCCCACATCCATCAATTGAATCTGGTCTTCGGCATCAAAGAACTCGTGATACTTCACATCGGCGGTCACGAAAACATCAGCCCCGGCCGCTTTGGCATCTCCCAATAGAAAAAATCCGGACCCGCCGCAAACCGCAACCGTCTGAATCAGATCTGTCACCGGCCGCGTATATTTCACCACTGATACACCCAGCTGGACTTTCAGATGGGCAATCCAATCTGCCTGCGTCATCGGGTCAGACAATCGACCGATCATTCCGGCACCTGCATTCTGCCACTCATTTTCAACCGGGGTCAGGAAAAAGGCCACTTCTTCATACGGATGGCTGTTTTTCAAAGCCAACAACACACTCTTTGAGCAGTGTTCCGGTAGGATCAGTTCCACTTTTACTTCCTCCGCTTCTTCGGCTTTTCCGGGTGTGCCCAAAAAAGGATTGGAACCTTCTCCGGGGAAAAAACGTCCTTTTCCGGATGATGAAAAGCTGTAGCCACTATACATCCCAATGTTTCCGGCCCCGGCTTTATGGACGGCCTCCAGAACCGGTTCGTGGTGGGAGAGAGGCACGTAGTATTCCAGTTTCATCAGCTGCTTTTTCAACGGACGAAGAATCCGGGTGCTTTCAAGTCCCAGCCTTCGGGCGATCATCTGGTTCACTCCTGTCTGAATATGGTCCAGGTTGGTGTGGACCGCAATCAAGGCTAGGTTGTGGCGGATGGCTTTTTCCACACATCGGGCCACATAATTCTGTCCGTTCAGTTTTTTCAGTCCTTTGAAAAGAATTGGATGGTGACTTACCACCACATTGCAGTGCCGGGCAATTGCTTCATCCACCACTTCTTCGGTCGCATCCAATGAAACCAGAATTCCACTGATTTCGGTCCCTGGTTTTCCAACCAGTAAGCCCACATTGTCGTAATCTTCGGCCAGTTGAAACGGAGCCCATTGGTTGAAAAACGAAAGTAGTTCCCGGATTTGCA